>NZ_BNED01000004.1 GCF_016755875.1 Streptomyces spororaveus | reverse complement strand
TCTCCACCCACTCGCTGTTCAAGGACCGGTTCGAGCGGTCGTCACGTCCGGGACTGTCGGCCTGGACCCGGCTGATCTCCACCCGCGGCCGCTGCTGGTGGTGACGGTCACCGTCGTGCGCGGACGCCGGCAGCGCGGCGGCCGAGACGATCGCGCCGGCCACCAGGACGGTGGCGGCGATACGACGTACGGAGGAAAAAGCAGAAGACATAGGTGACGCTCCCTCAAGAACAGCGCAACGCATCCGGCGCCAGAGGCAACCACTCCGCCGGATCCTGGACAGCCTCCGACCGGATCGAGCGAGCCGAGACCGCGACCAGGGAAGCCAGCTGGCCCTAGGCAGCGTCTTGTCGATCATTTGTCGAGCCAGATGAGGGTGCTGGCGAGGGTGATCGCGGCCTGGTAGCGGGCGGGGTGCTTGTCGTAGCGGGTGGCGATGCCTCGCCATTGCTTGAGGCGGTGGAAACAGCGTTCGACGACGTTGCGGCGCCGGTAGACGGACCTGTCGAAACGACAGGTCCGTTCCCGGCGCCGGGCTCGGCCCGCGAGTTGGCCGGCACGCTCCGGGATCGTGGCTTTGATACCGCGCCGACGGAGGGAGGCGGGAAAGTCCGGGAGGAGTATCCCTTGACCGCGATGACCCGCTCGGGCCGCACGCGGGGCCGTCCGGGCCCGCCGCCTGCCACCCGAAATGAGGCCGATGACGGTCTCGGCCTGGGTTCAGTCGTTACGGGTGCCCGCGGTCAGAACGAAGGCCAGTGGCCGGCCGCGACCGTCGCAGGCGAGGTGAATCTTCCTGGTCAGCCTGCCGCGGGAGCGTCCCAGGGCTCGTTCGTAGAGCCCCCTTTGGCGGCGGTGTGCTGGTGGGCACGCACGATGGTGGAGTCGATCGCGACCAGCCAGTCCACCTCGCCCCTGGTCTGGGCGGCGGCCAGGAGACGGTCGAAGGTGCCGTCGGCCGCCCAGCGGGCGAAGCGTCGTCTCCGGGAACATCGCTGGGCGGTGCGGCCGGGACCGTGCCGGAAGACGGGTCCGGAGCCGGGCCAGCGGAAGCCAGCGGCACTGTGGGAGCGGTTGCGGCGGGTGCTGGGGCGGCCGGGGTGAGAGCCGCGGTCGAGGCCATGGCCGCCGCGTGGAGCTGGCGGGCCTTGAGAAGTGCAGGCCGTGCCGTTGAAGGACGCGGTGGGCGGTCGAGGGCGCGATCCCGGTGCGGGGCGGCCGGCCAGTCCGGGCCCGTGCTTCCATGCGTGTGACCGGAAGCGCGGGCCCGTCTGGCGTGGGGAAACAGTCCCCGAAGGCTAGTCGTCGTCCCCGGGTTCGGATTCTCTGACGAACCAGAGGTCGAGGGTGTACTGCTCAGCGGTGGAGCACTGTTTCCATGCTGCTCGGATCTGTTCCGCGCCCCATTGCTCATCGACAGCGCGCTGGAGGCACGTGTCGTAGTAGGCGGCCGTGGCGTCTCGTCCGCTCCATGCCGCGTGCCCGTCGTAGACGCCGGGTCGCGGCAGGTCCATCATGCCCGCCGGCCCAAAGGTGAACTGGTTGACGACGAGTTGGCCTGTCTCTGATTCCAGGGTGACAGGGACCGTGCCTTCAGCGTCCTCCGGGGCCTTCTGGGGAGTTTCCCAGACCCTGATGGTGACCTGCACTTCGATGTCGGGCTGAAGGCTGTGTAGGTAGAGGTGGTAGCCGTTTCCGGCGACTACCTCGGTCCTTGACAGCTTCAACGCCTCGTCGTCGCCGAGGTAGGCGTCAGAGTCGTAGACCTCCACGATTCTGCGGTCCGGTCGGGCGGTAGTGCTGTATTCGGTGATGATGGACATGGGCGCTCCGTCACTGCTCAGGGAGTTATTTTCACATAAAATGCATCTCCGTCGAGGATGCGGTTCAGGGTGAACATTTCGTTCAACCTTCGACCGCCCGTCTCATTGTCAGTTCCCTCGATGAGCCTGGCCGAGAACCTGTTCCCCGGGGCGGCAGCGCCTTCCTTGGTGGAAGCGAAGGGGTATTCGTCGCACTGGAGTCCAGTCCCTCTATAATCACCCCAGACATCGTTGCACGTTTCTATCGCCTTATCCCGATTCTTCTCCTGCTTGCCCTTGTCGATGAGGCGGTGGAGGGGCTCGGCGGCTCCGGGTACGGTTTTACCGGCCCAGGAGGGGAAGGTGCGCTCGGGTAGCTGTTGAGCGTCGAGGATGTGTCGTGCACTCTGGTCCACGGCGGGGTCCTTGAGGCTCATGACAAGCTCTACGCGCGCCCCGGTGAACACCGTTCCCTTGTGTTTGCCTGCTACTGGTCCGGCGTAGTCGAAGCGGACAATCGACGTGGCCATCATCTTGTCCTCCCACTTCACCGCGGTGGGGGAGGTCACCTGCATCGTCAGGTTGATCTCACCGAGAACCACCTGATTGTTGCCCGACTCGAGCTTGCCGGTGTCGGGTGAGGTGTAGGTGAGCTGCCAGAACGGCTTTGCATTCCATTCTGCGATTGTGCCGTTTTGGAGGACGTTGTTCGGTTTGGTGATCTGTGGGTTGACGTCGCTGCCCTGGGCTTGGATCTTGTGGGTGAAATACTGCTCGATCTTCCAGTTCGCAGGGTTCTCGCCGGCGACCGCCTTGGTGCGGATGTTTTCGACACTGCTGGTGTAGTCGACTCTGCGGGATCCGTCGTAGGAGAATCCCAGAATCCAGACGTCGAACCAGAGTTCGCCTCGGAGTCGTAGTCTGTCGTCCTTGAGTTTCAGGTAGGTGGGACGGTGCACGCACGTTTCAAAGCGGCTTTTGATCCAGCCCTTCGGGGTCTTGGCCTCGGCACGGCTGGCGCACTCGGTGCGCAGGTCGCCGTCCTGGAGGATGGTCGGCCGTGAGGCAGTACCCGAGCCTGCGGCACGTGCGGAAGCAGAATCGGCTGTCCCGAGAGTCAGGAGAAGTGCGAGTGCGGCACAGAACAGTGTCAGGAGGGCGTGCGTCCGCGGCCGCTGGGTGGCTCGCATGAGCACTCGGGGGACGGAAGCGTCGGCGGTCACGACTGGCACATCTGCCCCCAGCAGGCCTCGAGGAGCTGTCCGGTCTCAGTCGAATAGGTGGCGCGGAACCCTTGGAAGGTCAGTCCGCGATGCTCCAGGCCGCGGGTAGGCGCCGCGGACTCCACGGTCACCACCGAGGTGCCAGCGATAGCCGAAGACTGTGGCGCAGTGCTCGACGAATCCTTCGCGTTCGGCAGTCGTATCCCTGACGCAACGCGGATCCCGTCCCGGGCGACGCCGAAGGATTTGGCCGCGCGCTCTGCGATGTCAGCCGGTTCCCCATGCCTTCCAGGCTTTCGCGCCGCATCGCGCTGGGGGCTCTGCAGCGCTGCCGCGTTGCAGACCTTGACGGTTTGCACGCAGTTCGACAGACCGGGAACCGTGTTCATGCAGCTTTCAGGGTCGGTGGCGAGGCAGTTCGAGAGCGCCTTCTGGTCGACGCCGTTGAACGTCCCCGCCGCCCGAGCCGGTGTCGTGGGCGCCGGCCCCACCGTTGGCCCGGGTTTACTCACCGTCCACTGGATGGACGTGGTGGAGTCAGTCAGTTTCGCCTCGAAGCAGTACGGCGCCTTGTAGACGGCGGCAGGGTCGGACGGGATACCCATCGACTTGCCGCATATCCCCAACGTCGTGAGCTGCGTAGTGTCCGCGGTCGCCGCCCTGGCCCAGGCCTTGTTCTCCGCCATGAACTGCATACGGTTCGCTATCGGCGGGACCGTCACGTGCTGGGGCCCTCTGACCTCAAGGCCGATGTCGACCCGGTTGGGATTTCCGCGAGGAATCTTGAGCTGGTCGGTGGTGGTGCCGACCATGTTGAAGTCGTACAGGACGTCCCACTGGTCGCCACTGGCCTGGCGCACCGTCATGTACGTGTGGTTCACGTTGTCCGCGACCGTCGGGTTGAGGCCTGCGGTGATGGCCTTGGTTACCCCGCCGCGTTTACCCAGCTCGGTCCATCTCGGCCCGTAGCCGATGGTCGTCGCGCCCGTCTTTTCGGCGTGCAGGCCTACGTCAATGGAGGGACCGAATATGTCGCCTCCGTTAGCGCCTTCGGTCTGGTCGGTGTTGGGGACCATGCGTACGTAGTTCGATACCTCGGCCGCACCTGCCTCCGAACCCGGCTCGAAGGTGATGGGAACGTTCCGCCAAGTGCCGAAGGCGCCGATCACCGGCTGGCCTGGCTGTGCGCAGGTCATCGCCCAGAAGAAGATGCGCGCCTGATAGACGGTGTTGCAGCTGTGGTCCGGCGCGCTGGCCCTGGCGGGCGAGGTAGCCGTCAGCGGCAGGGCGACAGCCGACGCCAGCACCGCAAGACTCGCAACCAGCTTTCTCCGTAAGTGCAAAGTTTCTCCCTCGATCGATCCTTGTACGAAAAAACGATCAAGTAACGCACTTGCTTCGTGGAGTCGGCAACCAGATTGATGGATGCTCTGACCGAAACCGACCGCCTATCGCAAGGACGGGCGAACGCGTACAGGGAAGGAGTCGCCAGCAAGCCCGGAATTTCCCGCAGTGTTAAGCGGCCGAAGCCCCCGAACCTCGTTCTGAGACCACTGAGGATTGACTTGATATGCACCTCGCCTACCGGGACCTTCGAGAAATGACCGCGCGGGTATACGCTCCTCGGGCTGAGTGTGGGCCCCAGCCTGAGGTTGGGCGGGCTGCTGTCGCGTCCGGGACCGTACCCTGCCGCGCGGAGGTCCTGACGGTCGGGTGACTCTCCCTCCGGTAACGAGGTGCCGTTCGTTGTGCGGACACTCGGCCTTGCCCGAGTACCCGGGCAAGGGGCCGGACGGAAGCTGGACAGTGAGGAGCCGATCTGCCAGTGCTGCAACCGCGTGCCTTGGCCGGTTGCTTGCGGTGCTAGGCGGCTTTCCGACAGACGCTTCGCCCGCTGGGCCACCGATGGCACCTCCGGCCGGCTCCTGGCCGCCGTCCAGACCAGAGGCGAAGTGCACCGGCTGGTCGCGATCGACTCCACCATCTTGCGGCCCACCAACACACCGCTGCCAAAGGGGCTCGACGAACGCGCTCTTGGACGCTCCCGCGGCGGGCTGACCAGCAAGGTTCGCCGAGCCTGCGACGGGTACGGCCAGCTACTGGCCTTCGTGCTGACCGCGGGCACACGCAAGGGCCCCAGCCGCAGGCCTGGCCTCAGCGCCGACAGTGTCTGCGGTGAGAGGGTGCCCGCCCTAGTGGTGGGTGCCGCCGCCACCCTGGGACCCTCTTCTGCCCTGTCGATAAGCGCTGCTGTAGTGACCCTGGCCACCCTCGTGCTGCTCTTGGCTCCGAGGGTGTGGGCCATCCGACAACCTCCCGCCCAGCATCCGCTGCCTGTCGCCTGGCTGAACCTCAATCAGGTGGATGTACCTCATGTACGAGCGGTCACCACAACGGGTAGGTCTCAAGAGCGCCGTCATGCACGGGAGTGGCTGTACTCGACTGCTTCTGGGCAGCCCGGGCCGGCCTGCAAAGCGAGGCGTAAGCACCCAACCTCAGCAGACTGCGGACGATCAGTCTCATGCGAGTGCCTCACAGATTCGGGAAGCGACCTGGCGATATCCGTTGTCCGTCAGGTGTACGCGGTCCAGGAACGACCAGCCTTCGAAGTCGGCGGCGGGCAGGTCCGCGAAGGAAACGCCGAGCGCCGTGCACCCCTTGCTCAGGAGGGCTACGTAGTCCTTCCAGCGGGCTGCTGCGAAGCGGCTGGCATCCTGCCAGACCGGCCCTTGCCGCACATCGTAGATCCCGATAAGCGAGCGCTCCTGGGCGATGTCCCCGCGATCGGTGCGGTCTGCGAAAGGCTGGGCGCAGAAGAGCACCTTGTCCGGTGAACCAACGAGTCGCACGATCAGTTCCAGATCCCGCAGTTGTCGTGCGGCTGCACGTTCCATCCGCTCCCACAGTGTGAAGGAGCCCTCCTCCTGCGGGACCGGTGAAGCCGGAGGCGGCCCGCTGCGGCGGCGCAGGTTCGCCCGTACCGGCTCCCCCTCCTTGACCAGGGTTGCGACATCGACCAATGGCATCGAGGCGACAAGGTCGAAGGCCTTGTCGTAGTACAAGGGCTGGTACACGTCCCGGTGCCCGTCGTCTGTCTGGAGCGAGATGATGAGGTTGTTGACCCCGCTGCACACCACCACCCGTTGGGCAGTGAGTGCGAACGGGAGCAGGGCTTGCACCTCCTGGGTGGAGCTGGCGCCGCGAATGCCGAGATTTAGCCACCGTTCGCCTCGCTGGTGGGCGGCCTGCCCCACCAGCGTCATTGCGTCCGATGTCGCGCCCACCCCGAATACGGTGGAGCCACCCAACACCACGCAGTCCACGGACATCGGTGGGCTCTGGGTGTCGATATCGACTCCGTCGACCTGCGCGGGCGTACGGCGGAAACCGTTCTGGTCGGTGCTGACGGACAAGCTTCTGATGTTCGGCGCCGCGGAGAACCCACTGTGTCGGTTCAGGTGGGGCCGGAACGCGTCATACTCCTCGAACTGAGGCGCGAGCTTGTAGCGCAGGCTTTGGACATCCTGATTCTTAGCCCTTGACGATGACATGGTCTCCCATTACCAGCAGATCGAGACCGCTGCGGTAGAACGTGGACAGCGCATCCGCCGGGCTCGCCACAATCGGCTCGCCCTTGAGGTTGAACGAGGTGTTCAGCAGCACCGGGTGTCCCGATCGGGAGTCGAACGCCTCGATCAGGCTCGCTAGCCGGGGGCTCTGATCGGCATGGACGGCTTGTACTCGCGAAGTGCCGAAGTGGACGACCGCTGGGAGGGCCTCTGCGACACCTTCTCTGGCCGGCACCACGAACTGCATGAACCGGGCCGGTCCCTGCTCCAACGGACCGCTGAAGTAGCGCTCGGCCTTGTCCGCCAGGACGGCTGGTGCGAACGGACGGAACTGCTCGCGGAATTTGACCTTCTTGTTGATGGTCGCCTTCATATGCACCCGGGTGGGGTCGGCCAGGATACTGCGATGCCCCAGGGCCCGCGGTCCCCACTCGAACCGTCCTTGATGCCAGCCCACCACATCACCGGCGGCCAGACGGTCGGCAACAAAGTCGACCACCATCTCATCGCTGTCATAGCGATGAGATTTCACCCCCCACTCACCCAGCGTCTTTTCGATGCACTCGGAGTAGTCTTTGCCCAGGTCAGCAGTCCGAGCAACGTAGGAGCGAGGCTGCCCGATCAGGGCATGGTAGGTGTATAGGGCTGCACCCAGAGCGCCTCCGGAATCTCCTGGAGCTGGAGGAATGTAAAGGTTCTGGAATGGCGTCCGGTCAAGTAGTGCTCTGTTAGCCAGCCCGTTGAGCGCCACACCACCAGCGTAGGCGAGGTTATCCGAGGGGCTGCGACGATGTGCCTCCTGCGCCATCGCGACGACAATGTCTTCGCACAGTTCCTGGATACTCGCCGCGACGTCGGCATAGTGCTGTTCGTCTGAAGTGAGGCCGTCTTCCTCATCGCCGAAGGGACGCCGAGCGTCCCGCGGGGGCGCGCCGAGCAGGTCGAATAGACGAGGGGTCAGGCTTGTCTTCTCGTCTCGGTGGAAGGCGAAGTAGCGCATGTCCAAGGTGAGTGAGCCGTCCTCATGGACCGTGCACACCTGGTCGAGTTTGTCCCGGTAGCGAGGCGTGCCGTAGGCGGCCATTCCCATGACCTTGAATTCGCCCTCGTTCACCTCGAACCCCAGGTACTCGGTCATCGCCGAGTACAGAAGCCCCACCGAATGTGGGAAGTCCAGCGAGAGTTGGTTGTGTATCTGCGCTGGGCTGGTGCCCCCGACGGCTCCGGAAGCCTGACCGATCGTCGCGGTGCTCCACTCACCAACCCCGTCGATGGTCAGTGTGGCGGCTTCGGCGAACGGAGAGGCGAGGAAGGAGCTCGCCGCATGCGAGAGGTGGTGGTCGACGTAGGTGACCCGGGACGGGCGAACCCCCAGCCGACGGCAGATTGTGGACTCGATCCACAGCTTCTCCCGGCCCCACCGCCCAAGGGCTCGGGTGAGAGTGCTTGAAGAGCGAGGCAGGCCCGCTATGCCTGAGGTGAGCACGCGCCCCAGTTTGGTTGCCGGCTCCTCATAAAAGGCAACAGCAGTCAGATCACGGCTGGTGATGCCACCCTGTTCAAGGCAGAACCGGATGGCTTGGTCCGGAAAGGAGGCGTCGTGCTTCACACGGCTGAAACGTTCCTCCTCGGCCGCAGCCACGACCTGCCCATCAATGATCAACGCGGCTGCTGAATCGTGGAAGTAACAGGACAGGCCCAGAACGGCCGTCATCGGCGGACCCCCAGCCCAGAAGAGATCCGGCTACGCGAGGGGAGGTGGCGCCACCCGCTGTTCACCGCATGCTGAGGCGCCAGCCGCAGACGGGCGCGTGCCGCCCAGCGGATGCCAGTCGCGGCTAGCAACCCTGCCAATACCCAGTATGAAACCTTGAGCATCCCCGGATCTTTCCCCTCGTCAACGAATTCTCCATCGCCCCGAGGTTGCCGGCTGGGCTCACTCTGCAGCCGGGCTCGTCACGGCCGGCGACACGCCGCCCTGTTTGCTGCAGGGAGCATCAGCCACCGATCTACCCGGGCGTAGGACTCGAAGATCATCCCTCACGTACGGGAGAGTGTCGAGGCCCAATTTACGCAGGTCCAGGACATATTTCGCGCATGCGTTCACTTGTTTCACGCCAATTCGACGCCCGGCAATGTCTGAAAATGTGCGGGCAGGTCGACAAGGGGCCACCACTGCGGCCAGGAAGACACACCGGATCGCCCATGCAGGTCAAACCCGGGTCCACGGCCTGGCCGGATGTCCTATGGCCACGCCTCTGGCTCCTTGCCCCGTCTCCGGTGCTGACTTGCTCGCTGGGCTTGCCCAGGAGTCGGCCTAGTTCTGAGGCTGCCGTACGTACATGGGTCTGGGAATGGACGGAGATCTGGCAAGCCTCTTCGCTGCAGCAACAGCCGGACCGCCAGTCCCAACGTTTCCAGTCACTCCCACGCCACGCCGAGGGAGTGACTGGAAACGTCGTGCTGCCCTGCCACTACCACGGCGCCAGGCGCACCTGCTTCTACAGATGGCTGCGCCGTCGGGTGCAGGTCGTCAGGTTCAGGGGCTCATCAGCCGTCGTTTGATTCGTGCTCGGGGGCAGCGGGACTGGATCCGGAACACTCGATGGCGTGCACCTGGCGCGGCAGCGAGATCTCGTCCATGCTGGGTCGGTTGCCGAGGACGTGCGCATCGAGAGAGTCATTGCGATCGAGATCCCGAGTCACAAGCTGGCGCGATCGCCGCAGCCATGCGGATCTCCGACCTGTTCCTCTCCAGCTGACTGTGCCAACTGCGGTGCACCCAGGCAAGGACGAAGTGCGGGTGTACGCCGACGTTGGCCGAAGGGCGGACGAGGGCGCTACTCCTGGCGAGACGAGACTGGATTCCGGCCATGGCCGCCCCGCTCGCGCCTCCGAGCATGACGACGGATCGGCTAGGCAGTGTCTGATGGCTCTTTGATGGGGTCGCGGAGCCAGATCACGATGGCTGCTGTGGCCAGGGTGCCGTTGAAGATGTAGTCGCGTTTGTCGTACCGAGTCGCGACGGCCCGATGCTGTTTCAGTTTCCCGATGCAGCGTTCGACGGTGTTGCGCCGGCGGTACTGCTCGCGGTCGAAGGCCGGTGGGCGGCCGCCGGCCCGGCCGCGCCTGCGGCGCTTGGCGCGCTGGTCGTCCGGCTGCGCGATCGTTGCCTTGATCCCGCGTTTGCGCAGGTAGGCGCGGTTGGCGCGGCTGGAGTACGCCTTGTCGCCGCGGGCCCGGTCCGGTCGGGTGCGGGGCCGCCCGGTTCCGGTGCGGGCCACGTTGAGGGCCTGCATGAGCGGGATGAACATCGGGCTGTCCCCGCGCTGGCCGGGCGAGGTCAGCCAGACCAGGGGTCGGCAGCGGTCGTCCGTCAGGAGGTGGACCTTGCTGGTCAGTCCGCCCCGGGAGCGTCCCAGGGCCTCTCAGCCCTCTGCGTCCACACGCGTTCCGCCCCTTTTTCGGGGTGGTCGGCCGGGGGTGCGTGCCGGGCCCCGGCCGCGTGTTGGTGGGCCCGGCAGGTGGTGGAGTCGACGTTGACCGCCCACGAGCCGTCCACGTCCGGGGCGGTGGCATCAGCACCGGCCTGCAACGCTCGCAGGATCCTCGACCAGGTCCCGTCGGCCGACCAGCGGCGGTGGCGTTCGTAGACGGTCTGCCAGGATCCGTAGCGTTCGGGCAGGTCACGCCAGGGAATCCCGGTCCCCGTCCGGTAGAGGACACCGTTGACCACGGTCCGGTGGTCGGCCCACCGACCGCCTGGGGCACCGGTTTGTGGGAGCAGTGGGGCTATGTGCTCCCGCTGGGTATTCGTCAGTTCATGCCGACGCACCATGACCGGCTCATGCCCGGAACGGCGACAGATCCACCACCCGGGCAAGAGCCATCAGATACTGCCTAGTGCTGTGACCGTATAGGTTCACCGGGTTGCTCGTTGTGCTGGTTGGAAGTGACGACTTCCAACCAGCAGGGGGCGGGATGGCACTCACCGGTCAGGGCCCGGAGGCCGTTCAAACGACGCGAACGTGCCCGCATTCGAAGCGAACGAGGTGTCCGCTGGGGCGGCAGGCCGCTGCAAACAGCAGCTTGACCGCCCGGCCTGGCAACCCTTTCCGGGCACAGCACTACGTGGCGAAGGGAACGTAGCGGGCGTCACGTCGGGGCCAGGCGCGGTCCATGAACGGGCCCGGCCGAGGCCTTCGAAGCAGCGCATCAGGAAGTCGGTGAAGCTTCCGCTGGTGCGGTACCATTCCGCGCACTCGCTACCGACTACGATTTCCCAGCTGCCCGGATCCGGGTCGCTGGCCAGGAAGTAGTACTCGCTGCTGTGCTCGTCGTGGCCCCAGGGGATGAGCCCACCGGGGTCGGGGTGGAAGGGGAAGGGGTAGAGGTCTTCCGCCCCTCTTCGTGCATCGCGCCAACCCTCCAGGGACCAGAAGATCTCGAGTTCAGCGGGGGTCATGAGACCAGTTGGCCGGTTGAGGTGGAGGTATCCGTCGAGGGTTCCGGGCCCGTACACGTCCATGAAGGCCTTGTAGTCCGCGGGCAGCGTGACACCGAGGTGCTGTTCGGAGGCCTCCCAGACCTCTCGGCGCGGCCGGCCCCACGCCTCCTCCGGCTCACCGAGCAGTGTCTGGAGGTGTTCCAGTGCCGATGGCATGTCTTCCCTCGTCCCTAAGATGTGAATGGCTGGGAACATCATCAGGTCTCCCTGTGACATCACCGAGGGAGCCAGCGTTCTCAACCCGGCGAACCTTCCCGATCACAGCACTAGCTGACCAACGGGGGTGGCGCACCTAGGTTCGCCGGCATGAACGGGCGGTGTGAACTCCGAAACCGGCCGCTATGTCCAAGAGCCGGTCCCCGCTCCAGCTCATCGACCGAGAGGCCTCAGCAGGGCTTGGTCGCGGTCCACTCGGTGCCCTACCGGCACAGCACGTCCACGGACGACAGCGGCCACGCCGCCTGATCCTGGCACCCATGACCGGTCCGAACAGGCTGGCACCTGCGCCTGCAAGGCTTGCTGAGCACCCCTCACGGATGTCCCGACACTCGTGTTGTCCTGGTACACGTCCGAGTGCAAATGGTGCGACGCCGGAGGGATCACCTCAACTGGGCGGGTGAGGCGCGAGTTTCGGATGGCGTAGGCAGTTAGTCTGAAGACTTCCCAAGATTGCTCGCGGAGGTCCTGCCCGGTGACTGACAGCTTCGTCCATCTGCACAACCACACCGAGTACTCGATGCTCGACGGCGCCCAAAGACTGAAGCCGATGTTCGCCGAGGTTGCCCGCCAGGGTATGCCGGCCATCGCGATGAGCGATCACGGCAACATGTTCGGAGCCTACGAGTTTCAGCAGGTGGCCAAGGGCTTCGACGGTGTGAAGCCGATCATCGGTATCGAGGCTTACGTCGCGCCCTCCTCCCGAAGGGCCAGGAAGCAGGAGTTCTGGGGGCCGGGCGGCCAGCGGGCGATGTCCGATGACGGGGAAGGCTCCAAGGACGTCTCGGGAGGGGGCCGCTTCACCCATATGACGATGTGGGCCCGGAACGTGGAAGGCCTGCGCAACCTCTTCTTCATGTCCACGGAGGCCTCGTACACCGGCCAGTTCCCTGCGGGTAAGCCGCGCATGGACATGGAGCTGATCTCCGAGCACTCTCAGGGGATCATCGCCACCACGGGCTGCCCCTCCGGAGCCATCCAGACCAGACTCCGGCTGAACCAGTACGACGAAGCACGAGAGGTCGCGGCCGCATACCAGGACATCTTCGGGAAGGAAAACTACTTCCTGGAGCTGATGGACCACGGCCTGGACCTCGAGCGCAACGTCCGCGGCGGCCTGTTGCAGTTGGCCAAGGACCTCCAGATCCCGCTGCTAGCCACCAACGATGCCCACTACGTCCTGGAAGATCACGCCGACGCCCACGACAACCTGCTGTGCATCGGCGTCGGCAAGAACAAGGACGATCCGGGCCGCTTCAAGTTCAACGGTTCGGGCTACTTCCTCAAGACTGCGGCTCAGATGCGGGAACTGTTCAGTGAGCTCCCGGAAGCCTGCGACAACACACTTCTGATCGCCGAACGCATCGAGTCCTACGACGACGTCTTCAACGAAGTCGACGAGATGCCGCAGTTCCCGGACGTCCCCGAGGGCGAAACCCAGGAGTCTTGGCTGCGCCGGGACGTCATCAAGGGGCTGGAGATGCGGTACGGCTCCCCGATCCCTGACCACGTCATGGAGCGGTTCGAGACCGAGATGACGGTCATCGGCCCGATGGGCTTCTCCTCCTACTTCCTCGTCGTCGCGGACATCTGCAAGTACGCCCGCGACAACAAGATCCCTGTCGGCCCCGGTCGAGGATCCGCCACCGGGTCGATCGTGGCCTACGCGACCCGCATCACCGAGCTGTGTCCTCTGGAGCACGGCCTGCTGTTCGAGCGTTTCCTGAACCCCGAGCGCATCAACCCGCCGGACGTCGACCTCGACTTCGACGACCGCAAGCGCGAGCAGATGGTCCGCTACGTCGTGGAGAAGTACGGCGAGGACTACACCGCGATGGTGAACACCTTCGGCAAGCTCAAGGCGAAGAACGCCATCAAGGACACCTCACGGCTCCTGGGCTACCCCTTCGCCCATGGGGAACGGATCACCAAGGCATGGCCGCCGGACGTGATGGGCAAGGGCATGCCGATCACGGGCCTGTTCGACAGTTCACACCCTCGCTACAGCGAGGCGGGCGAGGTCCGCACGATGTACGAGAACGAACCGGACGTGAAGAAGGTCATCGACGGCGCACTCGGCGTCGAGGGCCTCATCCGGAACACCGGTGTCCACGCCGCCGCGGTGATCCTGTCCAAGACCCGCCTGACCGACCGCATCCCACTGCACATGCGGGCCAAGGACGGTGTCCGGATCACCGGCTTCGACTACCCCTCGTGCGAAGCGATGGGCCTGGTCAAGATGGACTTCCTCGGCCTCCGGAACCTCGGTGTCATCGATCAGGCCATCGAGAACGTCCGGGAGAACCGCGGCATCGCCCTGTCCTCCGAGACCATCCCCCTGGACGACACCAAGACCTACCAGCTCCTCGCGAGTGGTGACACCTTCGGCGTCTTCCAGCTGGACGGCGCCGGCATGCGGACGCTCCTCAAGCTGATGGAACCCACCCGCTTCGAAGACATCGCTGCAGCCCTCGCTCTCTACCGCCCAGGCCCGATGGCGGCCAACGCGCACACCAACTATGCGCACCGCAAGAACGGCCGGCAGGAGATCGCCCCGATCCACCCCGAGCTGCGCGATCCGCTGGAGCCGATTCTCGGCAGCACCTTCCATCTGCTCGTCTACCAAGAGCAGATCATGGCGATCGCCCGACAGCTGGCCGGCTACACCCTGGGCGGCGCCGACCTGCTGCGCCGGGCCATGGGTAAGAAGAAGCCCGAGGTGCTTGCCGCCGAATGGGACAAGTTCCACGGCGGTATGAATGCCAACGGGTACTCGGAGGAGTCCATCAAGGCTCTGTGGGACGTCATGCTCCCCTTCTCCGGTTACGCCTTCAACAAGTCCCACACCGCCGGCTACGGCCTGGTGTCCTTCTGGACCGCCTACCTCAAGGCCAACTTCCCCGCCGAGTACATGGCTGCGCTCCTCACCTCCGTCGGCGATGACAAGGACAAGGCCGGCATCTACCTGGCCGACGCCCGCAAGTCCGGCGTGACCGTACTCTCGCCCGACATCAACGAGTCCGTGGCCGAGTTCACCGCTGTCGGTGAGGACGTCCGCTTCGGCCTCAAGTCTGTGCGGAACGTCGGTGACGGCGTCATCGAAGCGATCGTCGCCGCCCGCAAGAGCCACGGGAAGTACACCTCGTTCCCCGACTTTCTCGACAAGTCGGAGATCGGGGCGCTGAACAAGCGGGCAGTCGAGTCGTTGATCAAGGCCGGTGCGTTCGACTCTCTCGGCCACACCCGCATGGGGCTGTCCTCCGTGCACGAGGACGCAATCGACGCAATCATCCCGGTCAAGAAGGCTGAGGCCTACGGTCAGGACGACCTGTTCGCCGGACTCGGTGGCAGCGACGACACTCCCGCTTTCGGCCTGGACTTCAACATCCCCGAGACCGAATGGCCCCGCAAGCAGAAGCTCGCAACCGAACGCGAGTACCTGGGTCTGTACGTGTCCGAGCATCCGCTGGACGGCGCTGACCACATCCTGTCCCGTAACCGGGACACGACCATCGCGGAGATCATGGCCTCCAGCCAGGAAGGCCCGGTCAAGATCGCCGGCCTGATCACCGGTGTGGACCGCAAGATGACGAAGCAGGGCAATGCCTGGGCGGCTGTCACCCTCGCCGACCGTGACGCCTCCATCGAGGTCTGTTTCTTCCCCGCCTCCTACCAGCTCGTCGGGCATGCGCTCATCCCCGACAGCGTGATCTCGGTCAGCGGGCGCGCGCAGGACCGCGACGGGAGCATGAACATCATCGGTCAGGAGATCGCCGAACTGGACATCTCCTCCGCCGAGCACGGAGGCAAGCCGCCCGTGCTCCTCTCGTTCCGCTCCCACAAGATTCACGAGAAGACGGTTCGGGAACTGCGACGGATCCTGAGGGCCCACCCGGGCGAGAGCCCAGTACGCATGCGGGTGCGGACCCCGGACAAGACGGTGGTGTACGAACTCGGCTTCCTGGTCGACCCGACCTCCGTGGCGTCCGATATCAAGGGCACGTTCGGACCCGACGCGTGGCAGGGGGTGGCGTGACGTCGGCAGAGGGGGAGATAGAGATAGTCCTGGCGGACTCACCTCCCTGCGCGCGGTGCGGTGGTTCCACAGTGCTCGCCGCCCGCTTTCCGCACCGCTGGCAGAACGGCAGCGGGCAGGATGTTCACGGCATTCGCGAGGCAGTTCTGTGCGGTGTCTGTGACCAGGGTCCACCGGTGGTGAACGAGCTGCTGGCCCTGTTCGCGGGCCAGGAGCAGTTTGGTCCGGGTGGCCTGGCACGGTTGGGTGAGCTCCTGGACAGATGGCTCGCCCAAGCGCAGCAGGTTCAGGCCGATGAGGAGCGACTGGACCGTGAGCGGTTGCTGTGGGTACGGGGTGAGCTGTAGAGGGAATGTGAAAAGGCCCGGAACCGGTGACGGTTCCGGGCCTTCGTGCTTACCGGGCTGTCCGGTCAGGCGGGTCCCGGTTGCCAGGGCAGGTCGGCTGGCTCTGCGGGAAGGTCCCCTGTGTGGTGGCTGCAGCTCCGAGGGCCTATTCCCTGACCTGTGGGGTCACGTGGCAGCGAGGGGTTCCTCAGCGGGCAGGCGGCGGATTCTCCAGACGCTGGGTGCCAGAAGCAGGACGAGGGTGGCCAGGGTCATCGCAATGGCACTGGCCGTCAGAACGGTGGAGGTCCCCATCGAGGTGGCGGTTGCTCCGACCACCACGTAGCCCAGCGGGACGGCCATGAGCTCTCCGATCGAGCTGAAGGAGCTCACCCGGCCCAGCAGTTCCTGCGGGAGGTGCTGCTGGATGGCGGTGTTCCAGCAGACGATGGCGATGTCGAGTCCGATGCCGGCCAGGCATGCCGCGGCGGCCAGGAGGATCAGCGGGGCACGGACGGCGAGTGCGGCCAGCGGAATAGCCAATGGGAGGTTCGCACACACGCATACGACCATGATTCGCGCAGGCTTCCATTTGAGGGAAACTATTCCGCCGATTACGAGTCCAACTGCGAACGAACCCTGAACCGTTCCCCAAACAGCGGCGCTCAGCTTCTGATCATTTATCACCACGGGCCCGAGGAGCTGATATCCGCCCAACCAAAGGGCTACGACGACCGTTCCGGAAAGGACGTAAGACCAAAGCCAGAACCTTGATGAAAATTCCGTCCATCCTTCCCGGAAATCTCGCAGGATCGAGCTCTTCCTTTTCACTGGTCCGGATATTTTTAGACGACTGCACAGCAGGGCGGCGATGACGAAGCTAGCCGCGTCCCAGCCCAGTGTCCATTGCGGTCCGATCAGAGCTACAAGCGCTCCTCCGGCTGCGGGCGCGACAATCCTGACAATATTGGTGGGGAGCCGCAGGAGTGCGTTGGCCTCCTGCAACTGGTCACCGTCGACGAGCTGGGGCAGCAGGCCGTTCATGGCCGGTTGCATCATGGCCGAGGCTCCGCCCGCGACTGCGGCGAGTATCGCCACCCGGGTGACGTCAGCCGTTCCCGAGGCCACCATCAGGCAAATCGCCATCTGAGTGGCCGCTGCGACGAGATTGCCGAGCACGATGAGGCGCCGCCTGGAGACCCGGTCCGCGACCACGCCTCCCACCAGCAACAAGATCAGCTGGGGAACCGTGTTACTGGCCAGGACGATCGCCAGCGAATTGGGGCGGTCGTCGAACCCAAGCACGCTGAAGGCGATCGCCACGGGCGCCATGGCCGACCCACTCATAGAGATGAGGCGAGCCAGAACGAAAAGGCGGAACTGTCGGTGCCGCAGGACATAAAAGGATCCCTGATTTACCACCCGGCGCACCCTACTACCCGCGCGATGACAGCACGACACCGACCCCCGCCCACTAGTTCCCGAAGATGCAGCATCACCCACCGGAGAAACACTGGAGGGTTCCATGCTGGGCGGGTGATAGATGTCACACCCAACCATTCAAAATGTCCGAATTGGAATGGATGGATTGCGTTTCGGCGAATAAATTCGGCCTGGCCTAGTGGCTCAAAATAAACTCCTTGACATGATCATCTTGGCGTGACAGGTTTTTGAAGCCCGGCGCCGATCATGGTCCGGGAATACGGAGGAAAGGAATTCGATATGTCGGAGCTCAAGGCTCAGGACGTCGACGCGTTCGTCTCTCAGCTGCGCAAGGGTCTGATCGAGGCCCCCGTCGACCACCAGACCACGGACCAGGACAACTTCGCCCTGCGTACCTCCACCACCGAGCGCATCGAGCGCCCGATGCGGAACGTCGACGGCCAGATCGTCGAGATGGTCGGCGGCGACCTCCTTGGCGGCACCGTCCGCTCGCGCAAGGCCTGACACACCGGTCTGGGGGCTGCTTCGGCAGCCCCCAGTACCACCTCGGTGAGCACTCGTCCCTCGCCGGAACGGCCGATCGCCCGTTCCCGAACGACGGCAGACCGGTGAGCCGCCGTGCCCCGCGCAGAGAGCCCTGCCGCCTGTACCCGGGCGAACCCGCAGAAGAGGTACGCCAGAGTGGGCGGCACCGGCGCACGCAGACACATTCTTGATCGGCCATGCCGATCAGCTCCACAGCACGGAGGGGACCCAGTGAAGTACCGGGCGCTTGGATCACTTGTCGACGACCCTCAGAAGTTCGTCGAGCAGCCGCCCCTGGAACCACGGGTCTTCGGCGGCAGCTCGGCGGTCCTCGAACTGCTGACCACTGCCGAGATCGACGAGGTCATCGCCCGGGGCGGAGCACGCACGCCCGGCCTCACCCTGGCCCAGAGCAGCAAGCCGGCTCCCACCACCGAGATCACTCTGGTCCGCTTCAGCCAGGAGCCCGACGTCCGTGACCTGGCCGACCCCCTCGGTGTCGCCGAATACCTGCAAGCCGGCTACTCCCTGACCCTGAACAACCTGCACCGCTATCACGAGCGGCTGGGGCGGTTCGCCGAGCGCCTCGGCTACGAGCTGGCCAGCCCGGTCAAGGCGATCTCCTTCTTCACTCCCCCCGGTGCGCAGGCTTTCACCCAGCACCATGACACAGCCTCCAATTTCATCTGCCAGACCGAGGGCAGGAAGCTCTGGCGCTTGTACCGGCCGGCCGTGGCCAATCCGCTGGACCGTCATCCCTGGAGCTGGACCACACTCAGCGAGGAAGATCGGGCGCGGCTGATCGACGGACCGGCCGACATGGAGGTTCTGCTGGAGGCGGGCTCTGTCCTGTGGATCCCGCGCGGCTGGATCCACGCGGGTGTCACCGAAGACGACCTGTCGCTGCACGTGTCCTTCCGGGTGGAGACCAGCACCGAACACTGGCTGACTCAGACCGTCATGGACTGGCTGGCCGACCAGCGTGACTTCCGTCAGGACCTGCCCGCCGGTTTCGCCGCTTCCCCGGAGCTCGGCCGGTCGGCCGTGAAGAGCGTGCTGGAGAAAATGGTCGACCAGCTCGGTGAAACCGATCTGCCCGCAGTCACCGAGTACGTCCGTAACGCGCACTTCAGCCGGTTCATCGGTCCGCGGATGCGTCCGATCACCGATGTGCTGCGGGGTACCGAGGGCACGCTGGACGATGTTCGCATCCGACCGGAGGGCGCGGTCGGTCACAGCTGGGAGAACGGCGTTCTGCGGGTCCACCTCGGCAGCGCCGAACGGATCTTCGAAGGCCCCTCCGCTGTCGTCGTGCGTGACCTGCTCGTGGAAGAGCCCGACGATCTCCTCGCCACGGCTGTGGCACGGCTTGGTCAGGCCGACGGAGAGCGGCTGGTACGCCAGTTGGCGGCGAGCGGGCTCGCGGTCCGGGACAGTCAGACGTGGTGACCGAGTCCACTACGTCCCCCGCACACCCGGCCCCTACCGGTGGGGCCGGTCCCGATGGCCTGCCACGCTGGAGTCTCCACACCGTTTTCCCTCATCTCCACGCGC
Organism: Streptomyces spororaveus; assembly: GCF_016755875.1. Lineage (NCBI taxonomy): Bacteria > Bacillati > Actinomycetota > Actinomycetes > Kitasatosporales > Streptomycetaceae > Streptomyces > Streptomyces spororaveus. Next base: position 5,709 of record NZ_BNED01000004.1, on the reverse strand, counting down.
CCCAGTACACCGCTGCCCGCGCGGCGGTCCTGGAGGACCTGCAGGCCCTGCGAGACACCTACCGTCGGCACGGCGTCGCCCCCGGCTCGCACCAGGTCGTCACCGACGGTTTTCTGGCGGCCTTCGATACCGTCGTGCCTCAGACCAACCGTCTCCTGGACGCGCACCGCACCATCGCGATGTACCTGTCGGCTCTGCTGTGGGCCGACGCCGGTGACGAGGATGCTCGCAGCGAGCAGGCCTCCTTCCGGGCCGCGACCAGCGAGGTGTTCCTTCTGGTGGAGGATCTCAAGGCCTGGGTCACCCGCGTCGACCAGGAGCAGCTGATCGACGTCAGTCATGTCGCCGCTGCCCATACCCACTTCCTCGGCCGGGCCGCGGATGCCGCCCGGCACCGTATGCCGGCGGCGGCCGAAGCTCTCCATCAGGGGTTGCGCGAGTACACCGGCGCGGCATGGCTCGGGCTATACCACGAACTCGCCGCTGACATCGGTCCCTACCCCGTTGTCGCGGGCGCCGGGCACCTGGATGCAACCACACTGCACCAGGACAACATCGGCCGCTGGCACGCTGCCGGCCCGTCGCTGGCGGCAGCCCTCAACGCGATCAAAGGCGAGGAGTTGCTCATCTCACGCCTGCGCGGCTGGCGGACGCCCCTGGACGAACGGGCGGATACAGAGGGCGTGGAAATCGCCACGCTGACGGCGATGTTCGACGCCGTACGGGCTGTGCTCCCCGAAGTCCGTACCTACCTTGAGGCCAAGGCCAGGTTGCTCGGGCATGAGGCGTCCCTGCCGTGGTGGGAGATCCCGGCCCCTCTCCCGGGAAGCGACGCGGTCGCTTGGCACGACGCGCTCGCTCTCGTGCAGAAGGCGTTCGGGAGTCATTCGTCCGACTTGGGATCTCTGCCCCGCCATGCCGTGGACCGGCAGTGGATCGATGCGCAGCCACGCCCTGCCAAGCGCTCCCGTGCCCTGTGCGTGATGGTGGCCGACGGCGAGCCGCGCATCCTGCTGGCCTACGACGGCAGCTACCAGTCGGTCCTGTCGCTGGCTCACGAACTCGGCCATGCCCACCACTACGGTCGGCTCGAAGGCGCGACCTGGCTGCAGCGCGATATTCCGCTGGCAGTCTCCGAGACCGCCAGCGGATTCTGCGAGGCGCTCGTGGGGGAGGAACTCCTGCGCACCGCTCCGCCGGCCGAGCATCTGGCGCGCCTCGACGCGCTTCTGGTCCGTCAGTGCCAGAACATCGTCGACGCCCTCGTATGGTTCACCGTCGAAGAACGTATCTTCAGCGAGCGTGCTGCGGCTCCGTTGTCCGAGGGTCGCCTGTGTGACCTGATGATCGAGAGCCAGCGGGAGGTCTACGGCGCCAGTGTGCTGCCTGCCACCCTCCATCCCTACTGGTGGGCGGCCCGCGCGGACACCCTCGCCTCGGCCTACTCGAACTGGCAGTACTGCTTCGGCACTCTCCTCGGCACGGCCCTGCACACCGCCACGGCCGGTGACCAGGACGAACGCCGGCACCTCCTCGACGAGATCCTGAGTCGCTCCGGAACGGAGCGACTCAGCCACCTCATGCGCAGCGCCGGGATCGACCTCGCGGATCCGGCATTCTGGGAAGGCAGCCTGACACTCATGCGGCAGCACATCACGGAGTTCGTCACAGCAGCAGGAGACGTTGCATGACGGCCCCGACCGAGACCGGCCACGACCGCGTCTACGACAACTTCTACCGCGTGGAGCGTGCCGGCGCGGTCCGCCTCCGAGACGGCGGCGGACCATTCGGCTTCGACATCTCCAAAGCTGTCATGATCGACGACCTCATCAGCTCCTACCGGTGCGACGGTCTCGTCGAGACGGGCTCCTTCCTCGGTGACACCTCCGTGTACCTCGCCCGCACCTACGGGGACATTCCCCTGTGGACCTGCGACATAGATCCCGTCTTCTCCCAGGTCGCCGGGCACCGACTCCGCTCGTACCCGCAAGCGCGCTGCGAGGCCACCGACTCCCCCACCCTGGTGGAGGAAGCCAATGCGCACTTTGCCAGGCCGCTGTACTACCTCGACGCGCACTGGGAACAGGAGTGGCCGCTGAGCCGCGAACTCGCCGCGATCACGCACGGCATCGTGATCATCGACGACTTCGACATCGGTCACCACAGGTTCGGCTTCGACACCTATCAGGGCCGGGCCTGTGGCCCGGAGATGCTGCGCCCCCTGGCCGACAGGCTCCCTGTCTACTACACGCTCGACCCGGAAGCGGCGACACCCTTCCCCGTCCTGCAGGTCGGCCGCCGCTCGGGCATCGGCGTGGTCGCCTACGGCCCGGACGCAACCCGTGCCTGCGACACCAACCCCCACCTGGTACGCCACCTCAACGCCGCCGTACGCGAGACCGAAGGAGCCGGACTGTGACCTCCACCCCTACCCTCACCGAGGCCTTCGGCGGCATCCCTCTGATCGACGGCTCCTTCGACAGCGGCCGGTTCCTAACCGCAGTGGCCACCACCCGCCTGTTCCGGGCCGGACAGACCGACAACCTGCTTGCGGCCTCCTCCGAGCAGCGGGCCGTGCTCCTGAACGAGGTCCTCAGCCCGGAAAAGGCCCTGGCCTCCAGGGACCTGCGGCCTTTCCCAGACGACGTGAACCCGCTACACGAGGACCGGGCCCGGGCAGCGGCCGAGGCCCTGGCTCAGCTCGCGGAACTCGTGCCGCGCTGGAGCATCCTGACCGAGCTGTCCATCAACTTCCTCGGACTGCGTCGGCCCGGCGTCATAGGCTCCTCCAACTACGCCTTCCCGCAGCACATCTTCCTGGCCGAGGAGGCGTTCGCCTCCCCGACCGAACTCCTCGAACAGGTGCTCCACGAGGTCAGTCACAACTGGCTCTACCTCGTCGAGGAGATGTGGCCGCTGCACCGCACCACCGGCGATGTCGTCTTCGAGCTGCCCTCGGGCACCAGTAACCGGAACCCCGGCGAAGTCCTCGGGGCCTCCCACGTCACCCGCAACCTGCAAGCCCTCTACCGGGCGCTTCCGGTCAACACGGAAACTCAGCAGCGCCTGGAAGAGCTGGATCACTACATGGACGGATGCATCGAGCTGCTCGAGCACACCAACGCTCACCTCACCGACGTCGGCCGGGAAGTCGCCGACCGGCTGCGCGCCGGAAACACGCTGACCCCGGCCTCGCAAGCCTAGAACCCACCCGGAAGCACGAGAAAGGAATTCGTGGTGCCCGCAGTTGAGGCGGCAGCGGCCTGGACCGCGACCCACTGGCGCCAGGCCCTGCGCCCCGCAGAAGCCGACCTCGAGGAACATGCGGTTCCGTGGGTCGCCCACGGAACCGATGCCCTGCGGGCCCTGGCCGACTCCCAGCTGGTCAGCAGCACAGACGGCTACCACCGCATCGACCTCGACCGCGCCACGACGGTCCTGGTCTCCGCAGCCGCCGCATGGCTTCCCGGCTCTCGCCCGCCCCGCCTGCTTTCCCTACCCGCCCTCTCACCCGCGATCGTCCAGGTACTGGAAACGCTGGCCCGGTGGGCGGCCGGCCAGCCGTGCCCACAGTCCTGCGAGCGAAACGGCTGCGCCCCTCTCCTCACCGCTGCCGCGGCCCGAATGCCCAGCCTGTTCCGGCTTCTGGCGACCCGCCTGACCTACTGGTCCCACGCCCTGGCCGAATTGGACCGGCGCCTCGAGCAGGACCGTCCCCGCCTGCAGCACGTTTTCGGCCTGCACGGCGAGGTGGTGCGGCTCGACTTCCCCGCCGGCGACGAACACCACCGCGGCCGGGCCACCGCTGTCCTGCACTTCGCCTCGGGCGGAGCAGTGGTCTACAAACCCCGTCCCCAGAGCCTGATCATCCGGCTCCGGAACATCGCCGCCCAGCTCCGCGACCACAGTCCGGCCCTGGCCGTGTCCTTCCCCGAGGCCCTGGACCAGGGCGACTACGGATGGGCCTTCTTCGTCGAGGCCATCGACCCGGCCGACCAGCCGGACCTGCCCACGCAATTTCGCCGCCTCGGCCAAGCGGCCGCCCTGACCTGGGCCCTGGCCGGCCGCGACATCCACCTGGGCAATATCGTCCTGTCGGACAGCGCCCTACACATCATCGACGAGGAGGTCTTCGGCCTCGGCGTCGTCACCGACAACCCGGCCCTGCCGACCCCCCTCCGCGAAGAGCTCAGGTTCTTCGAATCCTCGCCCGTCCACACCGGCGTCTTCCCCTACCTCACCCCGCTCCCCGGCAGGGAGAGCGGCATCGATTTCTCCCCGTACAGCAGGCTGCGCGCCGCACTCACCCCGGCCCGGCCTACCCCGACGGGGCCGCAGGAGCTGCTGGACGCTGATGCTGTTGCATTCCTGCACGGCTACGAGGAGATGCTCCAGGCCTTCGGAGACGTCTCAACCCACAACCGGGCCTTCCGTCAGCAGGTCGAGGAATTGACTGGCGAACGCTGCCGTCTGGTCCCGCTGCCCACGGCCCGCTACGGTGAACTCCTTGCCCAGAGCCTGACGGAGGAACGCCTGGCCTCCGGCAGCGCCCGCGAGTCGTTCTTCACGGAGCAACTGCACGCCGACTCGGCTTTCAAACCATGGCGTGGACCGCTCGTCCCGGAAGAATCCGCGGATCTCTTCGACGGCGATGTCCCCCTGTTCCATGCCCCGGTGGACAGCCGCCTTGTCCGCGGCCTCTCCAGGAACGCGCACGCCCTGCTGGACCATACGGGGGCCACGGTTCTGCAGCACCGCACGGCCCGCCTCGCCGTCGAGATGCCGGCACTGCTCTGGCAGGCCACCGCCTCTCTGGAATGTGCTGCCCGTAACCGCGGTCAGCGGCTGGCCGCGCAGTCCGGTCTCACCGCCACCACTGCCTCGGCGGACCCCGGACTGTGCGTGGACGCGTCCCACACCCTTCTGTCCCGCCTGCGGGATCTGGCCGTCCAGACCCTGGACGGCCACCTCGCCTGGGCAGACGTCCGACACGACATGCGCCGCAAGTGGCACATCGGGCACGCCGGTACCAGCATCCGCTCCGGATCCTCCGGCATCCTTCTGGCCTCACTCCTGCTGCGGGCCGTTCCCCAGACCCGGTTGGCTACCACCGCCGACGACCTCACCTCCCTCCTTGCCGACCCATGGCTCGACGAGACGGAACAGCTCACCCAGGACGAGGGCGTCTATGTTCTCAGTGAGTTGTGCGAGCGGCTCCTGGTCGCCACCGAACTCCTGCACCGCACCGCCGGTCCACGGACGGAGCCCGTTCTCAGAGCGCTCCTCTCCGCGATCAGGCGGAGCCTGCCCTACCTCAAAAGCCACCCCGACCAGGACATCGCCCCCGCACTACTGGCACTGGCAGCCGCTGCAGGCACCCTGCCCGCCGGCCACCAGGACTCTGTGCAACGCCTCCTCCAACAGTTCGATGACGGCTCCACAGAGCTCCCCCGTACCTATGACGCCCTCCTGGCCCGCCACCTCATCGCGCGCCGCTTCCCCCACCTGCCCCTCCTCCAGCCCGGAGACACTGCTGTACCGAACGTCTCCGCGTTCTTCCCGCCCTGGATCAGCGGAGCCTTCCCCGAGCACGCCGCCCGGCTCGTCCTTGCCGAGACAAGTCCTCGGTACGCCGACATCACGGCGGACATCGTCGAGTCCCTGCGCGTCACGACGGAGCACAACCACGGCCTGGCCAACGGCACAGCC
>NZ_BNED01000003.1 GCF_016755875.1 Streptomyces spororaveus | reverse complement strand
TTTGGTGGTCCACCTGCTTCGCAAGTTCGCCGTACGCCGTGGTCGATGCTGCCGGCGTCCTGGTCGCCCCAGCCGAGTCGTACCTCAAGGATCTCGCCCTCGGTGACAACAGCCCGGCCACCTGCCGCAGCTACGCCTACGATCTGCTGCGTTGGTTCCGGCTGCTGTGGCTGCTGGACGTCGACTGGGAGGAGGCCACCGAGGCGGACGCCGCCGCCATGGTCGGCTGGCTCCGGACGGCGAAGAACCCGCAGCGTCACCGCAGCAATCCGTCCGCCCCACCGCCCGGGTCGGTGAACACCCGCACCGGCAAGCAGTACCTGAAGGCTGGATACGCCCCGAGCACGATCAAGGCTTCTACGCCTTCCACCGGCACTACGGCCGCGGCCCGGTGGCCAACCCGGTTCCGGAATCGGTGCAGCGCCGACGGGCCCTGGCCCATCGAAGCCCGGACGAACCGACGCCGTTGCACCGCCGGGGCCGACTGCGGCAGCGGACCTCACAGAAGCAGCCGCGGGCGATCCCCGACACGATGTGGGACGAGCTGTTCGCGGCCATGAACCACGACCGTGACCGAGCCCTGCTCCAGCTCTACGTCTCCAGCGGAGCCCGCGCCAGCGAACTGCTCGGAATCACCATGGGCGACATCGACTGGTCCGGCCAGCAACTGCACGTCATCACCAAGGGCACCAATCTTCGCGAGCCGGTCCCCGCCAGCCCACAGGGCTTCCTGCTGCTGGCCGCCTACCTCGACGAGGCTGGCGTTCCCGCCGCCGATGAGCCGGTGTGGCGGACTCGTCACGGCGCCGAGAGGCCCCTGACCTACTGGGCGATGCGTCGCACCCTCCAGAGGGCGAACGCCCAGCTCGGTACCAACTGGACCCTCCACGACCTCCGGCACACCGCTGCTCAGCGGATGGCCAACGACCCCCACCTGACTCTCTCGGAAGTACGCGCGATCATGCGACACACCGCCTTGGCCACGACAGGCATCTACCTAACGACCCGCGTCGAGGATCTCTTCGACAAGCTCCAAGAGCACTACAACCGGCCGCGCGTCGAGCGGTCCTTCGCTCCGGGCTACGACCCCGCTGACGTCCGGGCGGTGTTCGGTGGCTAACGTCCAGGGCACCCTTGCCTCGACCTACACCGCCCGCAATCGCCGGACTCTGTTTCGGGGCATGGACTTCGACGAGCCGGTCGCCACCCGCTTCCCGGATGCCGCGGTTAAGGCCGCACCGGCGCCCTCGGCCGGACAGCCCGCCAGCCACCCTTCGGCGATCTGACCCAGGCCTCGATCCAGCATCTGTGCTCGCTGGTCGAGCAGATCGTGCCGGGTCGCACCCACTCCACCTACGAGAAGCGCCGCCGCGGCCTGCGGCTGCTGTTCACTCATCTGGAAACCCTGCCCGGAGCTGACTGGCAGGCGAAGTGGGAGGCCAGCCCGTTGACGGTGACAAGGCCCTGCCGGTCAAGACCTTCGTCATCTCCGACCGGGCCCAGGACCGACATGACGTGACCCCGGCGGCAAAGTTGGCGTTCTGCGCGCGGGTGATCCAGCCCTCGGTCGGTGGATTCCGCGCGAACGCCTTCAGCGACTATCCCGAGTGGTTCGGGCCGGCCAGCCACGATCCTGCCCTGGACGTGTTTTATGCAGCCGTCGACGCCCGCCCTGACCTGGGGTTGAGTTACCGCATCCGTATCAAGTTCGACGTCGCTTGCGCGCTCACCACCCAGGGCATCGCCTTGGAGCACCTCACTCCAGAGGCCCTGCTGCACTACTCGCTGGAGTGCCGACGTCTGGGTGTCACACACGGGGCCAGGGGTGATCAGTCGCGCTTCGCGGCTCTGGGCGCCTGGGAGATCCTGCATTCGATCGGACACTTTCCGCCCGGCACCCCCTCCACGCTGCGGAAGTTCATCTACACCGGGCAGCTCACCCCCGAGCAGATGGTCGACCGCTACCCGCTCCGCAGCCAGGCCGTCCGGCAGGTGATTACCGACTACCTCGTCCGCCGGCAGGCTGATACCGACTACATCACCCGGGACGGCCTGGCCCGTCTGCTAGCAGGGACCTTCTGGTCGAAGATCGAGAAGATCTGCCCCGGACAGGCCGACCTCACCCTCCCCAGGATCTGAAGGGGTTCTCCAAGCGTCGTCGCGAGATTAACCGGCGCATGGCCGACCGCACCCGGCAACGGCAGCCGTTGCTGCCTGACCTGGTGAAATACGTTGAAGAACGCCACGAACGACTCCTGGGGCTGCTCGAAGCCGGGCGGCAGGTCAGTCTGGGCGAGCCCTTCGAGTACGACGGCCCGTCGTTACCGCCGCAGCAACTCGAAGAAGGACCAGGGGCTGGTCAAGGTCGAGGCCGAACCCCCCGTCCGCGTCCATGACGCAGAAACCAGTGAGCTGATCAACATCACCCTCGCTGAGGACTCGGCGTTCTGGGAGTGGGCCGCGGTTGAGGTCCTGCGGCACAGCGGCATCCGAATCGAAGAGCTGTCAGAACTCACCCACCTCAGCATTCGCCAATACGAGCGACCCAATGGCGAGATCATCGCCTTGCTAGTGATCGCCCCGTCGAAGAACGACCGCGAACGAGTCATCCCCATGTCAGCCGACCTCTTCCACGTCGTGGCCCAGATCATCCGCCGCCACACCCGCGACGGCCGGACGATCCCGCTGGTCAGCCGCTATGACGGGCACGAGAAGAGCTGGTCAGACCGCATGCCCTTCCTCTTCCAGCGACAGGTCGGCACCATCCGCAGCGTCCTGGCGACCGGCACCATGCTCAACATGCTCCGCCGGACCTGCCAAGAGATCGGCGAGACGAACAAAGCCTTCGCCGGACTGACCTTCACCCCGCACGACTTCCGACGGCTCTTCGCCACCGAGATCGTCAACGGCGGACTGCCCATCCACATCGGTGCTGCGTTGCTCGGCCATCTCAATCTCCAGACCACTCAGGGATACGTCGCGGTCTTCAACGAGGACGTCGTCGCTCACTACCAGCACTTCCTGAACAACCGCCGGTCCCTGCGGCCGGCCATCGAATACGGCGAGGTCACCAAGCAGGAGTGGGCTGAGTTCGAGGAGCACTTCGAGAAACGCAAGGTCGAGCTGGGTAACTGCGCTCGCCCTTACGGCACCCCATGCCAACACGAGCACGCCTGCTTCTCTGAACTAGCGATCGCTACTCGAGGCTCTGTGTAAATTGCTGGCAGCTGGGACCTCGCCGGGCAAAGATGCAGCCATGCGCTATGCCAACACCGACCCCGAGCTGATGGACCTGGTCCGACGATTCGTCACGCCCGGCCGGCGGTACCTGCGGCTGGGTGGAAGCTTGTTGCGGTTGAGCGGGCCTGAGCGCGAGTTGTTCGTGAGGGAGCTGGTCCAGGCTGCTGGGGAGATCACTCCCGCTGAACTCGGCATCCTTTTCGAGGGCGGGTGGCGAGAGCGCAGGACTGCCTCCTGGCTGGTTGCCGTGGCTGGCAGGACCGAGTTCCGCAGCCGCATCGGCGAACTCCTGCTGGCCAGCGGAGGCCCCTACGGCGGGTCATACTGCATCACTCTTGCCACTTTCGGCACCAGCGCGGACGCCGATCTGGTCTGCAGTTACCTTGATCGCTACTTGCCTCAACCCGACCTCGTCTGGGACCAGACCTTTGCTCTCAGCACACTGCTTCACCTCGATGCCGTCCTCGGGACCGAGCGAGCATCCCGATACCTTGCCGCCGGTGGCCTGTGGCAGCAGTGGACCGATGCCACGTCGAACATGGTGCGGGATCCGCAGGAGTACCGGCAGGTCGTGGACCGGCTCTGTTCCTTCGCCAGCGAGTGCGCTGAACTCTTCGCCAGAATGGAAACCAGGCGCTGATCTTCCCGGCCTGACCGCTGGACGCCGACTGCTTCGGACCCCTCGGTAGACTCTGGGCAATGACACGAAACCAGGGCCGCTGGCCAAAGATCGACCAGGATGGTGGCATCGAGGACGTGACGCTGCTCATCCTGGAATGGCTGGGCGAGCAGGGCGTGAATGCCATGATCAGGGTGGACGCGGAGGGGGTGGCTGATAACGCGCCAGCGTGGACGTTCGCCGCCAGCGGAGGTCCCCTGGAGCACGACATGCGCACTGATGGGAGCACCGTGCAGCAGTGCATGTCCGCCGCCCTGGCCCGGCTGCGCGAAGCCGGGTTGTCTGTTCCGTTTTGATCTCCGGTCGCCACTTGCTTCGATCACGGCGTTGCTCTTGTGGCCTCTGTGGTGCCTGCCGGCTGGCGGACGCCCGGCATACCGAGTTCGACAGCGATCGACTGTCTCTTGACGAGTGCGTCGACCTGGGCGAGCTTTTCCTCGGCGCCGGCAAGGCTGACCTTGAGTCCTTCGACCTCGCCGAGCCAGCCTTCGCGTTCGGCTTCGGCGGTGCGGGCGATGAGATTGTCGCGGATCTCCTCGATGCGGGAGCGTTGGTCCGGGTCCGGCCTGAGGAGTGCACATCTGACACAAGCGTGCTCATGAACACACGGGGTGGAAAATGCACGGCCGCAGGTGCCGATGGACACCTTGCGCTTCTCGAAGTGCGCGAGGAAGGCATCCCACTCCTCCTCGGTGGGAGTTCGGTATTCCTCGCTGGGCCGGGTGGACCGGCGGCGGGCGATGAACGCCCTGTGCGCCTCGATCGTCTCGGCCGGGTAGACGGCCTTGTAGCCCATCCTTGTATCGATGTTCTTGTGCCCGCAGATCACTTGGGCGATGTGTGGTGGGAGGCCGTTCATGATGGCGTCAGTGACGAAGATCCTCCTGAAGTCGTGCGGGGAGATCGTGAGCGGTGCGCCAGCGGAGTCGATGAGCCCGGTGGCCGCGATCGCGCCAATCAGCAGCGTGCGCAGGAACGTGGGAGTGAAGGCCCGTTGCTCGGTTCCGATCTGCCGCTGGAACAGCAGCGGCATCGGCGGGTTCCAGACCTTCTCACGGACGTCGTAGAACGGCGCCAGCGGGATCGCTCCAGCTGGACCGCGTAGTCGGCGGACGATGGCTGACAGGACGTCCGCCAATTCCGGGCTGACCAGCAGGAGGCGCTCGGTGTCGGTCTTGGACGGGGCGATCTGGAGCAACGGAACGATCTCGCCGGTGGTCGGGAGCCGGTACTGGGTGACGCTGTGGTGGGTCAACTCCAAGAGCTCTTCGTTGCGGATGCCCGTCAGGCGGAGGACCTCGACGGCGGCGAACGCCCAGAACGCTTCCTCCTCCTCGAAGGAGAGGTTCCGGCGTCGGCCGGTGGCAGTCTCCTCGGCCCAGGTGAGGTGTCCCGCGGCCTTGGACGTGACGGCTCGGCGAAGCGATCCCTCGGTGCCGGGGATCACCGTCCCTGGCTCGGTGGCCTGCGCAGTCCGGAGCAACTCGAAGGCCGCGAGCCTGCGGCGGTTGGCGGTGCTGACCAGCACGGGGAGCACGGGAAGGCGCTCGCGGGTGCGCTGATCCATCCGTGCCTTGCGGTGCTTGCGCTCCTTGGCCTTGCGGATCTCGTCATCGCTGATCGGGCAGCGTACGACCCACGGTCCCCAGCGGGCCGGTTCCTCCGTTGCCCAGTGGGCGAGGTCTAGATAGAAGGCTCGGACCCGCATCAGCTCGTCCTTGGCGTTGAGCCGGGGCTGGCGATCTCGACCGTCGCCCCGTCGGGGCCGGTGATGGTACGCCGCTTGGTGCTCAGGTCTTCCTTCCAGGTCCGCGCCAGCACCGGCGGCAGCAAAAGAGTGTCGATGCCCGGTGACAGCGCTTCGATCCGCGTCCAGAACAGCCCCGCCAACGATCGTGAGATCGCGTCCAAGCTGGCGAAGTCCAATGACGGCTGCCGTTCGCGAAGGTAGTCCACGAGCAGATCCCGGATCGGGCGGCACCGGATCGGGTAGCGGTCCACAAGCTCCTCGATGCTCAGCTGGCCGAGAGCCTGGCCGAACGCCCGGATCGTTGCCGGGGCATCGTCAGGGAAGACGCCCATGGTCCGAAGCCGCAGGTAGAAGTCGACCTTGTGCTGTCCGCCGCGGACATGGACCCGGCGTTGGGTGTCGAACAGCTCCACGCAGTCCCCAACCGTGATGTCCTGGATGAGCCCGCCTTTGCAGGCCAGGAGGACGGCGATCCGGGTCGCTGCGATCTGGGCGTCTTTACTGGAGTGCGATTGCGCGGCGGCCATCTGCACCAAGTGCTCGAACCCGTCCGGGTCACGGACCTCGGCCATGATGGTGGCCAGGTATCGGTGGGTGCGGGTGAGCATCCAGGGCAGGCTGGGACGGATCACATCACCGGCGATCAGCAGCAGCAACCCGGTGGACAGGTCAGCGCGGACGTACGACGACGGCGACCCTGCCTGCTGGCTCAGGAAACGCAGAGGGAGCTCTGTCCAGTCCGCGCCGGGAAGATCCTCGACGCCGCTGCGTGCCCACCTCTCTTGCCAGGTATCTCTAGGGAGGCTTGAGAGCCAGTCCAACATCTTCGCAACCCCGCGCCGACGGCCTGCTCTGGTCGCCTTGGCCGCTTGCAGGAACGGTGGCGCGGTCAGCCGCCGCACAACCTCCTCGACTGATCGGCTGGTCGCCGGCCAGCGGACTTCGGCGGCTCGCGGCGGGAATCGTTCCCGAAGCACGCTGTTCCGCGCTCGTGCCTGCTCAGCGGTCGCGTTCGCGGCTTGCAGCGGTGGGCGAGTCGAGTGCTTCTTGGTGATAGTCATGATGACCGCCCGAACAGGACGTCCAGGGTCTCGGGGTCGTAACCCGGGGCCGGAGGCGGGGGCACCGGCTCGGTGCGCTGGTCCGCCCGCCGCGCGTGGTGGGCCAGCACCTGGGCGACGACCTCGTCCTGGCGCGGGTTGAGGTAGATCTCGGTCGTGGTCAGATGCGCGTGCCCGAGGACCCACTGCACGTCGGTCAGCGTCAGCGCCGGGTTGCGCACCATGCGGACGGCGGCGCTGTGACGAAGGTCGTGAAGGGTCCAGTCCGCGCCGAAGCTGGCGTTGAGCCGCTCGAACATCCGGTGGGCGCCGTGGTAGGTCAACGGCTGAAACGGACGCCGCAGCGTCCACCACACTGGCCGCGTCAGGCCCCGCGGCACCAGCCCGTGCAGCTCCTGCTGGTAGAGCCGCAGCCACACGAACGCATCCGCTGAGGCCGGCACCTGCTGCCGTGCCCGGGAGCCCTTCCGGACAACGCTGATCAGCTGCTGTCCCGGATCGACGTCGCACTGACGGACGCCGATCAACTCCGATGCCCGGACCCCGCTGGAGATCCAAAACGCGATCATGGCCCGGTCCCGGTTCGACGGCAGCGCCGCGAACAGCGTGTTGAACCACTCGTCCGGGATCGAGCGCGGAATCCGGCGCGGAATCGTGGGCCGATAACGGCCGGTCCGCTCCGGCGCCCAGGTTTCCATCGGGTTGTGGTGCGCGTGCGCGCGGCCGGAACGACGAGCCAGGTCCAGCGGAAACGGGTTGAGCAACGGCCCGGATCCGGCGTCACGGTGCAGGTCGTAGAACCGGCGCAGCACCGTCTCGCTGTGGGCGACGGTCGACGGGGCATAGCCGAGCCCAGGGCTCGTTTTCCCGGTCACCGGGCTCGGGGCGCCGACGGTGCGGGCCGGCTGCCGCTTGGCCGCCGTCGCTCGCGGCTTGACCGTCAGCTGGATCCAGCAGCTGAAATCCCGAGCGTCCATGCGTGTCGCTCGATTCCACGGCACCTCGACTGCGTGCAGGAACCGCCACCACCGCAGTAGGTCCATGCCGTAGGAGCGGACGGTCGCGGCCGCTTTCCCGGCTGCGAGCAGCTCCTGGAAGAACACTGGGACCGGTGCCACGGTCGCGCCGTCGGCGTCGACGAGCCGGTAGGGCTCGTACCGGTCGCCGATTTCCACCAGCCGGCCCCACCGAGGAACGGCCAATCTCGACAGATCCCGTTCGGGCACACGATCGTTCATCACGACCGCAGACCGTACTGGGCGACAACCTCACCTGTGCCCTGAACTGCACAATCAACGTGCTTCGTTCAGTCAACGGGGCATCCGTTGCCCGGTCCTCCAGGTCAACCCCAAGATGTTGTCCCGGCTCGAAGAGCTGGAGAAGGACCTAATCCTGCGGCGCAAGCGGGCCGAACTCGAAGGATGGCTGGGAGAGATCGACGGCATCGACAAGACCCTGACCTTCCTCCGGGCCAAGCGCATTGAGGCCGAAAGGATCAAGCAACGAACCGCCGTCCACCTCGGCCTGCCCCACGTCCGTCGCCCCAGGACTGATCAAACTGTCACCGAATGATGACGCTCACGCCCTGTTCTTCGAAGATCTCCAGGAGTAGGTCGAACAACGCGACTTCGCGTTCTCCGGAGGGCACACGGTCTTGCAGCCGTGCCTTGGCCTGGGCTGAGGAATCCCAGTGCACGGTGAACGGCGTAGTGGCACCCCAGCCCCCTCTCAGGCAGTCGCTCAGAGCATCGAGGTTCCAGCCGAAGTATCCGCCGGGGCCGTTGATGGCTTCACCGATCGCGCAGTAGAAGCTGTCTCGGTCAACGATGTGCCGACCGTCCAAGGTGAACACCTGGCCTGCAGGAGCGTCGGCCTTCCCCTGGCGTTGGTACTCCTGGGAACACAGCGTCACCGACAGCCATGCTCGTCTGTCCTCGGGGGCGAACTCGTGCCACATACCGGTGCGGTCCAGATGACCCGTGCGGATCAGGTCCCATACTCGTTCCGCTCCGGCCACGGCGTTCTCGCACCACAGCGTCATCGTGAGGTCGACGAGGCCGGCCCCGCAGGCGGAGGGCTTGACGTCGACGACGGTGACCTCATTGACGAAGTAGGACCCCATGGTGGCACCGTCACCGTCGAGGAGCTCGAACCAGGCATTCCCCGCCAAGGCGCGACGACTGCCGACGTGGCCAACGCTCTCCAGTAGGCCGCCCTGCGGGAGGCAGCCCGTGAGGTGCACTCGGCGTGTTCCCTCTTCGTCCGGCAGCGGCGTGAACAACCCCTCGGCCTCGTGAGCAAAGCCCCAGAAGTCAGCGTCGTCCTCATCCGAGGTCAGGGCGTACTCCTGCCCCTCACCGCTCCGACCTGATGTTCGCATCGCACTCCCCATGAGAGCGCTGATCTTACCGGCGCCCCGGTGACCTGGTAGGCGGTCGCCGACCTGTCCACCCCATGACACTTCGGAGGCTCTTGGACGAGTCACGGATCCCCATAGCCCGTGAGAGTGAAGTGCAGAGAAGGGTCATCCAGTGCAAGCACAGGAAGGACGGCTGGTCGGGCAAGCCCGTCGGGAGCCCTGACCTTCAGGTCCTGAACGGCACTGGCAGGCAGGTCCACCACGGTGATGTCGTGGTCATGTTGACCAACGGCCGTATCACCGCCAACGCCGCGCAGTTCGCGAAGTCTCAGCGGCTTCACCTCGTCGACCGCCATCTCCTCGCCGAATGGGCCGGCGGGTCCCATCCCCTGTGGGAACTCCTGCACGCCCTCCCTCCTGCCAGCCGCCGAGAGGCTCCCTAGGGGTCGCCACCACCTATGAAACGCCCGGCCTCGGACGAAACTCTCGATCTCGCCCACCCGCAGGCATCCGGCTGACACAATGACTCGGCTGGGCTTGAGGACAGTGGAAGAACCTACATGTAGTGACCGCTTGGAAATGCGGCGCGAACAGGCCACGTCCCCCGCCAAACGTCCGACCCGTGGACGATTGCCTGGCACTCCGACTACAAGTTTTGTCATGCCCGGAGGAGGACGACGCGACGGGTCCGCGTCGGCCTGCACTATGCATGACCTCTTCCCCAACACCCTGGCGGGGATCTTGAGCGGGGTGGGAACCTTCATCACCCTCGCCACAGCTACTTGGGCTCGTACGCGTCTGGGCTCTCGCAGCAGATCCGCGGGACCTGATTCTCAACTGAGCCCTGTCGTTCCAACCCTGGGAGCGAGCGAAGAGGTGAGGCCGTCCGACGCCTCATCCGTCCAGGGAAGCACAACCATGCCTAGCACCCCCCGCACCTACACCGCCATCAGCACTCTCGGTGCTGATGGCCGCCCGGCTCACTTCATCACTGCCCAGCCGGTCGGCGCGGTCGTCATCCAGCAGTTCGGGACCCGTCCGGAGCGGTTCCTACTCACCGATGTCCAGCTCGCCGACGGCTCCTTCGTCGCCGAGCCGCTCGACCGCTACCTGTAAACCAGGGTGGGCCGCGCCTGCCCCATCGCGGTCCGGCTACAGGATGGTCAGGTGCTGTCGCACGGCGCTGGCGAGCTCGGCGTAGAAGTCGATGCGGTCCTGGGCCTGGAGGACCTGGGCGCACACGGTCAGCATGCCGGTGCGGGCCTCGGGCCGGTCCAGGACGCAGGCCAGCCGGGTCCGGATGTGCGCTGCCGTCTCGGGGGTGAGCAGTGTGTACACGTAGAGGGTGGCTGCGTCGTAGCCGTACGGGGCGCGGCCCCATCCCTCCCAGTCCAGGATGTGCGGGGTGCGGGTGATGTTCGCCCAGTGGAGGTCTCCGTGGGCGGTGGTCCAGGTGACGTCGTCGACCTGGTGGCCGGTGAATTCGGGGATGACGCGGCGCAGGTACTCCTCGCGTACGGCCTCGCGGTCCGCCGGCGGGGGCACGTCGGCGAGGGCGTCCAGGGCGGCCGTCATCTCCTTCCACCACGTCTCGGGCAGGCTGGGGTCCTCAGTGAGGACGGGGCGCGGGGAGACGATCGGGTTCGGGGTGAAGGCGTATGGCTCGGCCCGGTAGGCGTACGCCTGGTCGGTCCAGTCCCGGACGTGGAGCAGTTCGGGGCGTGGCACCGAGGCGGGGAGGGTGCGGGAGGTGGACGGGCCGTTCCACAGGATGCCGCCTTCGGTGCCGGCCTCGGCGCAGACCACGCGGAGCCAGTGCGGGCCGGCGGCCGACAGGGTGCGGCCCTGGTACCCCCACACCCGGCGGCCGGTGGCGCGCAGGCCGAACTGGTCGGCGGCGTGCTGCTGGGCGGCCAGCATCCGGTCGACGGTGGCGGGGGCGGGGGCCTCGAACATGGCGGTCCTACCTGTGGGAGACGGCTGCCGCGTCCTTGGATACCAGCTCGGTGGCGAGCGCCGCGACCTGTTCCATGGTGAGGCCGGAGCGCTCGGCCAGGTCCCCGAAGGTGAGGCGGGCGCCGGAGACCAGGGCCTCCAAGGCGGGGCGGACGGAGGTGTGGAGCTCCCAACGGCAGGCCCGCGTGCTGCGCGAGCTCAGCCAGCGGGCCTTACCCGATCCGGAGGAGCACACTGCCGGCCAGCCAGCCCCCATCGACACCAGGGTTCAGCACCGGCGCCGCGAGTTCGCCGCCACGGAAACCGCGGCCCTGCGCCGGGGCCGCGATCACGCTGCCGCAGGCCGCCCCGCTGAGGCCCACAGCATGACCGGAACAGTTGGAGACAAGGGAGCGGCCTGACTCGCCCCGCCCCCCGCTACCCTTCTGATCCTCATCTATGGGGGGAGTCGCTGCGTGCGCGCCTTGGAAGACATAAGGAACCAGGTGAGGTCTCTGACCTCCCGCCGCTACGTGGACGAGGCGATTGCCGCGTACGGCGCGTCCGCTTACCGCTCCGCGTTGATGTCGACCTGGATCGCCGTGGCCGCAGACATCATCGGCAAGATCCGCTTGCTTGCGGACGAAGGAGAGGGCGTCGCCGTCAGCCTGCGTGATTCGCTGAACAACGCAATAGCATCCAACGACGTCCCCGCCCTGCAGAAGTTCGAGACGAGCCTGATCAAGACGGCGCACGAGGACCTTGAGCTGATCGGCCGACGTGAGGCCGATGAGCTCACCCGCCTCTACAAGGACCGCAACCTCTGTGCCCACCCCGCCTTCGTCGCCGGAGGTGAAGACCTCTTCGACCCGTCGCCCGAACTGGTGCGGGCGCACCTGACAGCCGCAGTGGACGCGCTGCTCTCCCACCCTGCCGTTACCGGTCGCAAGGCGATCGAAAGGTTCGGACGGGAAGTCGCCTCCGACTCCTTCCCCCGCGACGACCAAAGGCTCAACGACCACCTGCGGGCCGGGTACATGGACCACAGCACCAAAGCGCTGCGCGCCAACTTGATCAAGGTGATCTGCAAGGAAACCCTCAAGCCCGATCTTGATCTCCGCCACCGGTGGAGGTGCACACGAGCCGCCCGCGAGCTCCAGAAGATCGCGCCCAGCGAGTTCGAGGAGCAGCTGCGCAGTGTCCTGGACAGTCAGCAGAACGGGCTGACCGATGCCGGCCTCCTCACCCTGGTCACGGGCCTGTGCTACGTCCCGGGTACCTGGGACCTGCTCCACAAAGGCACCCAGGCACGCGTGGAGGAGCTGCTCCAGACGGTGACGCCGTTGGACCTGGCGGAGACACACATGCTCTTCCACGGCCCTCTGCCGCACCCTCCAGTCGATCACATGCTCCTGGACCGGCTGGAGGACGTCACCCGGCCCGGTGCCCTGCGCCACGTCAAAATCGGCCTTGCCGCTTGTCTGGGTGATGCGCCGGATCGCCGGTTGGTCGCTCCACTGATCAGCTTGGTTGCGAAGGACAAGGGTGGCTGGTCATACGAAGCCGCCGCGTCCGTACTGAGGTTCATTGTCCAGATCGCAGCCCTGCTCACCGACGAGGATCTGGAGCAGTTGCTGGCTGCCTGCGGCGAGAACGACCAGATCAGACACGGCGCACTGGCACACAAGCAGCTCGGCGCGCTTCGGTGGGCCGCCCCACGAACCCCACGCGCTGACGCGGCCTGGGCGAAGTGGTTCGGCGAGGAGGAACCCGGCGGCGCATCAGCTGATCCAGCGCAATAGTCGACCGTGGGCGCGCGCAGTCGGTCGATGGTGGCGGCCAGGTGCTGGTCCTCGCCGCGGACGGCGTGGCGGAAGGCGAGGGCGAGCCCCACGAACCGGAGGAGGAAGGGGAGCCCCGCGGCCTCGATCACGGCGTTCAGGCTTTGGGCGCGGTCGGTGACGCCGCTGGTTCCGGCGTCCTTGATCAGGGCGACGACCTGGGCGAGGAGGGTGTTGGAGCGCTGGTCGAGGCCATCGAGGAGCTGGTGGGCGAGTGCAAGCTCCTCGTCGACTCGGTCGGGGTCGGCGAAGGAGACCGCGAGGGCGAGGCGGACCTGCATCATGGCGCGCTCGCCGACGGCGCCGTGCTGCTCGGCTTCGGCACGGCCGGCTTCGAAGGCGGCGACGGCGGCCGCGGTGTCGGCTTGGGACCACAGGATGTCGTCGAGGACGCGGTGGTGGCGGCCCTTCCAGCCCAGGGTGGGGACGGCGGCCAAGGCGGTGGGGAAGTCGCCGGCGAGCCGTGCCAGGTTGGCCAGGCCGCGGCGGGCCCTCGGCGCGAGGCGCCCGTCGGCGTCAGCGACCTGCCGCATCCCGGCTCGGGCGGCGGCGCCCTGGTCGAGGTCCGTGTATGCCTTGGCCCGGTAGTACAGGGCCAGCTCGATGACCTCGGTGGGCAGCAGGCCGGAGTCGAGCACCTCGGTCAGCCGCTCCACGGTGCGCTGGCGGTGTTCGTGCTGGCGGCGGGTGATCGCGGTGAGGAGCTCTGCCAGGGCG
Source organism: Streptomyces spororaveus (assembly GCF_016755875.1). NCBI lineage: Bacteria > Bacillati > Actinomycetota > Actinomycetes > Kitasatosporales > Streptomycetaceae > Streptomyces > Streptomyces spororaveus. The sequence continues at coordinate 279,553 of NZ_BNED01000003.1, read as the reverse complement.
TCTGCGGGTGTGTCCGGGGCGTCGGCGGTGTCGGCGGGGAGGGTGAGCGGCTCCCAGACGGAATCGTCGGTGTAGGCGTAGACGGCGTCTGTGAGCCAGCCGAGGTCGGCGAGGTTGTGGTCGCGGGCCAGCCGCAGGCCCTGGCGCAGGCAGGCGACCAGGAGCAGGCGGCTGGGGCCGAGCGTGGTGGCCGCCGTCCACTGCTCGCCGAGGGAGGCCAGGGCGCGGGTGGCGGCCTGCTGCCAGTCGGCGTCCGTCCAGCGGTCCTCGCTGTGGGTGTCCTCGCGCACAGCGGTGCGGATCGCCCGGTGCAGGTGGTACGGCCACAGCGCGTACGGGTTCTCGGCGATCAGGGGGCGTTCGGTGAGGCGTCGGGCGGGGGCCTGCTGGGTGAGGCCGGCGGCCCGGGTGGCGAGCTCCAGGTCCCAGGCGTCGAGGAGGGAGACGCTGCGCAGGAGGTGGCGTTCCTCTGCCGTGAGGTCTGAGAGGGTGCGGGCGAGCAGGGCGGGGAAGGAGCAGTCGAAGTCCGCCGCGACGGGTGTGCGGCCGGTGCGGCGGATCTCCAGGAAGTGGGAGACGGCGAGGTCGAGGTGGAGGGGCAGGCCGTGGGAGCGGTGGGTGATCGCTGCCCTGATGTCGGCGTCGATGAGGGGCCGCCCCGCGATGGTGAGCCGTTGGGCGAGATGGGTTTCGCAGTCCTCGGGGGACAGGTCCCCGATCAGGTGCGGTCGGTGCGTCGGTCCGGGGCGCGGGGACGCTTCGGGTGGTGGAGAGGCCGGGCCAGGCGGTGGGGCCGGTCCAGTCGAGCTGGCCGTAGAGGGCCGGGTCGGCCCACTGCAGGCGGCTGCGGCCGGCGAGGACGAAGAAGACGTTCGGCATGAGCCAGACCAGCCGCTGCAGGAGGCGTTCCAGGTCGCGGTGGCGGTCCGCGGTGTCCTCGTCACCGTCTTCTTCGCGGGCAGCCGGCTCAGGTCCCAGGCCAGCAGGTGCGGGTAGTACGACAGGGCTTCCAGGTCCGGGGTGGCTTCCAGCAGGGCTGCGGTCCGTGCGGCGCCGGCGAGGGCCTGGGCGCGTTCCTGGCGTTCGCGCAAGGCGGTGACCAGGGCGGAGGTGAGCTGGCCTGCGGCCGAGCCGACCAGGCCGGGCAGTTGGAGGGCGGCCGCGAGCTCGCCGACGCCGGCCTGGAGCTGGCTGGGCAGCAGGTTGGTGACCTTGCCCGCGATCCCGGTGCGCCGGATGTATTCGTCGAGGGGCTCGCCGGGGTGGACGGTCTCCCAGTAGTTTCGCAGTGCCACGTCGAAGGACGGCAGGGTTCGGCCGAGTCCGCCGGCGAGCGCGAGGCGGATCGTCAGCAGGACGCGCTCGTAGTCCGAGCCGGCCTGCGGAACGGGACAGGTCGATCCGGATCGGCAGGAGCCGCTGCGTCCAGGCCGGTTCACCCCACTGCGCGGGGCGGTCCTCGGTCGCGGTCAGGGCGGCCTCGATCTTGCGGAGCAAGGTGGACCTCCCGGCCCCGCCCACCCCGTGGAACATCACCAGGTTCGTACGGGGCGACTCGAGGTCTTCGACGTCGAAACCGGGCCGGGCCACGTGCTGCAGGTGCTCGCCGAGCGCGGCCGCGACCACCGCCCACTGGTGCTGGCGGTCGGTGAACGCCTCCACCGCGTCGTACTCCGACGGGTTGTTGGAGCTGACCGGAGGGCCCGATGAGCGCCGTGTCGGCGCCGGCCGCTGTGATGATCCCTGCCCCGCGTCCGTCGATGTCTTCTTCGGTGGCCGACGGCGCTCCGGTGCGTCGGCAGCGTGTGCGGGTCCCGATGCGGCTGGTGTCGTCGCCGTTCTACTCGGACGTCGCGCTGTCGGTGTACGTGAAGGTGGCGGCGCTGGCGGCTCGGCCGGGGGGGGGGAGGGGGGAGGCGCGGTCGGTGAGGATCGCCTCGTACCTGGGGCTGTCGGTGGCGTCGGTGGAGCGGGATGAAGGAGCTGACCCGTCCGGGGCCGGACGGGTTCGTGGAGCTGCGGTCGGTCCGTCGTACCCTGCCCGGCGGCAAAGGTCAGTCCGCGCTGCGGACGGTGCGGCAGATGACGCGGACGGAGAAGTTCGTGTGGGTGCCGGTGGCGGCTTCGGAGGACCTCACGCCCCGGCAGCTGCGCGCGTACGCGGTCATCGTGTTCGCGGGGAAGATGGGCATCGCGCTGACCGAGGGGGAGCTGGCGGGATACCTGCTCCATCGCTCGGGCAGGAAGGCCGGCCAGCCCATCACGGCGGCGGCCGGTGAGGTCGTCGACGGTGTGGAGGCGGCGCGATGGGTGACGGTGCAGCGGCGGGCGGGCGCGCTGGGCCGTCACCGCTACATCGCCCACGAGGCCATCGTGAGCGGCGGCGAGCCGGTCGCGGACTCGGTGCTGAAGGAGGTTCAGGAGGGCGCGGAGCAGCCTGTGGAAGGTGTGCCTGACGGGACGGCATGTCTGTTGGTTGGTGAGGGATCGGGTGTGTGGGTTGGTGAGGGATCCCTCGCGAATGAGGAACAACCTAGGACTGACTCACCTGATGACGAAGGCGCACTCATCTCACCCGCCGTAGGCGAGGTCCCGGTAGTCAAGGGTGCCTGGGTTGTGGAAAGCCGCGCTACCGCGGAGGCACGTTTCGAAGGCGTGGGTGGTGTCGCGCTGCGCGCGGGTGAAATCAGCCAGCCCTCCTCGAAGCCGGACGGCGAAAAGCGCAGCAGCAAGGGCGGGGGGGGGGGGGGGCGTCCCAGTCGTCGTACACCGGACCGCAGCTGTCCATGAGCCCGGAAACCTATGCCGTCCTGGAGCCGGTCCGCGTGCTGCTGGAGCAAGTCACCAGCAGCTTCATCTCCTGCCACGCCCAGTCGCCGGCCCTGATGGGCACTCCCGCGCCTCGGGGCGGGGCCGTCCGGTGGCATCCGGGGCCGTTCGGCGGCAGTCCAGGTCCTCCGTAGCCGTCCGGCCCCGTTCTCCGCGTTCATGGAGCGTCCTGCCGGGGAAGGCGTGCCGGGGACCCGTACACCCGAGAAGGGACGGACACCATGGCACGACCGAGGATCGTGGTCGTCGGCGCGGGATTCGCCGGCGTCTCCTGCGTACGCCGACTGGAGCGGACGCTGTCACCCGGGGAGGCGGAGATCCTGCTGGTCACCCCGTCCTCCTACCAGCTCTACCTGCCCCTGCTGCCGCAGGTGGCCTCCGGCGTCCTCACCCCCCAGTCCGTGGCGGTCTCGCTGCGCCGCAGCCGCCGCCACCGGACCCGGATCGTGCCCGGCGGGGCCGTGGGCGTCGACACCCAGGCCAAGGTCTGCGTCATCCGGAAGATCACCGGGGAGCTGGTGGACCAGCCGTACGACCACCTGGTGCTCGCACCCGGGAGCGTGACCCGCACCTTCGACATCCCCGGCCTGGCGGAACACGGCCGCGGCATGAAGTCGCTCGCGGAGGCGGCCCACCTGCGCGACCACGTGATCGCCCAGCTCGACCTGGCCGATGCCGCCGCACCCGGCTCGGCGGAGCGGGCCTCACGGCTCGGCTTCGTGGTGGTGGGCGGCGGCTACGCAGGTACCGAGACGGCCGCCTCCCTCCAACGCCTCACCACGAACGCCGTCGCCCGCTACCCCCGCCTGGACCGCCGGGAGATCACCTGGCACCTCGTGGACGTGGCCCCGAAACTGATGCCCGAACTCGGCGACCGGCTGGGCCGGGCAGCCCTCGACGTGCTGCGCCGCCGCGGCATCGAGGTCTCCCTCGGCGCCTCCGTCGCCAAGGCGGGCCCCGAGGACGTCACCCTCACCGACGGGCGCGTACTGCCCTGCCGCACCCTCATCTGGACCGCCGGCGTCGCCGCGAGCCCACTCATCGCCACCCTGGGCGCCGAGACCGCCAAAAGCGGCCGGCTCGTCGTCACGCCCGACCTGCGGGTCCCGGGGGCGGACGGCGCGTTCGCACTCGGTGACGCGGCCGCCGTGCCCGACCTCGCTGGCGGCGGGGACGATGCGGTGTGCCCGCCCACCGCGCAGCACGCCGCGCGCCAGGGCAGGGTCGCCGCCGACAACGTCGTCGCCACGCTGCGGGGCACGCCGCTGCGTCAGTACATCCACAAGGACCTCGGACTTGTCGTGGACCTCGGCGGCCGCGACGGCGTCTCCCGGCCGCTCGGCATCGACCTGCGAGGGATGCCCGCCCAGGCCGTGGCCCGCGGCTACCACTGGGCGGCACTGCGCACCGGCGCCGCGAAAACCCGCGTGATGACGAACTGGCTGCTGAACGCGGTGGCCGGCGACGACTTCGTCCGCACCGGATTCCAGACGAACAAGCCGCCGACACTGCGCGACTTCGAGCACACCGACCAATACCTCACCCCGGAGGAGGTACGGGCCCGCACAGCGGCCCACGGAGGCTGACAGCAACTCCGAGAACGGCGCTGCCCCTCTCCTCCATGCCCGAGTCTGCGGCCGCGCCTTCGACCGGCCGCGGTTACAGGTGGGCCAGGTGCTCGCGCACGGGGTCGGCGAGCTCGGCGTAGAAGTCGATGCGGTCCTGGGCTTGGAGGATCTGGGCGCAGACGGTCAGCAGCCGGTTCGGGCCTCGGGCCGGTCCAGGACGGCGGCGAGTTCGGTCCGGATGCGGGCGGCCGTCTCGGGGGTCAGCGGCGCGTACAGGTACAGGGTGGCCGCGTCGTAGCCGTACGGGGCGCGGCCCCACCCCTCCCAGTCCAGGATGTGCGGGCCGCGGGTGATGTTGCCGTAGTGGAGGTCGCCGTGGGCGGTGGTCCAGGTGACGTCCTCGACCTGGTGGCCGGTGAACTCGGGGATGACGCGGCGCAGGTACTCCTCCCGGACGGCCTCGCGGTCCGCCGGCGGTGGCACATCGGCGAGGGCGTCCAGGGCGCCGTCATGTCCTTCCACCACGTCTCGGGCAGGCCCGGGTCCTCGTCGACGACGGGGCGCGGGGAGACCATCGGGTCCGGGGCAAGGGCATACAGCTCGGCTCGGTAGGCGTACGCCTCGGTGGTTTAGTCGCGGACGTGGAGCAGTTCGGGGCGTGGCACCGAGGCGGGGAGGGTGCGGGAGGCGTAGCGGCCGTCCCACAGGGTGCCGCCTTCGGTGCCGGCCTCGGCGCAGACCACGCAGAGCCCTCCAGTCTGGGCTGGTCGGCGGCGTGCTGTTGGGCGGCCAGCATCCGGTCAGCAGTGGCGGGGGCGGGTGTCGAACATGGCGGTCCTACCTGGGTGGGAGAGGGCGGCCGCGTCCTTGGATACCAGCTCGGTGGCAAGGGCCGCGACTGTTCCACGGTGAGACCCGAGCTCTCGGCCAGGGCCGCGAAGGTGAAGCGGGCACCTGAGATCAGGGGCTCGAGTACGGGGCGGACGCAGGGGGTGGTGGAGCAACAGCTTCACCAGCTTCTCGTCGAAATCCGCACACTGATGGTCGTGAGCGAGGATTCCCCGTCGTTCAGAAGCCTTGGGTCCCCGCCGCAAATGAGGCAGCAGGGACCCAAGGCGGGAAGCACTCATCCGGCCTGAAGGGAATGCATCATCACCTGAAGCGCGCCTCGCCATTCTCGATATAGAGAATCAGAGGGCTGATTATTGCTTCATCTTCCGCAAGTAGTGGATGCAACTCCACGCCTCTATCGCGGATTTCTTTTACCGGCCCCATCTGGTCGGCAGGGAATCGATTCTTGGCCGTCTCGTTCTGTGCCTCGAAGAGGCTTTCGAGTTCCGAATTCCAGCCAGGCAGCGGAACGAACTTGCAGATGATCCAAGGCTGATCGAAGCCGTGCGGGTGGAGATCGCCTACCGGCTCGCCACCGATGTACACCCTCCATGAAGCCGAGGGCGAGGCGTTCCCTTCTTCTCTTACCACTCTAGCTCCTACCGATATCCTTCATGACTTGTTCCAGGGTTGTGCCGGGCGGCCAGTAGTGAACTATCGCTTCGGCCTCCAGGCGCAAGTACACGAGCAGTTCATTATGCCTGGTGGCATTATCTGACAATTCATCCCCGAAAACTGCTCGCATGTGTTCCGGGACAGTCAGATTCTTGGCCGCGTCGAAAATCCTGGAATTCGTCTTGCTGAGGTCGAGGGAAACGTAACCGTATTCGCCACTTCCCTTCCATCCTGTCACGCTGCCGCTGCCGTAGGTGTCGAACATCGTCTTGGGGCTGGTCGTGACCGATATCCATGGAGAGTTTGCGTGGCCCATGACGTGCTCCCACGGCTCGACAGACTCGTCGGCTCCTGGCCGTACAAGACTGGCTCCAGGCCCTTCCCCCTTTCGCAAGAACCGGAAGGCATTGGGCGATCCGAGGGCGAAGGCTTGGGCCCGGGGGGCTGCGAGGCTACGGATCCAGCTGAATGCGGGTCCGATGAGGCTGCTGCTGCCTCCGCCGGCTGCGCCTAGAAGTAGATCCCAGGGGTCCGTCGGGCGGCAATTCGCTTCGTTGACTGCGTAGGAGAAGCCCGCACCCACGGCAGCGTTGACTGCTGTTGATGTAGCGAGTGCCCGTCCGCCAGTCAGGCCGAGGGATCGGGCTGCGAAGCTGCCTGTGCCGGCATGAGGAGGCCGGCGATGCCGCCGACCAGAGCGCCCATTCCGGCCGCCTTGCCGAATCCGCTGGCGGTGAAACCTCCGTTGCGATGGTGCCAGGTGTAGATGCCACCTTCCACCACAGCGCCGAAGGCAGCCCCGATTCCGGCGCTGACGCAAAGGGGGCAGGCACCGGATGGGTCAGACTGGTTGACGGGGTCGTTGTTGGCGTAGGCATAGGTGGAAGAGTTCGTCGGTGAGGCTGTGTCCGGACGGGGGTCCGGGCTGGTGAAGCGGCCGGCCTTCGGGTCGTACCCGCGGGCTGGAAGATCGATCTTTCCCCGGGATACTTGGTCTTTGAAACTTCCTGTGAAGCCGAAGACGCTGGTCTGCTGTGTGCCGCCGCCGGCTGTTCCGGTGAAGGTGCCCCAGGTTCCGTAGGCGTACTTGTAGTTCTCGACCCCCGACAGGTCCCGGACCGAGGTAATCGAGTTCTGCCGGTCGTGCAGGTAGTAGAAGCTTGCCACTCCGGGTCAGCTTGCAGCCGGCCGCCACCAGCGGTGCGGTCACGGCTTCGTTCAGGATGACTTCCTTGCGGGTGTCACAGCCGTCCGAGCTGCTGAGCCCGCGATTCCGGTGCTTGTACAGGTCCCGCTTGTACCCGGCCCGCTGCTCGTCGGCGGCCGGGATCCGGTCGATCGCCTCGAAGAGCGGGACCGGGGCGCGAAGCCGGGTGGCGCTCGGTGCGGCCGCCGCTGAGTGGGCATCTGCGCGGGACGGTTCGGCGTGGGCGTTGGGCACGCCTGCGGTAAGGAGTTTGATCACGACCGGGGTTGTAGCGGGTCTGAAGTGCGGTTGCCCAGCCCGATGTCGGCTCCTTCACCCAGCTGGGTGGGGGACTCACTGCGGAAACGATCGTCCGACGGGCGAGGTCGAGGTCGTGGTCGAGCAGGGGCGTGCGCGGGCGTGTGGGGGCGCACAAGGAAGCGGATGCGCTTGCTCCAGAAGTTCTGCCGGGACGGCCTGAACGTTCGTGGGGCGGTTTCGATTGGCTGGGGATAGGAGCTGCCCCGTGGCGGCTCCCCGGCTGCCGACTGGGGAGGCACGCCTGGATCTACCGGCTGAAGTACGCCTGGAAGGACTTCCTGCTCCGTGGACATCACCGAACCGCTCGCTCTGGCACTGATAGGGGCAACTGCCGTGCGGGTGTTCGCCCCTGACGTGGCGCGAGGGCTCCGTCGCCTGCTGGGCGCCGGAGTGCGGGTAGGCGCTGCCGAACTCACCGCAGGCCGCAGCCCGGGGTCCGGTCACCTGGACCGGACGCGTGACATGCCGACTGCCGGCCTGAACAGCGCCGGCGAGCAGCCGTGGGGGATCTCATGACCGACGCTGAGGACGATCCGTTCGGAGAGCAGGCGGTCGACGTCGAGCTCGCCGGCGTCTCCGGTGGAGTTCGTTGCATTCCACTCACAACACGGCCCGGCCTTCGTGCGCTACGCGCAGTGGGGAGCTCGGCGACGCCAGGGTCGCCGCGACAGTCGTCGAGGACGTGTTCACGTTCCTGCTGCAGGTTTGGCCCGAAGCGCTGTAGGAAGCCAGCCTCTCCGGGTTCGCCTGGTCCCACCTGCGCGAGCACGTCGCACGCTACAAGGCGGCCGAGGTCATTCCCGTCGCGCTGGTGAAGACCGCCCAGTACGCCGCACTGCGGCGTACCTCCCGGCGGCGTCTGAAGGCTCAACCGGTTTCCACGCTCGGCCTATACAAGGCGATCGCCGAGCTGCCCGAGCGGCACTACGACGTCGTACTCCTGACCTTCGTCCTGGACCTGGAGCGGAGAAAGGTCGCGCAGCTGATGGGTATCTCCACAACCACGGTGCGCTCCCACATCTACACCGCACGCCGCATGCTTGCCGAAAAGATCGACTTGGACTGGACTCCCGGAGAGGAGAAGGGCCTGAGAACGACACAACCGGCGACCCTGCCGGATCGCCGAGTGAAGTGGACAACGAGGCTCTCCTGGCCGCCGAAGTCTTCACCGGCGACTACGCCTTCTACGACGAGACCGCCGCACGCCGCCGCATTGCCCAGCGCGTGGTCGGGCACCGCAAGGGCGTGGCGGTTCCGCGCCCCACGGGCGGTGCCCTGCTCTCGGTCCCGCACAGCGCCGCAGCCACCGGCTGGGGGGTGCCGGCCAGCCGGGCCGACCGTCAGCTGGTGCTGGACGCGGCGTGCCACGTGCGGGCGCCCGTGCTCTCGACCGGCTCGCCCGGGCTCTGGTCGACAGCTCGGAGTTCACCCGGATCGCTTTGGACGCGGACGCCTGGCCCTACAGCCGGCCGTCCGCCCTTCTGTTCGCGAGCCTGCTGCACCTGTCCGGCCGGATGGAGGGCGCCCAGTTCTGGTTTCAGTACGCCGCGGGCGCCGGCTCGGCCACCGCTGCCCGCGCCCTCTACCTCCTGCACCTGTCCCGGTCCGAGGTCACCATCGCTCACCACTGGCAGAAGCAGACCACCAGCACCACCAACGACGACGAGGCCGGCCTGCCCGCCCTGCCTACCGTTCCCGAGGACCTGGAATCCTCCCTGGGTGCCTCCGTCATCTGGGCCTCGCCCCCCCATCTCCACCACCGACCTGGCCCCCCACCCGCCCACCGACCTCAAAGCCCTGCGCCAGTTCCCCCTGCCGCTGCACCGGGCGATGACCGCCCTCGTTCCCCGCGAGGACCTCGCCCACGGCGAGGTCTACCGGACCACCAGCCAGCTCGCCTCGGCCCTGGCACGATGCGCCGGCCTCGCCCCGGCCGGCCTCACCGCCGACGCCAAGCAAGGAGCCCGGGTCGCCCGCCGGGCCCACCGCCGGCCGACCTGCTCCAGCCTGGCCGCCGCCCACCGGGCCCTGCGCGTACTCGAGGTCGTCCACCGCCACACCGGCGGCGTACGCCTCACCCAAATCGCGCGCGAGACCGGCCTGGGACAGCTCCACCTCAACCAAGCCCTCCAACAAGTCGTCCGCGCCCACCTCGCCACCCCCATCACCCCCGACGTATACACCGCCGGCTCCGCCCTGCAGCTCGCGGCCGCCGACCGCGACCGCATGGGCGAGCTCCGCGACACCCTCGGCTACCTACGCGACGCGGTCGGAGCAGCCGTCTACGTCGCCAGCTATACCGAGGGCGACGTATCCATCACCCAATACGCCGACGGCCCCCGCACCCCGGTGGTCCACGAGTGGGTCGATGCGGCGAAGCCGCCCATGCCTCCGCCGTCGGCAAGGCCCTCCTGGCCCAGCTCGGACCGGACGAACGCCGCGACCACCTCACCCGGTACCGCATGGAACCGTTCACCCCCCACACCATCACAAGCCCCGAGGTCCTCTTCGACGGACTCGACGACCGCCGCCCCAGCCAGCCCCTGCTCGACCTGCAGGAGTACACCCTCGGCACCGTCTGCGCCGCCGTCCCCATCGGCACCGGCACCGATCCCCAGTGCGTGGCCCTGTCCCTACCTACCGCCGACCCCGACCGACTCAGGCAAGCAGCACACGTCCTGCGCAACGAAGCCGTCGGGGCCGCAGTACGTCAGGGGTCAGGTACTGGTGTGCAGGTGCTCCTGGCGCGCCCGGACCAGGGCGCGCCATCCGGTGCGTGCCTGCTCTTCGCCGTCGATCCATCGGGCGGTCGAGGCCTCGGTGAGCGTCAGGTCGGCCATGTAGTGGGCGATGTCGTAGTAGTAGGTGTAGTCACCGCCCCGGACATGGTTGCGCAGCCGGTCGATCGCGGCACGGCCCTCGTCCGGCGGGTCGCCGGGCTTCTACGGCGCGCTCGTCCGCGAGCTCCAGCAGCAGATCGAGGCGTTCGAACGCGCCGAGGAAGAGCTGGGCTGGCTGCGCTCGTACGCCGCGCGTCCTGGCACTCCGATCGTCTACGACACGAACATGCTGGTGCACTGGCGGCCGCCGGACGAGGTGAAGTGGACCGAGGTGCTGAGGGCTGAGGGAGTGCGCACCAAGGAAGTCCGCCTGGTGGTGCCGCTGGTCGTCATAGATGAGCTGGACCGGCACAAGTCTGGTGCCGGCGAGCGGGCCGCGAAGGCCCTCCGGTATCTGGGGTCCCAGCAGTACTCGCCGAGAAAACAACGGAGTAGCCCCTGACCTGGACCGTTGCTGTTGAGACGTCGGCTCGTTGGGCTGAACGAGTGAGTCCGGTGTTGGGAGGGGCGGATGGCAACGCGGGTGTTCTCCGACGAGGAGTTGGAGGGCCTACGGTCGTTCCCGGCGATCGGCAAGGATGAGCTGATCCGCTATTTCACTCTGGCCCCGGCCGATGTGGCGTTCTTGCGGAAGTTCCTGCGTCCGCAGACGGTGCTGGGCGCTGCGGTGCAGTTGTGCACGCTGCCGTGCCCGGAGCTGCTTTCCTCCCGGGCGCTGGGGTGTGCTGGAACCAGGATGCTGCGGGTCGCTTCCTGTTCCGAATCGAACTGCCCTGCCGCAATATGAAGTGGCGGACCGTCAGCCGGGGGCGGTAGTGGCGAGGGGGAGCGGGCATGTCGCAGGGGTGGAAGATCACGGTCATAGTGCTGGCGGTGGCCGGGGTCGTCTCGACGCCATTGGTCTGGCTGCTGGACGGCCCCGATGCGGGACAGCTGGCCGGAGCCTGCGTTCAGGCCGCCGCCGGTATTGCGGCTCTGGTCTGGGCGTTGTTTCAGCACCCGGGAAACCGTGCGGACGATACGGCCGTGCGCACCGGGCCGGCCCGCGCGGACGATGGTGGAACAGCGCTGACGGGGGTCAGGCGCCCGCAGGGCCGGGGCAGTGGCTCGGCACAGGCGGAAAGGACCGGCGGCGCCACCGCCACCGGCGACGGCAGCAACGCCGTCAGCGGCATCGACTACACCTGACGGCGCCCAGCCCGGTCAGAACACAAAAAGCGGGGGAATCGGTCGCGTGACCGCAGGAGACAAGAGCCAGCAAGGCCCCATCGACGCCGCCGACGCTGACGTCGCGGTGACCGATACCGGGAACGCTGCGGCCGCGTCGGGGGCCACAGCGGTGAGCGGCTACCGCGGACCGGTACCGGGAACCGACGGCACCCCCGCTGCTCCAGTACGGATATCCGGGACCGGGGATGCGGCCGCGTCCGAGGGCGGGCTCGCCAACACCGGCTACATCCACCAGGTGAGCGTCGAGAAGCTGACCGTGGTGCAACCCAGCGCGGCCCGGGAGCCGGCCCCGTGGCCGCACCAGGTCGGGGTTATCCCTTCCCGTGCACGGTCTTTCCAGGATCGCGCCGAGGCGGAGCGGCTGCGGGCGACGGTCGACGGCGGCGGCACCGCTGTACTGGGCCAGGTCCTGACCGGTATGGGCGGGGTGGGCAAGACCCAGCTCGCTGCCGACTACGCCCGCACCGCATGGGAGGACGGCAGCCAGGCTGGCGGCCTGGACGTCCTGGTCTGGCTCACTGCCAGCAGCAGGGAGGCCATCGTGAGCGGATACGCGCAGGCCGGAGTCGAGTTGTGCCGGGCCGATCCCAGTGATCCGGAGAAGGCCGCCGAATCCTTCCTGGCCTGGCTCACCCCCAAGACGGGAGCCATACCGTGCCGGTGGCTGATCGTCCTGGACGACGTCGCCGACCCGGCGGACCTGCACCGCCTGTGGCCGCCCGCCGGCCCCCGCGGCCGCACCCTGGTCACCACCCGCCGCCGTGACGCCGCCCTCGCCGCAGACGGCCGCCACACGGTCGAGGTCGGCCTGTTCACCACGGACGAAGCCCTCACCTACCTCACCACATCCCTGGCCACGCACGGCCGGGTCGAACCAGCAGACCAACTCACCGCTCTGGCCGGCGATCTCGGACACCTGCCCCTGGCCCTCGCCCAGGCCGTCGCCTACCTCATCGACTCCGGCGACGACATCGCCACCTACCGCACACTGCTGGCTGACCGCGCCACCACGCTCGCCGACACCGCCCCCGACCGCCTGCCCGACGACCAGGCCCGCCCCCTGGCCGCCGCCTGGTCCCTGTCCATCGACCGCGCCGACACCTTGCGGCCGGCCGGCCTGGCCCGCCCCATGCTCCAACTCGCCGCGATGCTCGACGCCAACGGCATCCCCCACGACGTGCTGACCAGTGCCCCCGCCCTCACCCACCTGGCCGCACACCGCACCCAGGCCGACCCTGGACGCGCGCGGCGGCTGAAGTGGTGGCCGGGCAAACGGCAGCGCTCCTCAGTACAGGCCACCCGCGAGGACGCGACGGGAGCCCTGCGGGCCCTGTACCGGCTCAGCCTCATCGACCACACACCCACCACCCCGAACCAGGCCGTCCGCGTCCACCAGCTCATCCAGCGCGCCACCCGCGACACCCTCACCCCCCACCACTACGACCACACCGCCCGCACCGCCGCCGACGCCCTCAGAGCCGCCTGGCCAGCAATCGAACGCGACACCGCCCTCGCCCAGACCCTGCGCGCCAACACCACCGCTCTGGCCACTTGCGCCGAAGACGCCCTGTACCGGCCCGACGCACATGCAGTGCTGTTCCGCACCGGCTACAGCTACGGCCAGGCCGGCCAGGTGACCGCCGCCCGAGACCACTTCCGGCACCTCGCCGACATCGCCCGACACGGCCGCGGCACCGACCACCCCGACACCCTCGCCGCCCGGTACAACCTCGCTTTGTGGCGGGGGGAGGCGGGGGATGCGGCTGGCGCCGCGGCAGCTTTCGCCGAGCTGCTCGCCGACCAGGTGCGGGTGCTGGGCGAAGACCACCCCGACACCCTCCCCACCCGGAACAAACTCGCTGCGTGGCGGGGGGAGGCGGGGGATGCGGCTGGCGCCGCGGCAGCTTTCGCCGAGCTGCTCGCCGACCAGGTGCGGGTGCTGGGCGAAGACCACCCCGACACCCTCGTCACCCGGAACAATCTCGCTGCGTGGCGGGGGGAGGCGGGGGATGCGGCTGGCGCCGCGGCAGCTTTCGCCGAGCTGCTCGCCGACCGCGTGCGGGTGCTGGGCGAAGACCACCCCGACACCCTCGTCACCCGGAACAATCTCGCTGCGTGGCGGGGGGAGGCGGGGGATGCGGCTGGCGCCGCGGCAGCTTTCGCCGAGCTGCTCGCCGACCGCGTGCGGGTGCTGGGCGAAGACCACCCCGACACCCTCGTCACCCGGAACAATCTCGCTGCGTGGCGGGGGGAGGCGGGGGATGCGGCTGGCGCCGCGGCAGCTTTCGCCGAGCTGCTCGCCGACCAGGTGCGGGTGCTGGGCGAAGACCACCCCGACACCCTCCTCACCCGAAGTAACCTCGCCCAGTGGCGGGGCAATGCGGGAGATGTGGTCGGCGCCGCCACCTCCGCAGCCGCGCTGCTCGCAGACCGCGTGCGGGTGCTGGGCGAAGACCACCCCCGCACCCTCGCCACCCGGAACAACCTCGCTTTGTGGCGGGGGGAGGCGGGGGATGCGGTCGGCGCTGCGGCCGACCTCGCCGAGCTGCTCGCCGACCAGGTGCGGGTGCTGGGCGAAGACCACCCCCTCACCCTCGTCACCCTGAGCAACCTCGCCTGTTGGAGAGGCAAGGCAGAAGGGGACTCCCCAAGTGCCGGGTAGCGATCGTTCGTGAGGCACCTCCGCCACCACCACGTTTTCGCAGGTCGCCTCTGTAACGCTTCCCGTGTACGTGCCGATGCCATGCACTCAGGGGTTGGTGAGACTCGCCACGTCATCGCAGGTCAGACCCAACTCCGTTGCTTTCTCGGCGAGAACTACCGCAACCCCCACTGGCGGCCGCCGGACGAGGTGAAGTGGACCGAGGTGCTGAGGGCTGAGGGAGTGCGCACCAAGGAAGTCCGCCTGGTGGTGCCGCTGGTCGTCGCTGCGGAACTGGACCAGCTCAAGCCGGAGGCGGGCACCCGGGTGCTCAGCGACGACTTCGGTATGCACCTGCGGGCTCAGGGGCTGTCTCTGCAGGCCATGCGGCTTCCTGCCGACTATCGCAAGGGTGGTTCAGCTGCTGGCGGCTGAGCGTGGCACCGGAGGCGAAGTGGAGGAGAATGATCCCTTTACCGTCAAGATCATTCCGGAAAGGGTGGTCCCCGTGTCGGACCCGAACACTCCCAGCTTTGAGCCCTTGGATGGCGACGAGGACCAGCTCGCGCGCGACGCCGTGCGGGAGGTCATCGCCTTCCACAACGCCCGGATCGTCGACGAGCGCAGGGCGCCCGTGCCGGACGACGAGCGTATTGAGCAGCTGAAGACGGCCCGGCAGGCCGCGATCGATGAACAGACGCGTCTGGAGACCGCCGGCCTCGGCGAGGCCGCCCGTATCGCAGCCGACTACTCGGCCCGGCTCAAGGGACTTACCGGCCAGTCGTAGAGCCCGGCGGGCAGGGGCAGAGGCCACGCCTCGGGCCGGGGGCGGCCGATCCGGGGCGGCTGCATCCGGGCCGGCATCAGCGGCCGGGCCAGCCCCGCGATCTCGTCCAGCTCCCGCCGGTGCCGCGGCAGTGCCTCGCGCAGCGCCCGGTGCAGCGCCAGGAACGCGGCTGCCTCCGCCTCGGTGTAGGGGCGGGCCCGCTCCCCGGCGAGCGCCCGGGCCAGCTGGGTGCTGCCGTGCTCGGAGCGCAGCAGGGCCTGGCCGTCGCGGCGGACCATGGTAACGGCCGAGACCGCTGGATGCCCGGCCGCGAGGTCGGCGATGTCGGTGAGTGCCTGGAAGCTGTGGACGATCGCGTATTTCTCCAGGGGCAAGTTCACGTAATTCCCCAGGGCCTGGCGTTGAGCCGGGGCTGCTATCCCCGACCAGCTTCCCCGAGCATGCTCTCCTGAGCCGGAGACTGGGCCTCGACGATGAGTACTGTCATGCCAGTGTCGGTCCAGGTCTCGTGCTCCTCGCCTGCGGCCCAACAGGCAGCTTGTCCCCTCATCAGGGCCTCAGGTTCGCCGTCTGCGCCGCAGGCCCACCCCTGGCCTTCTGTAACGATGAGGACCTGTGGCACTGGCGCGACATGCCGCCCGAGGCGTCCGCCTGGGGCCAGGTGCATGATGTTCACGGCGGCAGAACCGCTTCCGCCGTGAACACGGACACGTCGGACACCTTGACTGCCGTAGGCCGTCGTCTGTGAGCCGACAATCGTGTCGATGTCGAGGATCTTCATGCAGGCATTCTGAGGGAGCCTGTCGCACCTCGGAACGGCGGCCTACGTGAGACGAGTGTGAGCCCTGCTGATCAGGGACTTAGCCTATTTTTCGGTGGGGTTCCTTGGCCGCTTGTTCGGGCGGTAGCTGGGTCCGTTCATGATCACCTGGTGGCTGGTGTTGATGAGCCGGTCCAGGAGGGACTCGGCGACGACAGGGTTGGGGAAGAGCGGATACCAGTCGCTGGGTGCCCGGTTGCTGGTAATGGTCAGCGACCGGCCCTGCCGTTCGCTGACCAGCTCGTAGAGGCCATCGGCCTGGGCCGCGCCGAGCTGGCGCATGGCGAAGTCGTCGAGGATGAGCACGTCGGGCCGTACCAGTTCACGGATCCGCTTGTCCCAGGGGCGGTCCGCGTGTCCGCCGGCGAGGTCCGCGACCTGTTCCACGGTGAGGCCGGAGCGCTCGGCCAGGTCCCCGAAGGTGAGGCGGGTGCCGGAGACTAGGGCCTACATTGCGGGGCGGGCGGAGGTGTGGAGCTCCCATTCGTGTCCGGCGGCGCGCAGCACGACGGCCTCGTCGGTTCCCTCCAGCGCGGCCCGGGCGGTGGTGAGGGCCAGGACCAGGCCGGGGTCGGCGGGGACGTCGCCGATGTACGGGAGGGATGGGGCCGGGCGGCCGGGGTCGCGGCCGTCCAGGGAGACGGCGAACTCCGAGACGATGTGGGGGTGGAGGGCCTCAGACACCTCCTTGCCCCCAGCAGGCCGCCGAGAGCCCTCCTGAAGCACTACTCCCTGACAGGTCGTTCTACCAACGGTAGAATCCGCTGCATGAGCAGCAGCAAGCCCACGAGTATCAAAGCGACCGAGGCGACCCGCGACCGGCTGCGCCTCCTCGCGCAAGAGCGCGGCACGACCATCACCGAGCTCCTCGAGGAGCTCGCCCAGAGTCGGCTGACCCGGTCGGAGCAGGAGCAGCGGGCCCGCCTGGCCGCGGCGGAACTCGGGCTGGAGTACACCGAGGACCTCCAGCAGGCCGGGCAGTCCGCCTGGGACAAGATCCGCGCCCATCAGGGCGGCACCGCCGCGTGAGCCTGACGGCCGTCTTCGACCACACCGCCCTGGTCGCCCTTTACCAGGCCGACCCCTTCTTCACCGGCCTCTACATCGAATCCTCCCGGGGCACCGGCCGTGTCCTGATCCCGGCACTGTCTGTCCTCGCCGCCGAACGCGCGACCCCCGGGGCCGGCTCTCGCGCCGCCCGGCTGCGATTTGCCGAAGCTGTGCCCTTCACGACCGCCCACGCACTGGACGCCGGCTCCTGGCCCGCCACCGACTGGGCGGTCACTCACCCTGCGGCCATCGCCTGGCAGGCCGCCAAGACCGGTGAGCCCGTCACCGTCCTGTCCCTGACCCCCGAGGCGTACGAGGGCACCGGCGTCTACCCTCTCGACCCCACCTAACCAGGACGGCCGCGATGCCGGAGGTCACGCACAAGCGCGACCACGGCTTCGGGATCATCAAGTCCGGCGACAGCAGTGAGCGTGCAGATCGGCAACCTCGGCCAGAAGATCGACCGAAACCAGGACCGGATCATTCGACCTTCTCACGCAGCTGGCCGGACAGCGCTCCGACGCCGGCTGACCTCCCGGGCCGGCCCCCGGCCTTGCCTTCCTGCGGCCCCGAACCCAGCACTCTGGTTCGGGGTCGCAGTACGTTTGCGATCAGCGGGTGACGCGTAGGAGTTCCGGTCGGGGGCGGAGCCGGGCTGCCCGCCCAGAACGGTCGCCACCAGGAGGGCCGCCGGGAAAGCCGGGCCAGCACGAAGTGAGCCTCCTCGCAACGGGCTTCAACATGCTCCCGCTGGGTGTCTGCCAGCCCCGTCGGTGGTGGAGAGTGACGGATCACATGCTTCGCTGGTCGTGGGTGTCCTGGCGGAGCTGGTCGGTGTGCCGGGTCAGGGCGTCGATGCGTTCGGCGAGGTCGGCGTCCTGGGGCCGCAGGTGGGTTCGGGTGGCGGTCAGGGGGCGCACGAGGCGGGCGGCGTCGTTGTCGGCGAGAGCCAGGTTCAGGTCGCCGACCGCGTCTCTGGCGCTGGCGGGCAGGTCGGTGAGGGCGGTGATCTGGCCTGCGAGGCGGCGGAGGTCAGCAGCGTTGTCGCGGGCCCAGGCGGTCACGCTGCGGTCGGCGGCGCGGGTGTCGCGGGTGGCCTGGACGCGTTCCTCGCCGGTGCTTCCGGCGGTGCCGGGACGCAGGCGCAGGTAGCGGCGTTCGGCGGCCTGGCGGCTGGCGACCCCGAGGGGTCCGGCGAGGTCGGCCCAGCTGGCACCCTCGCGGCGGGCGGTTTCGATCAGCCCACTTTCCCAGCCGGCGAGTTCCTCGCGGACCTCGCGCAGCATCAGCAGTGCGGCCAGGGCCGGGTGCGGGCCGGAGTCGGCCGCGGGCGGTGCTGTCGCCGGTGTTCCCGCGGAGGATTGCTGCGCCTTCTTTACGGACTGGTTGATGTCCTCCAGCGCTGCGGCTGCGGCAAGGAAGGGGACTGGTGTGGCCGGCGGGGCGGCTTCGTTCATGAGACTCTCCGTCGCTCTGTCATCCTCCAGATGACTCCCTGCTTGTCATCGTTTCGATGACATGCTACAACGGTGGCACGTTGAAGCGCATTGGCAGTTCCTGCCTGAACCAACTGGAGGTGTTTCGCGATGTTGATGCGCACCGACCCGTTCCGCGAGATGGACAGGATCGTCCAGCAGCTGTCGGGTACGTCCGGGACCTGGTCCAAGCCGTCGGTCATGCCGATGGACGCCTACCGCGAAGGCGACGTGTACGTGATCGCCTTCGACCTTCCGGGGGTGAGCCCCGACGCGGTCGACATCGACGTCGAGCGGAACATGCTGACGGTCAAGGCGGAGCGCCGGCCGGCCGCCAAGGGCGACACCGTGCAGATGGAGCTCTCCGAGCGGCCCCTGGGTGTCTTCTCCCGCCAGATCATGCTGGCCGACACCCTCGACACCGAGCGCATCGAAGCCGACTACGACGCGGGTGTCCTGACCCTGCGGATCCCAATCGCCGAGCGCGCCAAGCCCCGCAAGATCAGCATCGGCGGAGCGGCGGACCGCAAGCAGATCTCCGGCTAGAACCTGCCCGCGTCAGCCGGCAGAGGAGGGCGGGAGGAGCCAGATCCCCCTCCGGCACCCCGCCCTCCGCACCCCCTGGACCCTTCATGCCTTCCCCGGAGGTGACGTGATGCCGATACGCAGGGAGACGTTCCTGGCCCACGTTCAGGAACGCGGCGAGTACGAGACGACGGAAGAAGCCGACCGCGTTTCCCGCGTCGTCCTGGCCCTGCTGGGCGCACACCTGGTCGGCACCGTGCGGGCCGAGCTCGCCGCCCGTCTCCCCGAGACCTACGCCCTCATCCTGCTGAACCCGTTGCAGGCCTCGGAGCCGCTTTCGCCGGACCGGTTCGTCCGCGCGACCGCGGCCTGGATCGAGGGCGCCACCGAGAAGACCGCCCTGTGGGACATCGGCGCGGTCCTGTCCACCGCGGCCGCCGCGGCGGGCAACACCCTCACCCGAGATGTCCTCCTCCAGCTCCCGCCCGGTTACGACCTCCTCTTCGGCCACCCCCGGCCCACCTGACCACCACGCTCCGAAAGCCGGATCCTTCACACAGAAAGGGCAACTGCAGCCATGTACGACCAGCCTCGAGCGAACCCGTCCCGGACGGCCATGACGTTCGATCAGATGCTGGAACGCGTGCGCTACGAAGGCGCCTATCCCACCCGCGAACGCGCCGAGGAAGCCGTCCGCACCGTCCTGGCCGCCCTCGGCCGCCAGCTCACCGGCGACGAGCGCGTCGACCTCGCCCAGTGCCTGCCCGTCGAGGCAGCCCTCACCCTGACCGCCCAGATCCCCGACACCCAACACCTCACCGGCTGGGGCTTCGTCAAAGACCTCGCTGTCCGCACCGGCGCCACCCCGGCCACCGTCCGCTGGGACACCGGCGCCGTCCTCGCCGTCGTCACCCGCCTCGCCGGACCCGACCTCCTCGCCCGCATCCTCCGCCGGCTCCCCGGCGGCTACGCCCTCCTTTTCGGCCAGGCCGAACTGCGCCAGACCCAGCTGCGCGCCGCAGCCGCCTGAGGGCTTGGCACAGCACCAGGATGCATGGTGTGGCCCGGTCGCGCTGCGGGCCGGCCACGCCGTGCATCCCGGCCGGTGATGCTGCGATCGGACCCACGACCCAGGTCCGTCTGATTGGGATTCCGCTTGTGTGGGCACACGCCCGCGCAAGCCATTCGTGCAGGGGAGGAACGCTTTCATGTCTCACGTCGCCACAGCCGCCATTCCCGCCCGGGAGACCGCCCCGGACGCCTTCATCCGTGCCGAACCCGCAGCCGCCACCGGGCAGCTCGCGGGGCCCCTGCCGCGGATCGACAACGCCCGCGAAGTGGCGCCCGCGGACGCGCGTGAGCTGTCGCGTCTCTTCCTGGTGCGGCTGCGGGAGCTGGAAGAGGGGACCCGGGAGTACCAGTACGCGCGCAACACCCTGATCGAGATGAACATCTCCCTCGTCCGCTTTGCAGCACGCAGGTTCACCGCCCGCATCAACGCCGGCATCGAGCTCGACGACGTCATCCAGGTCGGTACGATCGGCCTGATCAAGGCCATCGACCGCTTCGACTCCGAGCGCGAGGTCGAGTTCTCCACCCTCGCCCTCCCCTACATCACCGGTGAGATCAAGCGGTACTTCCGCGACACCACCTGGGCCGTGCACGTCCCCCGCCGCCTGCAGGAACTCCGCATCGAACTCGCCAAGTCCCAGGAGACCCTCACTGAGGCTCTCGGGTGCGCACCGAGCGTCAAGGAGATCGCCGAGCACCTCGAACTCTCCGAGGAAGACGTCATCGAGGGACTGGTGGCCGCCAACGGCTACAACAGCGACTCCATCGACTCGGCCACCGGCGCCACGGAGCGCACGGCCGCGCGCCGCGAGAGCCGGCCGCTGAGCGACACGGTCGGTGACGTCGACCCGGCCATGGTCCTCTTTGAGGACTTCCACACCCTCGCGCCGCTCTTGCGCGAACTCGACGAACGCGACCGCAAGATTCTTCGGATGCGCTTCGGCCAGGAGATGACCCAGTCCGAGATCGGTGCCGAGCTCGGCATCTCGCAGATGCAGGTGTCGCGCCTGCTCACCCGCATCCTGACCCGCCTGCGCAGTGGCATGCTCACCGCCTAGGCAGGCCGTGCACCGCAGTCGTGGTCCGGCACGTACGAGAGCCATCGACGCCAAGGGCCTGGGCTTCCTTCCCGGGGGACGTGCGGCACAGGGGCCCATGCCGCCGCGACCACCTAAATCAGGCGGCGGGCACCGGCCGGACGGCACGCGGGGTGCAGTCAAGTAGGCGAGGCGGACACACTGCAGGGCCGGGACCACTCCTGCGGTCCCGGCCCTGCGGCATGCCGATCAGTGCTTGAAGACATCCTTGACCTTCTTCTTGGCCTTGCGGGCGTCGCCCTTGGCCTGCTCCGCGCGGCCCTCGGCGGTCAGCCGCTCGTTGCCCGTCAGGCGGCCGGCGGTCTCCTTGAGCTTGCCCTTGGCCTGCTCGCCCTTCGCCTCGGCCTTCTGCTCACCAGACACAGCTGATCACTCCCTCTTCGGTGGAAACGCCCTACGCAACCCCGTATGGCCGCTGAGAGCTCTCGCAAACGGGGTCGGCTGCGACAGGGCCCGGCTCACGAGGGCCGCGCTACGGGCCGGCGCGCTACCGGGGGAGGAGAGCGCGGACCGTCTTGCCGCCTCCGGGCCCGGGCGTGACGACGGTGGCGAGGGACAGGTCGTTGACCATGTGCCAGTCAAATCCACGCGTCCCGTCGACGAAGTCGGGAGCCCGCATCCGCGGCATCGACGGGCTGGGATCCTCGACAGCGACCTCGATGCAGCTGGGTGCGCGATCAGGCGGAGGGTGTGGGCGCCACCACCGTGGCGCAGGTGGTCGTCACCAGCTCGGTGACGACCGCTACACCCAGGGCGTGATGGGAGCTGCCGCGCGCACTCGCGCTCTGAGAAGCGGCGCACCCCCGGTTCAAGCCCGCCCGGCCAGCAGTCGCGGCTCCAGCGGCAACTCCTGTCCGCCCGACTGGGCGGGCGGCGCGCGTGAGCGTAGTGGTTGGCGGGGCACCGGAGCGGGAGGTGGGGATGCGGCTGGGGTGCGGTGGTTTGCGGCTCAGCGGGCGGCGACGAGGAGAAGAGGCAGCGGCGGCGCATTCAGGAGGCCTGCCGCCGGGGCACGGGCGAGCGCGCCGAGAACGCGCCGTCGCGGTACCCGACGACGAGCTCGGGCTCCCGCCGGGCGCGGCGACGGCCCGGTCGTGCAGATCGGAGCGCGCCCGAGCGGGGCTCGCGTCGCCTCTCAGAGCTCGTTGTGGACGCCCGCCGAACACATGACGCTGCATCAGTCGCTGAGGGAACTCCCCTCGGATCGCCGAGTGGGGGCGCCTGAAGCAGTTGCGGCGCCCCGCGCCGGAGCTCGCCACCAGGTTCGGCGATCTTGACGAGGCGATGGAGTACTTCGACGAGGAACGGGCGAGCGGCAGCCACCTGCTGCCGGTCAGCTCGGCTGCGCGCATCGTGAACCGTGAGGCGCTGCCAGCCGGCCGGCGACAGCGCGTACGACCCAGCGCGCGCTACCGGCGCCTTCGGGGAAACGCTGCTGGCCGGGCCGGCGAGTTCGGTGACGTATGTCACTTCGTGCGGTGTCACGTCTGCTTCGGCCTGCGGTGTCTTGAGGGCATGAGCGAACACAGCAATCCCAGCAATCCCAGCAAAGTCGTGGTCATCGGCGGTGGGTATGCCGGGACGCTTGCGGCCAACCGCCTGCGGGCACGCCTCGACGTCGAAATCACGCTGGTCAATCCCCGAGCCGAGTTCGTCGAACGCATCCGACTCCACCAGTTTGTGGCCCGTACCGGTGAAGCCACGATCGACTACGGCACGCTTCTCGGCGAGGGCATCGAGCTGATCGTCGACAGTGCCACGCGCATCGACACCGCAGCCCGAACGGTGCAGCTCGAATCCGGACGCGGGCTGGACTACGACTACCTGATCTATGCGGTCGGCAGCCTCACAGCGATTCCGATGTCCGTGCCCGGCGCGGGCGATTTCGCCTTCGACGTAGCTGAACTGGAGTCCGCGCAGCGGCTGCGGGCCAGGCTGGAAGCGTTGCCCCTTGATGCTGCGGTCACCGTGGTCGGCGGCGGGTTGACCGCCATCGAGACGGCCGCCGAGCTGGCCGAGCAAGGTCGCAGGGTCACGATGATGTGCGGCAGCACCCTGGCGCCGACGTTCAGCACAGCTGGTCGCCGCTACATCGCCAGATGGTTGTCCCGGCACGGTGTCGACGTACTCGAAGCCGTCTCGGTGAGCGGGGTTCGCCAGGACGCGGTCGCCCTTGCCTCTGGTGAGGTGCGTCAGAGCCCGCTGACCATCTGGGCTGCCGGTTTCGGCGTGCCGGATCTGGCGGCGGCGAGCGGGCTGCGCACAGACAGGATCGGCAGGCTGCTCACCGACGAGACTCTGACCAGCATCGACGACCAGCGCATCATGGCGGCCGGTGACGCTGCCGCTCCGTCGGGCGATCCGCTGCGGATGAGCGGATACGCTGCCGGGCCCCTCGGGGCGCAGGCGGCCGACACCGTGTTGAGCCGTATCGCGGGAACCGAGCCAGGGGTGATCGACCTGGCCTTCTCCGGGGCGTGCGTCAGTCTCGGTCGACACGCCGGCATTCGACAGCTGGCTCGCAAGGACGACACCGCGGTAAACCTCTACATCGGCGGCCGCATGGGCGCGGCGATCAAGGAGCTGACCTGCAAGTTCGTGGTGGCGAAGCGGATCCGTGGCGAGGCTCGCGAGCCGGGTTCCATGAATTGGCCCAAGGGCGGCCCGCGTCCGGCAGGGGCGGTTTCCGCCACAGAAGAGGTCACCTCCCCGTGAGCACCCAGGCGCATGCTGAACGATTCACCCTGTTGAGGCCGCTGCTGTTCACCATCGTCTACGAGATCCTCGGCTCAGCGACCGAATCCGACGACGTGCTGCAAAACAGCTACCTGCGGTGGGCCGAAGTGGACCTCGCGACGGTCCGGGACACCAAGTCGTATCTGGCCCAGCTGGTCACCCGACAGGCGCTCAACTCCTTACGGACGAGTGCGCGCCGCCGCGAGGACTACATCGGCCCCTGGCTGCCCGAGCCGCTGCTTATCGACGAGAACGACCCCTCGGCCGACGTGCTGCTCGCCGAGTCGGTGTCGATGGCAATGCTCGTGCTCCTCGAAACCCTGACCCCCGATGAGCGCGCGGTGTTCGTGCTGCGCGAAGTGTTCGGCTTCGGGTTCCGCGACATCGCCACAGCGGTGGGCAAATCCGTGACGACGGTCCGCCAGGTGGCACACCGCGCCCGCGAGCACGTACAGGCACGGCGCAAGCGCTTCGAGCCCTTCGACGCCGCCGATACCGCTCGGATCACTGAACAGTTCCTGACCGCCGCGGCCACCGGCGACCTGGACGGACTGCTCTCGCTGCTCGCGCCGGACGTCACCTGGACCGCCGACAGCGGCGGCAAGTCCACCGCGGCACGTCGACCAGTGGTGGGCGCGGAGAAGGTGGCCGCAGTCCTCATGAGCCTGTTCCGCCCGGAACGGCTGGCGGATTTGCGGATGGAGAGGGTCAACTGCAACAACACGCCCGCCATCGTCATCAACGGCGAGCGCATGGAAGGCGTCTTCCTGATCGAGATGGCCGACGGGAAGATCATCAACTTCTACGCCATCCGCAACCCGGACAAACTTCTCGCGGTGGCGGCCCCACGTCGGATCAGCCGATAGAAGCAGGCGGCAAGCAGGTCGCCTGCGCGGCCCGGGACGGCAGGCAGCCCCGTACCGCATGACCCCCGCTGCACAGGCTGGCTACGCTGCCGCACGCGTCGCCAGGGACGGCGAGGCCGAACAACGAAGCATGGACGGACATTCACACCGAGACTGCTGCCTGTGGGCGCAACCATGATCAATCTCAGCGTTGCATCCCGTACCGCGCCTGCGCGCACTCGGTACCCGGCGAGGGTCGTCCTCTGCGGCTTCCGCCAGGTCCCTGCAGCCTCGGGCGAAGTGTGCACTCTCAGTGAAAGGGGGGCTGCTTCTTCCGTGACGTGGCGCACCTCGGCCTGCCCGCTGGCCGCCGATCCCACCCTCGCTACAGGGTTGTCATGAGGCCCGCCAGAGACGGGCCAGGAGCCCGACTCGGTCGAGGGGTGTCGTCACGGCATAGCGGGTCGGCAGTACTGCCGGGCGGCGACACACAGACAGGCGGCTTGGGGCGCCCGGCGTGAACGGCGGCAGGCGATGGTGGGAGTCGACTCTGACCAGGTACGGCATGTTCAGGTCCAGCGGCGGCAAGCTCGGCACGCACCCGCGCCTGCCGTGGCTCGGGAAAGGCAGAGCGCTGCCGCCGCATCGCCACGGGAGCTGGCCTGCCAATTGGCGCGCTCCGTCGGAATGGCTGACCGGGAGCTCGGTACCACTTGGGCGCCGATGCCTTCCCGCCCGCCGAACGCGCCGTACTGACCTCACTCGCGGGCCTCGTCGCCCAGGCACTGGACCGCGCACGCCTCTACGACACCAAGCACGGGCTCGCCCACACCCTGCAATCGGTTCTGCTGCCGCATACCTTGCTCCGTGTCGAAGGTCTTGATGTGGCCGCCCGCTACCTACCCGCCGGCCGCGGAATGGACGTCGGTGGAGACTTCTACGACCTCATCCGCCGCGACGACACCACGGTCACCGTCGCGATCGGCGATGTCCAGGGCCACAGCGTTACCGCCGCCGCCCTCATGGGACAGGTCCGCACGGCCGTTCATGCCCACGCCACCGTCGGCACGCCTCCCGGCGAAGTGCTCGCCCGCACCAACCGCCTCCTGATCGACCTCGACTCCGGCCTGTTCCCCAGCTGCCTGATCGCCCAGATCGATCTCGCGCAGTGTCGCGCGCACCTCGCCACGGCCGGACACCCCCCCACCGATCCTGCGCCACCCCGACGGACGCACCGAAGTCCTTGACGTGCCCCCGGGCCTGTTGCTCGGCATCGATCCCGACGTCGACTATCCGACCACCGAGATCCCACTGCATCCCGGCAGCGTGCTCGCCCTGTACACCGACGGACTCGTCGAAATACCCGGCATCGATATCGAGGACACAACAGCCGAACTCGCCCGCCACTTCGCCGACGTCGAAGGCCGAACGATGAACGACGTCGCCGACGCCCTCATCACATACGCCACCGCATCCGCACCCCGTTACGACGACATCGCCCTCCTCCTCCAGGCATCCCCTGAAGAGTGAAGCGCCATCTGGGTCCCGTCAGAGCAGTCCCCTCGTTTACCGGACGGCGCGCCCGCGACCGATGCGCCGGTGCCCGTCACCCCGCGCGGCCCACTCGCCTCCAGCAACCGGTGATGCAGGCGTATCAGGTGGGCGAGGCCCGCGACCTCCTTGAGCTGGTCGAGAAGAACACCGATGCATCGGTCGTCTCCCGCCTGCACGGCGACGGCAATCGCATCAACAAGCTCGTCCGGATCCTCGGGCATGCGGACAGTCTTCACCGCTTCGCAACCTTTCATTCATGCCTCAGTCGGCGAGCCTGTGGGCTGTTTGAAGGCTCTTCCGCCTGGCGGCTTCGCCGACCCAGGTGCGTGGACGACCTTGACCGCGCCATTTCGCGCATTCACGGACGGCATCCCGGTGCCTCGCGAAACCGAACGGCTGACCCGGTTCGAGTCATTTTCGACGCCGGACTCTAAAGGGCGGGGTCAGGCTCCCTCGGGGGTGATCAGGCAGAAGGGATGGCCGACGGGGTCCTCGTAGACGCGGTATCCGATCGGCTTGTCCGAACCATCCAGCAGCGTCGCGCCGAGGGCGAGCACCTGGGCTTCAGCCGTATCGAGGTCTGTGACCATCACATCGATGTGCATTTGCTGAGGGCGCGCGGGATCCGTCCACCGTGGCGCGCGAAAGCCCTCCACCCGCTGGAAGAGGACCACCGGGGTGCCTGCCGCGTCCTGGAGCACGACGAAGTCGCCGGTGTCGGCCTGCCGTGAGAGCGACAGCAGCTTCTCGTAGAAGCCGGCGAGTTCATCCGGGTCGGGGCAGTCGATGACAACGGTGTACAGGTGTCCGATCACCCGGCTCACTCTGCCACTGGCCCGATCGCCGGCCAGTGGCAGGGGGCCAGCCCAAGGCTCGAGAACAAGCCGAGTGAGTGTTGGACAACCTAAAAGTGCAGGTCACAGGCCAAGGGGGCGCCCAGAAGGTCTGGACTTGAGACACCTGGAATGATCCAATACAGGATGACATCGTTTTGGGTGGGTAAGCGGGTGCGTCTGCGCGGTATTGAGCCTGGTGACGGGCCTGCGTTCATGCGTTTCGCGGAAGACGAGGAGGGCTTGGGGGACCTGGTCAGCCCGCCTCGGTCCGCAGAGGGATACCGCGCCTGGGCCGATGAACGGGCGACTGCCAAGTCCGATAGCGACCGCTTCCAGCTGGCAGTTGAAGCCGTCGGCACAGGGGAGATAGTCGGTGCCGTTGGCTCACACCAGGCTGATGCGCGTAACGGCTGGTTCGAGTACGGCATCACGATTGGTGCTGATCATCGTCGCAAGGGCTACGCGGCAGAAGCCGCGATCTTGCTGCTTCGTTTCATGTTCCATGAGCACCGGTACCACAAGTGCCAAGTACGGATCTTCGCGCACAACCAAGCGTCTCTGGCTCTCCACCGTCAGCTCGGATTCGTTGAGGAGGGCCGACTGCGTGAGCTCGCGTACCTCTCCGGTCGGCACCACGATGTCGTGATGATGGGCATGCTTGCCGACGAGTTCGCAAAATTGCACTCACCGACCACGTGACGGTCTGAATGCTCACACGACGACTCTGGCCCGGCGTACCGCCACTAGGTTCTGTCTCTTTGGTCAGCGTCGGGTCCAGATGAGGATGCCGGCGAGGTGGAGTGCGGCCTGGTAGGCGATGGCGAGCTTGTCGGTTCGTGTGGCCAGGCCGCGCCACTGCTTGAGCCGGTTGATGCAGCGTTCGACCGTGTTCCGCTGCTTGTAGACCTCTCGGTCAAAGCCAGGCGGGCGGCCGCCTCGGTGGCCTCGCCGCAGGCGGTGGCCGATCTGGTCGGACGGCTGCGGGATGACCGCGCGGATGCCCCGGCGTCGCAGGTGGCTGCGGATGGCTCGGGAGGAGTAGGCCCGGTCGGCCAGAACGACGAAGGGGCGGGTCCGCGGCCTGCCCGTGCCTCTGCGGGGCACCCGGATGCGGGCCGTCACCGTCTCGAAGGCGGGTGCGTCACCGGCCTGGCCTGCGGTGACGGTGAATGCCAGCGGCCGTGCCCCACCGTCCGCGGCCAGGTGAACCTTGGTGCTCAGCCCGCCGCGTGAGCGTCCGAGCGCGTGATCGGAGGGCTCGCCGGAGCGGGCCGCCCCCTTTTGCGTGCGCCGGCCGCGTGCTGGTGGGCCCGGACGACCGTGGAGTCCACTGACACGGTCCAGTCGATGTCGTCGTCGGCGTCCGCCGCTGCCAGGACGGAGGCGAGGATTTTCTCCCAGGTGCCGTCGACGGCCCATCTGAGCAGTCGTTTGTGAGCGGTCTGGAACGACCCGAGCTCGTCGGGCAGGTCCCGCCAGGGCGAGCTCGTGCGGTACTTCCAAGCGATGGCCTCAAGGGTGCGGCGGTGGTCGGCCCACCGCCGGCCGCGGACCGGATCGGCCGGCATCAGCGGCTCGATCCGGCCCCACATCGCATCAGTGATCACTAATCGGACAGACACATCCGATCAACTGACCAACCCATCAAAGAGACACGCTCTAGGCCGTGTTTTAGAACTCGCTGACCTGCCTGGTTGGCCTTCCGGGGAAGTCGCGGGCGGCCATCCAGATGGTGAGGTCGCGGGCGATGTCGTTGATGCTGGTCGCCGTGGTGACCTCGTGCTCGTTGCGCGTGGTGTCACGGCGGACGATCTCGTAACCGCCTTCGTCCAGGACGGCCACGGAGGCGAACCAGACAGGGTCGTCCTCGTCGGGCTGGACGACCACGAAGGTGTTGTCGGAGTCGTTGAGTTCGCTGATCAGCATGAACAGCGCATCCTCGGAGGGGTCGTCGATGCGGTCGCCGCTCTCGCTGTCGGCGCCGTAGTACTGAGCCCCCATCGTTGCCTTCCCCTCGCCTGTTCACCTGGGTCGCGGTCAGCATGGCATGAGGAACCGACAGCTCAGAGCGGTCATAGCCATTCGCCGATCGCGGCGATCAGGACGGTGGCCTCGAAGCGGACCGCGAGTTTGTCGAACCGGGTGGCGACCGCCCGGTTGCGCTTGAGCCGGTTGATCCCGCACTCGACCGCGTGCCGGGCCTTGTAGTCCTCGCGGTCGAAAGCCGGGGGCCGCCCGCCGGCCTTCCCGCGCCGTTTGCGGTTGGCGGCCTGGTCGGCAGGCTCCGGGATCGTGCACCGGATTCCCCGCTTCCGCAGGTAGGCTCGGTTGGCGCGGGAGGAGTACGCCTTGTCGCCCCGCACTCGCAACGGCCGGACACGGGGACGGCCTCGTCCGGTGCGAGGGACTCGGATGCCTTCCAGGACAGCGGCGAACTGAGGACTGTCACCACGCTGACCTGCGGTGACCAGCAAGGACAGCGGCCGTTGGCCTTGCTCGCAGGCGAGATGAATCTTGGTGGTGAAACCTCCCCGGGACCGGCCCAGGCCGTGGTCGTCGGGCTCGGTGCGGGTTCCGCCAGGCGGTTCCTTCTGGGCCTGTCCGTCGCGGCGGGCGCCTGCGGCGTGCTGATGGGCCCGGCAGATCGTGGAGTCGACGTTGATCTCCCACGTGATCAGCCCGGCTGCATCCGCCTGAGCCTGCAGCCGGGTCAGCAGCAAGTGCCAGATCCCGTCGCGCTGCCAGCGGCGGAAGAGTCCGTAGACCGTCTGCCACGGCCCGTATTCGAGTGGCAGATCCCGCCACGGAGCACCAGTCCGTGCCCGCCACCGGATGCCGTCGATCAGCTTCCGCCGACCCAGCGACCGCCTGCCCACCACCGCCACCGGCAGCAACGGCTCCAGCACCGCCCACTGCTCGTCAGAAAGATCCCCTCGCCCCACCCCGAGATCATCACGGCGCGAGACGAGGGAACGAGCCCACTTCTAAAACACGGCCTAGCAGGCCCTGAATCATGACGCTGCTCATGCAGGGCACGACCCTCGCCCGCCCGTCCCATCGCCTGGTCGAGGTCTACGACTCGGACGCCTACCTGACCGACAGCACGGCCATCGCCGCAGCGGAGCGCAACGTTGTCGGCGGCAACGGCTATCACCTCTACTTGTTCAGCCTGCAGTCCGACCTGGAGGTGGCAGTATCCGTACGGGTGTGGGACGAACCGCAGCCTCCGCCCGGTGAGGCAGAGGGCTTTACGGCCGTCAGCCTGGAGTCGGGAACCGGGATCCTGGTGATCGGCCAGTTCACCTTCGGACCTGCGGCGGAGATGTCCCTCCCGAGGCCGGGCGTCTACGAGGGACACGCTTCATGGGCCGGCCGGATCGCCGCTGCCGAATACTACGAGCACGCGCTCCGCCAGGTCGAAGACGACTGGAGCGCAGCACGGATCCAGCGGCTGTGGCACGACAACCCGCAACCTGAGCAGTACACCCTCGACCTCTGGTACGTCCGCGAACCTGAACCCGCAGACGATGAGGACGACTGACCTGCCTCCTTGGAGCGTCTGCTATCCGGGCACGGGACACGTGCCTCACCGCCGTGAGTGCGGCCAGACCGAACTCGCGGCCTGTAAGGGGGAACGCAATCGCTCCCACAAACAGGTTCGCGCCCCCGTCGAGCACGTCGTCGCCCGCATGGAGACCTGGAAATCCTCCGTGACTGCCGACTCAAAGGCGACGGAGTCCACCACGCCATGCTCGGCATTGCCCGCATGCACAACCTGGCCTTGACGGGATGACACAGGGGCAGGCCAGCCATCGTCAGTCGATTGTTGGGCCGGCAGCCGACCAATGCTGGCCACGGGGCCTCTGATATCCGGACTCCAGCCGAATACTGCTCGCATCGACAACCGCGTAGTCAAGAACGAGCTTGCGCGGGTCGCCGTCCTCATAAGGCCACACGGTGACAGAGCCCTTCGAGACAGAAACATACGACGCTCCCCGAGCAGTACGTGCTCTTGCCGTTCAGGGCCTGACCGTCGAAGAAGAACGCTCCGACCACACCTCTCTTCGGCGGAGTCAGCGGGGGAAGGGGGGAAGCCGGCGGAGGAGTGGCTCGGGAGGGCGACGCCGGGGATATCGCGTGGTCCGCGGTGGAGATGCCGTTGGGGGCCGGGGTAAGGAGGGCGAAGCGGAAGGGGAGAGCAGCATCGAAGAGGTCGGGGTCGGGGTGCCCGAGGCCATAGCGGCAGGGCTGGCGAGCACGACCGTCGTGATGCTGAGAGCGAGTGTGGTCAACCAATCGGATCTCAGAGAACTTACTTCCTGAGCGAGGTGATAACGCTGAAAACGAGCGTGATAGTCCGTCAGTTTGGCGAGGGGGCAGACTGTGCAGCGGCTTGAAAGATCGTCAACGGAAATGAAAAGGGTTCAAATGAGCGTGAATTGGATGAGGGCTGGTGTGGCCATTTCGCTGGCGCTGCTGCTGTCCGCGGCGTCAGGCGGTGGTGCCTTAGCGGCGCCCACTGCGGATCCGCCCCGGCCCATGCCCAGCGGTGCGGAGCTGCCTGTGACGCTGGGGGAGCGGATCAGCATTTCGACCGACGCAGGGGTCTCCGGGGACGCCAGTAACGGTGTCCGGGTGGTCTCGCCCGCCTTCGTGTCGGACGGCATCCTGCGCATGGACGATCGGCTCCTCACGGCAGTCGTGACGGTGTCCTGCACGGCCGCTCCCGGTTCCTACGAGGTGCGGTTCGGCTCGCCCGTCGGCGACGAGAACGTGTCCAAGATCGACCGGTTGTGGGGGAGTGTGCGGGTGGCACCGGTTGAAGCGGCGGAACGGGAGGCGTGCGAACGGCGGGTGGCGGAACTGCCGCCGGTGTCCCAGGAAGAGCGCTGGCCCGAGGACTCGGGATGGCCGGCGACACCGTGGGACGTACGTACGGTGCGGGCCGGGGAGCGGATGACGGCCTCGGACGGCGTCGCGATGGCAAGCGACGGGGAGGTCACTCTGTCATCCCCCGCCTTCACGCGGTCAGTGGTGATGCACGGTGCGAAACTGGTATCGGCCGTCGTTCAGATCCGGTGCGACGCACAGCCCGGGCTCTACGCCGTGCGCTGGAATGAGCGGGGCAAGTCGGCGAAGATCTGGGCCCGCTACAGGGTGGTCGACACCGCCGCACCGGGCTGCCAGGACCCCGTGGTCACACCGCAGGCGAGCGCGGTCCGGCGGTCGGCTCCCTGGCTGCTCGGCGCCGCCGCGGCCCTGACTGCATCAGGCGCCGTCGGCTATGCCTTCCTCCGGCGCCGTAAGGCTTCCCGCTGACGCCGATGACGCTGTTTCACCGGTAGGGAATCCACTCAACCCATCGCAATGCGGCGTGGCTCAGCAGAAGCGTCGCCGCCGCGGGAGGGGAGTGCGGCATGTCGGTTTCGACTATGGCCGAAAGAGTCCGAGCCGTGTCCCGAACGCCCCATGCCCAATATGTCGCGGGGCGCGACCGCCTGCGTCGTTCCAGGTGAGGCCGAGAGTGACAGCCCATGCCTTGATCTGCTGGTGGTAGGGCTCTGGTCCGGTGCGCATGGCGGGGGTGCCGCGGACTGCATAGGCAGGCAGGCGGGCCTCGCCCAGGACGGCGCGCGGCAACGAGAGACCGAACCGCTGCTCCAGAACGCCGAGGGATCGCTCGTGGTAGGCCACGTCATGCTCTTTGGAAGGAGGGAAGTTTGCCCGTGCTGGGCGACGACCCCTTCTGGGCGTCGTTCGGCGCGGGGCTGGGCGCGGGGTTGATCGTGGTGCCGCTCCTGACGGTCGTGACCATGTTCGTACTCGTCCTGCTGGCCGGTCGGCGGTTCGAGCCGCCGACCGGCGGTCCCTCGCGGATCCGGGGCGGCTGGCTGATCGTGCTGCCCCTGGTCCTGCTGCTGCCGGTGGCCCTGCTCGTGCCACTGCAGTACCTGATCGTGCTCGGCACGCAAATCGTGTACCTGGTGTGGGTGTTGTCCTGCCAGGATGCCCGCGACACGGCGGACGTGCTGCGCTCGCTCGCCGAGCCGGCAGTCCCCGCGGAGCAGCGGGCCCGGAGGGCACGGGCGGTCGCGGGACTGCAGGGCAGGCCGGTCGTCGAAGCCCTGGTGCAGGCCTCGGCCGACGCGGAGCCGGAGGTCGCCGAAGCGGGTCTGGAGACCCTCTGCACCATCTGGCGGCGCGACGGAGTCGTTGGCGAGGACCTGCTGCTGAAGCTCGACCCGCAGGCCCAGGAGCGCGTCCGGGCCCTCGGCGTCAGGGTGCGGAGCCCTTGGTGAGAACGGCGGCGATCGGCCGGGCCCCTTTCCCTTCCCGGGGGCGAGGACACTGCCGGGCGCGGGGGCATGCGCTACCGCGGGCTCCCCGAAGGCCCGTGATCGTGCCCGCAGTGCGCCGAGTTGGCGTCCTGTGCGGCGACGTCGAACCGCAGGTACCGCTCATCGGAGGGCGTGAAGTGGGAGCCTTCCGTGGCGCGGCGGGTCCGATCGGCGCATCGCCGCCGTCGAGCCGGGGGAAGTGCCGGGTCGGCGGTCCGCGTTGAACGGCTCGCCGACCCGCCGATTGGGACTCCAGTACTTGAGCCAGAGTCATGACCCGTGAACAAAGACCCCCGGCCGGCCCAGATCACCCACCGCCTGGTAGGCGACTGCGAGGTTGCTGCGGGAGGTCAGCGTGTCGGGGTGGTCGGCGCCCAGCGCCCCCTTGGATGGTGCCGCCCGCTGACCGGGCATCGGCTGGAGCGCCTGCGGGAATTGGCTGGCAGGTGCATGACGGGTTGGTGGGGTGCGGGGCTATTTTCTTAGGGCTCCGGAGGGGCGGCTGTCCGAACTCGCGGACCACAGGCGGGCGGTGGCGGCGTCTCCGGTGCCCCGGCTCCGCCGAGGGGCCGGTCCCCCCCCACGCGTGAAGGAAGACGACCATGTCTCTGGGCACCTGGCTGAAAGCAGGAACCTCCGCCGCCGCGCTGGTCCTCGCGGCGGCTACCACCGCGGCCGCGGCACCCGAGCCCGTACCGGGCGCTACCGCAGCGGTAGTGACACTCCGTTACGACGACAGTCAGGCCGGTGGCTGGGAAGCGGCCATCGCGGCCGGGGTCGCTTCCTGGAACACGAACGTCAGTAACGTACGGCTGGTGGAGGCCGCGCCCGGCGCCCGGGCCGAGATCGTCATCGTGGCCACCACCGGCTGGCCGCAGGCCACCCTCGGCCCGGTCCGTCCGGGGCGACAGGTCCGAGTCGAACTCGGCGCGCAGGCCGTGAGCCAGGGGTACGACAAGACGCGCATCGCTGCGCACGAGCTGGGCCACAGTCTGGGCCTCCCGGACACCAAGCCGGGGCCGTGTTCCCAGCTGATGTCCGGGTCCAGCGCCGGGACGGCCTGCGTCAACGCCGTGCCCAACGCGACGGAGCGGTCCCGCGTGCAGAACGCGTACGCGAACGGGCTCGCGGCAACCGCGCCGACCGACGGCCGGGTACTCGTCGACGCCCCCTGACCGGCGGGTCGGGCCGGTGCGGGGCCTGGCTGGGGAGCGACTCCCAGAGGGCGGCCGTGCCGGTCCGGCGGGCCACGTGGACGGGTCATCCCCAGGCACGGGGAGCAGACTTGCTGCGCTAGGGGGTCTCACTTCTCGAGACCAGTCGCTTCAAAGGGCCGCGAAGGACTTCACCAGCCGCCCAGCCCGTCGGCTGCTCGGCCGGAAGGCGGCGCAGGCGGTGCGGCGGGCGCCTTCGGTGGCCGGCTCCTTGCCGAAGGGGTCTGCGGTGACGAGATCAACCGGCTCGGCGGGAATCGTCTGCGCCCACCGAGTGGCGCGCGCCGGTTTCGTGGTGCTCCCGGTGCGGTCGGCGGCGGGCATCGCGGCCGGCCGGGGAGCGGTGCGGGGACAGGAGGCCGGCCGTGGCGGGGCTGGCGGTGCACAGGCGGCTTGCCACGGTCCGTTGGTGGTACGGCGGTTCGCCCGCGGGATGGGGCGTGGCGGGGCGGTCGGCCGACAGACGGGCGGTGAAGCGGGGCCAGGCAATCAGGACGATGGGGTAGACGGCGTAGCCGATGCGGGTGGCCGGGGACAGCGCTATCGCCAGAAGCAGCCCCAGGGCCAGCCGGTCGGCGGCGGCGACGGTGCTGCGCGGCGGGCGGAGCAGCAGCGATGCCCCCACACCCACCGCGCTCAACGCGATCAGCGCCGTGGTCACCGCCTTGCCGTGAGGAAGCAGCAGAACGATCAGGTACCCGAGCAGGGGACTCTGGGCGGAAGACGCCGTGGGGCCGAGGCCCAGCGGGTAGAGGACGACGTTCTGGTAGAAGGCGCTGATGTCGACCAGCATCGCGGGGGTGATGGTCAGCGCGGCCAGGCCGGTGGACACTGCCGCGCACCTGAACGCGGCGCGCCTCCCGCCCCGTACCGCTAGTACGGCGACGATCACCGGGATGGCCGGCCAGGCGGTCCACTTCAGAACGGCGCCACCCCCACGACCAGGCCCGCGCGCCCGGCATGACCCCGCTGTGTGAAGGCCAGGGCCAGGCAGAGCAGTCCGATGACCGGCGGGTCCACGCCGCCGATGCTCAGGGGCAGAGCGACGACAGGACAGGCGATCAGCCACAGGGCGCCCGTCAGCCCGGCGGAGGCGCCGCGCGTGGTGCCGCTCGGCCCCGTAGCGAGGGCCCCGCCCCTGGTCAGCACCCGCACGGCTCCCGCTACGGCTGCGAGGAACCCGACGAGGAACCACACGCGGGCGCCGGCGAACGGGGTGTCACCGAACAGCAGGTGCGGTATCCCGAAGAGCGCCATGCCGGGAAGGTAGGGATTGAAGTCCCTTACGGCGTGCGGCGCGGGGTTGTACGGAGTTCCGGTGGAGAACAGCAGCTCGGCCGCCCGTTCCACGACGCCCACTTCCATCTGCGCCCTGCCGATCACCGACAGGTACAGCAGCGGTACGGCCGCCGCACCGGTGACGGCGACCACGGCCGGAGTGCGGGCCCACGGCGTGGACGACCGCGCCGCGACCAGAGCCGCGCAGCCATATCCCGCCGCGCCGACCAGGCCCCACACCTTCTGCGAGGTGTGGTCGGGAGACGCCAGCCCCACCACGAGTGCCGACACCGCGCACGCCAGCAGTACCAGCCGGTCCCACCGTCGTCCGTCGGCGATGGGCTTGGCTGCGGAGCGAGACCGAGACCGAGACCGAGGCTCCTGTTTCCGAGCAGCTTGCGACATCAGGCATCAACCTTTGGAGAAGAGGTGAGGGCATGAGGGCAGAGGGCATGACGAAGTGA
The DNA here is from genome assembly GCF_016755875.1 of Streptomyces spororaveus. Lineage (NCBI taxonomy): Bacteria > Bacillati > Actinomycetota > Actinomycetes > Kitasatosporales > Streptomycetaceae > Streptomyces > Streptomyces spororaveus. Next base: position 243,342 of record NZ_BNED01000003.1, on the reverse strand, counting down.
GGGCGGGGTGAGGGTGAGGGCGAGGGTGAGAGGGAAACGGGAGAGAGTGCCGCCGGTACCGGAGTGCTTCCGGAGGGGTTCGCCTCACGGCTTGGAGAGGCGTGGCAGGGTCCGGCGGCAACGACGGTGACGGCCGGGCGCCGGGTTCCGGTGGCCCGGTCCGTGACGGCGGTGCGCGCTTCCCTGGTGTGGAGGCCGCGCACCGCACGTAAGGCTTCTGCTCCGGCGCGGGCTCCGGCGACCGTCATCGCGCCGGTCCCCAGGGGCGCGGCCCCGTCACCGGGTCCGGGTCGGTGAACCCGACTGCGTGCCGGCGCGCGGGGTGTTCTGTGAGAGGCCGACGGCTGTGGCGGCACCGCTGGACTTCGTACCGCCCGCCGGTTCGCGACGGCGGCCGGGGACGGCGTGGACAGGCACGCACACGACGGCACTCACGCGGCAGTGCATACGAGCCGCAGGGCGGCGCTCACCCGGTGGTGCTCGCGCCGCGCGGGGTGCCGCCCGTGGAGCTCTTCAGCACGCGGTACGCGGCGAAGACCAGTACGGCGACGATGGCGCAGGTGAGGGCCGTCGCCACGAGCTGGAGGGGCCAGTAGTGGGCGAGGGGGTGGAAGTCGCGGTAGTAGCCGACGGCGTCGAGCTTGTCGTACGTGGCGCGGCATTCGGGGAAGACGCCGCCGCCGCAGTAGGGGTCCGGCAGTCGGGCGCCGGTGGAGGTGAGGATGCCCTCGTCGACGACGATTCCCGTGCCTGACGGAGCGCCCTGCGCCCGGTCGCGTACCTGGGTCACGCTGGGCCACAGGTAGGGCAGTGCCGTGTGGACGACGGCGAACACGCCGGTCGTGGCGACGACGGAGGTGCCGAGGGCGGGCAGGGAGCGGCGCCAGAGCAGACCGACCAGGACTCCGACGACGAGGCCCAGGAGGGCCAGGGCGACCGTGAGCGGCCCGCCCGAGTAGAAGGTCGGGAAGTCGGACCAGGACTTCGCGGTGTCTATGCGGTCCTCCCCGGCCGACCAGGCAAGGTGGTGCAGCGCGACCACCATTCCGGTGCCTGCGACGACGAGGGTGGCCGGCAGGGCGAGTTTGGCGGTGAGCCAGCGCACGGGGGAAACCGACTGGGCCCAGGTCAGCTGAGCGGTGCCCGTCTCCATTTCCCTGCTGGTCAGCGTGGCCCCGGCCCAGGCGGCTACGAGGAAGGGGAGGGCGACGACGGCGAAGGTGGTGGCGGAGTAGACCTCCTTGTAGCGGATGATCGCGGGCTGGTCGTAGGCGCACTGCGACGCCCCGGCGCACGCGTTGTACTGCTCCCACGCCGCCGCGGAGGCGTCGGTGAGCGGGCCGCCCAGCCACAGCAGCGCGGCCGAGAGGAGGACCACGAGGCCGACCCAGACGCACAGCGCCGGCCGGTGCAGGCGCAGCAGCCACCGGGTCAGACGGGGCGCGGGGGACGGATGCCGCGTGGCCGCGGGAGCGGTGGGGGCAACGGCGGTCATGCGGACTCCTCCTGGGGCATGGCGGAGGCGGAAGTCGCCTCCTGGGACGTGGGGGAGGCAGAAGTGGAATCAGAAGCGGAAGCGGAAGCAGAATCGGAGGCGGAGGCGGAAGCGGAAGCGGTGCCGAGCGTGAGCGGGGGCGCCGCCGGATTGCGCAGGTGGGCGAGGAGCAGCGTCTCCAGGGACAGGTCGATCGTCTGCCAGCCGGCGGGCAGCGGCCCTGCGGGGCGGACGAGGGCAGTGACCTGGCGACCGGTGATACGGGATTCCACCGTGGTGTGCGGGGCCAGGTCGAAGTCGGCGCCAGTGGCGACCTCCCGTGCGGGCCCGGTGATCAGGGAGTGCACGGCGAGCAAGTCGTCGATGTCACCCGCCAGACGCACCCGGCCGTCGCCGATCAGCAGCAAGTGGTCGCACGAATCCTCCAGTTCGGCGATGACGTGTGAGGACATCACGATGGTGGTGCCGTACCGCGCGGCCGTGGCCATGAGTGTGCCCATCAGCTCGTGCCGGGCCAGCGGGTCGAGGTCGGCCACCGGCTCGTCCAGCAGCAGCAGTTCCGGCCGCTTGGCGAGGGCGAGGGCGAGCGCCACGCGGGTGCGCTGGCCGCCGGACAGTGAGCGGACACGGGCTCCGAGGTCCAGGCCACCGCCCGCCGCTACCCGCTCCGCGGTGTCCGCGTCCCAGCTGTCGGGGTTGAGATCGGCGCCCATGCGGAGCGTCTCGGCGACGGTGAGCTGCGGGTACAGCGGCTTGTCCTGGGAGACGAAGCCGATCCGCGGCCGCGCGTGGGCCGGGTGCCCGCCGAGCACCGTGACCGAACCCTCGCTGGGCGCGATCAGCCCCGCCGCCAGGGCGAGCAGCGTCGACTTACCCGCGCCGTTGGGCCCCACGAGCGCACTGACACGTCCCGCCGGCAGCTGAAAGGTGCAGTCACGCAGGGCCCATCCGCCGCGCCGCCGGAACGTTTTCCCCAGCCCGGTTGCCTCGATGGCACTGGTCGTCATCGGTGATCCTGTCCCTTCTCGGTGGTATCGAAGTGCTCGTCCAGCACGACAGCGAAGAGCGCTGCCACGTCATCCCGCTCCAGGCCGGCCGTCCGAGCGCGCGACGCCCACTCGGAGAGCTCGCCCCGCAGCGGGGAGTCGCTCGGTGTGGCACCGAGTGACCTGCGCACGAAGGTGCCGAGGCCTCGCCGGGCCTCGACCAGGCCCTCGCGTTCCAGTTCCCGGTAGGCCTTGAGCACCGTGTTCGGGTTGACTGCCGTGGCCTCCACGACCTCTCGGGCAGTCGGAAGCTTGTCGCCCGGCTCCAGCAGGCCCAGGCGCAAGGCCTGCTTGGTCTGCTGGACGATCTGTACGTAGGTGGCAACCCCGCTGCGCCGGTCGATCCGGTATTCGATCATCCCGGCAAACACCCTTTCACTATTTGAGTAGTGAATAGTGGATCAAGGGGGGTGTGGATGTCAAAGAGGGCGCCGGCCACGGGGTCCGGCACACGTCGCTGCGCAGCCTGACGGTCCTGAACATCGCCGGGCTCGGACAGCCGCGCCCGCACCGGCAAGGGCACGCCGCTGCCCGGGTGGTGAAGACCCTGGCGATGCCCGCCGGACGGAGCCGGATACGACGTCCGGCCCGATTCGAGGATGACGCACCTGGCGGCGACCAGTCTTTGGCGGGAACGTATTCTCGCTGTTCATGACGTCGCGGAGTCGGTTGTGGGGTGTGTCCTCCTGGGTGGCATGGGCGAGGGGTGCTGCGGCGCCGTGGCACCAAGCGGCGATCGAGGATGCCCACCGCCTCGTGTGGGAGGGCTCGTTCGAGGCGGCGGAGGCACGGGCGCGGACTGTCGTCGCCGCTCGTGAGGGTGTGCGGGGGCGTGATCGGCGGCCATGGGTCGTCTGGACGGGCAGGTACTCCGCCCTTCAGGCGGCGGTCCTTCACGGCCGCGGGGCGGTGGTGCTGGCTGAGCTCGAAGACCTCATCGCCGGCTCGGAGCACCTGACCGGCGCGAGCCGGCGGATGCTGCTGCGGGCCAGGCTGTTCCGTGCGTGGGTGCTGATCGACGAGGGCCGGCCCGCTGAGGCGGAGGCCGAGGTCGAGGCCGTTCTGCGGACGCTGACGCGGACCATGTACGTGACCGAGGTCTGGGAGCTGGAACTGAGTGCCCTGGTGTGCATGGGCGATGTCCTGTGCGCGCTGGACCGGCACAAGGAGGCGGAGACGATCGCCCGCGCGCATCTGCCGCGGGCCGAGGGGCACCTGGCGTTCGGTCTGCAGCTCCTGTTGCTTCACAGCCTGTCGGGCCAGGGGCGTCATCAGGGGGCACTGGACGAGTCCGGCAGGCACCACCCCGCGTCGTCTCCCGCCGACTCGGGAGCGCACGAGCTCGCCGCTGCCGTCGCCCTGAAGGGCCTGGGCCGCCACGACGAGGCGAGAAGAGAGGCCCAGCGGGCACTGACCGCATGCGAACGCCACCTCCACCCCAGCCACCAACGGGTGCGCAAGATCCGGGCACTGCTCGCGCTCATAGCCCCCGCCTGACATGACAGACGCGCGGCGCGCAAGCCGGGCGCGGTCGACGCGCGACACACCCCTGCAGCCCCGGAGGTCACCAGCACCCGCCCCGCTGCCAGAAGGCACCCGGGCGCGTACGCAGCCGGGGTGGTGTCCGGGGCCCGCCGTCCCGGGTCGGCGGCTGCCTCGTAGCGGCCGTTGCCACAGTGGGCGCGGCGGCCTGGTTCAATGCCGCTCAGGAATCCGGGACCACCACGGACGCGCTGTGCGGCCCCAACCTCGGCCGCGACGAGGCCGTCGCGGCGCAGCCCAAGGCCGTGGCCTTCGTCGAGGCCGTCGAGAAGGCCTGACCGGGCCCCAGCTGAACCTTTCGACAACCCCCTCCCCGAGATCACCGTCCGTATCGGCCGACCCCGCACGCAGAAGCCCGCACTGTCCTCCCGGGACACCGCACACGCTGCCGCCGCCGGCGGCCTCACCGAGAACTCCGTACGGAGAGGGCTTTACCGGCCGTTCTACGGAAGGCGACGGCTCATGACAGAGCTGGGGCGGCTGTGAGCCGACCGAGGTTCGCCAGGGAGAGTGGCGAAGACCTTGCGGTCCTCCCGGCGTGCAGGGCCGCGTCCTTCCGGAGTTCCGCACGCTCCACCGGAGCTCTTGCGCCCGTATCGCCGCCCACGCCTGACATTCCCCGGCGCGGCTGACAGCGCCGCCACAGACCATTCCGCAGGGCTTTCGAGGCGGCCGGCCCCGGCCGCGCCACGGATCGTGCGACAGGGGTCAGGAGAACGCCGCCGCTTCATGTACCGGCGCGGGGCGGGCCCGGTCCGCATGACCGAATACCACCCCATTGGCCTGCTGGCCGAATGTGGAGCCGCAGTGTTGTCGAGGAATCGGCGCCGGGACATGATCACTTCTCGCACGACCCGACTATCCATCCGGTGTCGGCGCAGAAGAAGTGAAATCCCGGCCGGTGTCGGCTTCTTGCCGCTCCCGGACGCATCGAGACAAAGGTGGGAGCAAGGGGGGCATGCCGGATCCGGCAGCTCTCTTCTGCCGTCGCGCAGACGCTTCGCGTTGTCTCATGTCGCTTTTCAATGAAAGGAATTCCAGGCTTTCATGTACAAACGTTCAGGGTTCCTCGCCCTCACCACGGTGAGCATCGTGCTGTGCACCGCAGGTCTCGCGCCGACCGTCAGTCAGGCAGCCGGGGGTGCCGGCGACGGGAACGGTTCCTATGCCGACAGCAACGGCCTGACAGCGGATGACGTCAGGCTCATCAACGCGCTGAACGAAGCGGGCCTGGACCTGGGCCGGCCGGGCAAAACCCCCGGCGGGGACCTGCCGAGCGCCACCGAGTCCCTCAGGGCCTCCACAGCGGCCGGCGACAGGGTCACGCCGCCTGCCGAGCCGCTGGACCGCATGCCCGACGCGTACCGGGCCCATGGAGACAGGGCCACTACCGGCATCAGCAACTACATACGCAAGTGGCAGCAGGTCTACAGCCATCGCGACGGACGAGTGCAGCAGATGACCGAACAGCAGCGGGAGCAGCTGTCCTACGGGTGCGTCGGCGTCACCTGGGTCAATTCAGGTCCTTATCCGACCAACAAACTGGCCTTTGCGTCCTTCGACGAGGAGAAGCACCGGAACGCTCTGGAGAACACCAGCCCGCGGCCGGGCGAGACGCGGGCGGAGTTCGAGGGGCGCATCGCCAAGCAGAGTTTTGACGAGACAAAGGGATTCAACCGGGCCCGGGATGTGGCATCCGTCATGAACAAGGCCCTGGAAAGCAGCCATGACGAGAGTGCCTACCTGAGCAACCTCAAGGCAGAGCTCGCGAAGAACGACGACGCTCTCGCCGCCGAAGACAGCCGTTCGAACTTCTACTCGGCCCTGAGGAACACCCCGTCGTTCAAGGACAGGAACGGGGGCAACCACGACCCGTCCAAGATGAAGGCGGTCATCTACTCGAAGCACTTCTGGAGCGGGCAGGACCCCTCGAGTCCCTCCGACAAGCGGAAGTACGGGGACCCCGGTGCCTTCCGCCCCAACCAGAACACAGGCCTCGTAGACATGTCGAAGGACAGGAACAGCTCACGCAGCCCCGCCAAGCCCGGCGAAAGCTATGTCAACTTCGACTACGGCTGGTTCGGGGACCAAAAAGAAACAAACCCTGACAACACCATATGGACCCACGCCAACCACTACCACTCGCCCGAAGGTGGTATGGGGCCCATGCAGGTATATGAGAGCAAGTTCCGCAACTGGTCCTCCGGATACACGGACTTCGACCGCGGAACCTACGTCATCACCTTCATACCCAAGAGCTGGAACACCGCGCCCGCCAAAGTGAAGCAGGGCTGGCCGTAACAACTCGCCGCCTCGCGAGCGCAATTCCGCGCAGCCACCGCCGCACGGCGCCGGGGTCGCCCCTCGGCCACGCCCGGTAGGAGTCCTCCGCGCCGGCCTCGGGCCGGGGTCCGGCGGGGCGGCCCTGACGAGTCGACAGGATCACGACTCCGTATCCGATCAGGAAACGGAAGGGAAGAGTCCCTTTTGTGACTCCAGGAGCCGGTAGCGTACGCCCGTTCGATCATGCCCACGTCCCCAAGGAACCCTCCATGGCCACGCCTCCCGCGCCGCAGTCCCCTGAGCAGCCCGCCGCTCCCGGCCCGTTCGACGCCCCCGTCGCGCCGTCCGAGCCCGCGAAGAAGAAGAGCGGCCTGGGGAAGAAGATCCTCGGCGTCGCCGTGGCGATCGCGGTCGCACTGTTCTGGCGTCTGGGCCTTCCCCATCTGACAGGCGATGCCCCGGTGCACGCGGAGGCCGGGGACTGCGTCGTCGTCACCGGCCCGGAGAACGACCCCAAGGTCGAGAGCAAGGGCTGCACGGAGAAGGTGGCCGACCTCTACAAGGTCGTCAAGGTCGTCGACAACACCTTCGACCTCGACAAGTGCGAGGGCGTGGCCGAGGTCGCTCTCGCGCAGCAGCTCGAGACGGACAAGTTCGTCCTCTGCATGGAGCCCGTCAAGAACTGACGCCCCACGCACGGCCGCAGGGGCCGGACCCGCCGGGTCCGGCCCCTGCGGCCGTGCGTGGGGCGTCAGGCGGTCCGCCCGCGCCCGGGACTGCCAGGTGCGAAGGGGAGCGGTGGTGGCACGGGATGGTCGGTCGGCCAGAGCGGGGCGGCTGTTCCTGCCCGTACTGCGGGATCCGTCCGCCGGCGGGATCGATCACCCGCGCCGGGCCTTGGCCGCCCGCGAGGCGGGCATCGACGGGGAGGCGTGACGAGGTGCCCGCCGGCGCCGGACCGCAGCGCTGAAACGGGATCCTCAGTTCCAGTCAAGCGTGCGCCACGGGCTGGCCGGGTCCGCGGTCAGGGCACGGTGGGTCGCAAGGACCGTCTCGTACCACTCGCCGAACTCCTCCTCGTCGAAGTGGAGGCAGCGGCCCAGGATGTAGGCGGCCGAGAAGTCCTCCCACGAGCGGTAGTTGAGCTGCACGAGACGGCCGGCCTGGACCACGGCCGCCTCCGCCTCCTGCAGGGAGCACAGACGGGCGGCGAGTCCCCAGCGGGCCATGCCGGAGGCCCGGCCGTAGTCCCAGGCTTCGACGCTCCGGACGAAGCCCCCCGCGGGCAGCAGGCCGTCGGCGCGGAACCGCGCCTCGTAGCGTGCGATGCGGCCGATCAACCGCTGAAGGCCGGTCACCTGGCCCTCCAGCTCCGCAGCGGTGACCGTACGGCCCGGGGTGACGCCGTCCGGGGTCAGGTGAGGTTCGGCGGCGGCCTCGGCGCGCCTGCGCACCGCGTTCCCCGCGGCCTCGCGCCAGTGGTCGACGTCGACGGGGCCCGCGAAGTCCAGGGCCATGCCGCGCCGAAGCTGCAGGGCGGACTCCCAGACCCCGCTGACCATTCCGGCGCGCAGCAACTGAGCCTGCGTGCCCTGCCAGTCCTCCCGGGTGGTGACGCCCCACCAGCGTTCCAGCATGCGCTTCTCGTCGCGGTAGCCGCAGCCGTGGTAGGCCATCGAGTTCCAGTAGCGCCCGTTGTGCACGTTGATGTGCGCGCCGGCCGCGAGACCGAAGGCGACGGGGCCGGTGAGGGGGCCGCCCACCTCCAGGGTGTGGACGACGTCCTGGGCCAGTCCCGGCCGTTCGACCGGGGCGGAGTGACGCTGCCACAGGGCGAGGCCCTCCGGCCCGGCCGGCAGGACGCCCTCGCAGGGGCTGCCGGGGTTGACGACGAGGTAGGGCGGGTCGTTCTGGTTCCAGACCTCCGCGAACCAGCCCAGGTCGTAGCAGTTGTAGACCGGGTCGGCGACGGGCGGCGGCAGCATGCCGCCGGTGTAGACGGCCAGGCACGCGGTCCGGGTCTGCGGGTTCCAGTAGGGGTGGAAGCGGGTGCTGCCCCCGCTCGCGTCGACGTAGGCGCGCGACTGCATCATGTACAGGTCGGCCCGTGCGACGAGGTCGTAGTACGCGGGCCAGTCGCCGCGCGCCTTCGCCTCGTACAGCCCCCGCTCGACCGCGCTCGGCGCCTGCCAGCCCCGCGCCGATGCCGCCGGACCGGGCAGGGCTCCTTCCTCGTGACCCGCTGTCAAACTCATGGGTAAACCCTAAAGGCTGGTCCAGTGCGGTCGGCGTGCCGGTCCCGCCGGGCGGGGGTCGACCGGGGCGAGCCTTTGCCGAGCGCACTACCCGGGCGCTTGACCCGCCAGGAGGCGGACCGGGAGCGGTCGCTGCGCCCGCTGAAGGCGTTCGACGAGGATGCTGACGACGGACTGCCGGGGAAGCTGCCGGAGTTCGAGGGATCGTCCACCACGGCGTCGCCGGGCCCCTGGGCGGGCGGGTGTGGGCCGGGCCCTTCCCGGCGCGCGGCAACATGGGCACCGCCGTCGGCCGGGATGCATACGGCAACCCGTTCGTCATCGGTGATCTCCACGGTACGGAGCAACGATCGCAGCTCTTCGGAGGCTCTCCTTGACTGCCGTTACGCGGGAAATCGATTCACGGCTCAAAGCGGCGAGATCCTGGCGGAGGTCAGCGCGTCTTGTGAAAGGCGTCTGCGCAGGTCATGGAGGAGTAGGCGCCGGGCTGACTCGCTCCGATCACCCCCCAACAAGGTGCTCGGCTCCTCCTCGGCCCGTCCAATTCTTTGATGCCATCAACTGCCCCACTCGATGGCGCAGGCTGTGATCGAGTTGCCCAGACGGACGGCAGCTTGAAGACTTGACATAGCAGACGTCGCGCTGAATCAGCCGTGTCTGCGCAAGGCTCTCTCGCTACTTCGACGCGGGCTCCCACGACCATCGAGTTCCGCGATGGCGAGGCAGCGGCCACGTATCCACGCCTCGACCGCGCGCCGGTCCGGTCGTCAGCCCTGAGGCGAAGACAACTTGCGGGGGTGTCCCGCAGGCAGCCGCGCACGGTCATGGTTCCTACACGAGGGAGCGCCACCATGACGGACATGCGTGAGGAGAACCAGACCAGTGATCTGGGGCTCGCGGACATGGTCAGCGGGCTGCGCCGTGAGCTGGAAGTCGCACAGCAGCGAGCGCTGGCGGAGGAGCTGAAGTTCAGCGTCGAAGACGTCGAAATCGAAGCCTCCGTCCAGGTGACGAAGAGTGGCGGGGGCAAGGCCGGAGTGCAGTTCTGGGTGGTTCAGGCCGGTGGGGAGTTCGCGCGGAGCAACGCCTCCACTCACCGCATCAAGCTGAACCTCAGGCTGCCCGAGACCACGCACATCGGCGACTCAAACAAGGATCCGAAATGACCGGGCTGGACGCCGAACGCCTGGTTTCTCTTTCAGCCGACGAACGCGGCTCAGGCTATCTGCTGACGCCGGATCTCGTGCTCACGGCGGGCCACTGTGTGGGGATGAGGGACTCCACGGCCACGGTACGCAAGTACGTTCGCCGTGGCGGGGGTTATGACCTCTCGGATGAGCCGCATACGTTCACGGTCGTGGCCAAAGGCACCCAGGACACCGACTTTGCGCTCCTGACCTCCACCACCGCCGATCCGTTCGGGACCGGGAGCTTGGACAGGTACGTAGAGGTGCGGCTGGGCCGCTTGGTCGGCGAGGAGGCGGTTCCGGCACAGACGCTGGGCTTTCCGCGTTCGCAGCTGTACGAGGCCGGAACGGAGCAGTTCCTGAACGTGGAGGACGCGAGGGGGGCCATCCTTCCCCGGACGGGTGCGCGGCACTTGGTGCAGCAGGTGAACTTCCAGATCCAGAGCGGGTCTCCGCGGGCAGGCCGTGGCGCGTCATGGTGGAGCGGAATGTCTGGCGCCGCTCTGTTCAGCGGGGACCACCTCGTGGGCGTGATCACGGATGACCGGGCCAGGGTCGACGGACGGTTGCATGCCCTCCCGGTCAGCCGGATTTTCGGTGACGACGGCTCCGAGGAGGCGAAGGCCTGCCTGCTGGCCGCCAGGAGCCTCCCGGCCGACGCTACCGTCCTGCTGGACCCCGTCTGGGCGGGTGGCGAGGTCCTGCAGCCGGCCTACAGCCCTTTGCCGCTACGCGATCTCCGGTCCGAGGCGGCCCTACTCGAGGCCCGGTACGAAGTCGTGCCGTTCACGGGCCGGGCGCAGGAGCTCAGCGCCCTGGTCGACTGGTGTCAACAGGCTGATGGGCGGCGCATGCGGCTGATCACCGGGGGCGGAACCGTCGGGAAGACCCGTCTCGCTCGTGAGCTGTGCCGCCGGATGGCCAGGAAGCACTGGGTCACCGGGTTCGTCGATCCGCTGTGTGCCGACTTCTCCAACGTCTGCGACCTGGCGGAGAAACGACTGTTGGTCATTGACGACGCCGATGCCCGCGCGGGTCAGTTGGAGGCCCTTCTCACCACAGCCGCCGAGCACCCAGCCCGGCATTCCCTGCGCATCCTGGCCGTCGCCCACAACGGCGGACTGTGGTGGGATGCGTTCAGGCGGCGGTTCGAGTCACTGGCCGACGTTGAGGACGTGCTGTCGATCGAGCCCCTGCCCGAGGCCGGGCGTGAAGACGTCTACCTCGCGGCTCTCGCGGCCTTCAGCAAGCTGTACGAGCAGAACCAGGGGACGGGCACGGGGCGACAGGACCGTGCCGTGCCAGACGGTGCGGTCCTGGGAGCGGAGGGAGAGCCACGTCCCGGGGCGGGCATACCCGCACTCGGCGAGGCCGACTTCGGCAGCTTCTTGCTCATCCTGATCCAGGCCTTGGTGGACGCGCGGGCCGGCCTTGACAAGGCGCCTTCGGCCTTGGCGGGCCCGCCCTCACGCTCACGGTCCGACGCCTTGCTCGACTACGCCATTGACGTGGAGCGTCAAAGGTGGGTGGTATCGGCGGAAGGGCAGAAACTGCCGAGTGACCCGGTCCTGCTCGAACGGATCGTCGCCGTCTCGAGCCTGGCCGTGGCCGGGGGCCAGTCGGATGGAGAGAAGGAAACGGAAGCAGCCCGTCGGCTCCTGCTCGTTCCCGACCTCGCGGGCGAGCCGGAATGGCTCAGGCGCGCGTTCGCCCGCTGGCAGCACACGGCGTTCGTCGGGGACGGCTACATGCGCTCGCTGCAGCCGCAACGGCTTGCCGAGCGGCTCGGAGCCAAGGTCATCGCGACTTTTCCCGATCTCGCCTCCAAGCTGCTCGATGTCGCCGGAGGCGGGCCGGGCGTCCCCCAACACGAGATCGACCAGGCGCGCCAGATTCTCAATGTGCTCCATGTCCTGCAGCTCACCGCCGGATCCGGTGAGTCTCCTTCGGGTGACATGGTGGCGCCCGTTGACGCCATGGCTGGGCCGACTGCACAGCAGACGGCGCGCGAAAGGTTGGAGGAGGCTCTGCGCGCCCATGCCGTCCCGCTCGTCAGACTGGTGAACCAGCTCGCTTTGACGAAAGAGATTCAGTTCGCGAGCGCCATGGGTACGTCGCTTGCTGCCGCGTTGAACTCCACGCTGGGGGAGGACTCGGCCCAGGAGGTCGCCGCCCAGGTTCTGCCGGAATTCGACGAGTCTCCGCCGGATGTCGTCCTGAAGCTGGCCACGGCCATCGCACAACACGCGGTGCAGTACCACCAGCGCGACGGGACGCCGGCCACTCAGGAGAATCGAAGGAGCCTGGCCCGGGCCCAGCAACGGTGGTCGCTCTACCTGGCCAGCTCAGGGATGCGCAACCGGGCGCGCGAGGTTGCGGGCCAAGCGGTCGACACCTACCACGCGCTGCAACAACTGATGCCGTCCGAGGAGCATGACTTGTGTCTGGCAGAGGCTATGCGGAACCTGGCGGACAGACTCTTCGACATCGGACGCTTCGAGGATGCCGACAGCTGTGCCGGTGAGGCGATACGTCGCCTGGAGACGTTGTTCCAGAGCAACGCCACCCGGCGACACGCGTTCGCTCTGGTGACGGCCTTGTGCACCCGGGCCACGGCGGCCCACCACATCGGTCGCCAGCGAGAGGCTATGCAAGCGGCTACAGCGGCGTGCGAGCTGATCGAGGCGCTGCCGGCAGCCTCTGACGGCGAGGAGGACAAACCCGACGACGTCCTCGGCATGAAAGCGGGTGTGCTGCGGTGCCGGGCCTGGCAACTCGGCGCGAAGGGGGACGTCGATCAAGCGCTGGAGAAGGCTGCCGAGAGCGTTCGGATCTACGAGGATCTACGCTCGCGCACTCCCGGCCGTTGGAAGCGGGACATTGCCGAAGCCCTCAACGTGCTCGGCACCCAGCACGCCGCCAAGCAGCAGTGGGGCGAATGCATCGACCGGCACAGAAGGGCCGTGGAGGACTACTACAACCCCCTGGAACGGGAGTACCGCGAAGCGGTCCGGCCCCAGCACGCACTCGCGCTGCGGCGGCTGGCGTACGGGTACCTGGGAAGAGCCCGGTCCCAGCCGCCGCCGGAGAGCAGGCTGGAAGATCTTCACAAGGCGCTGCAGAACGTCGAGCTGGCATTGCAGCAGTACGAACGGATGTGCAAAGAGGACAGGTGGGCGAAGCGTATCCACGAGGCGTCAGCGCGCTGCCTGACGGCGGAAATTCTGCTCGACCTCAGTGACACCGACCGGCATCCGCGCGCTGCCGCCGCCTCTCGGCAGAACCTCGAACGGGCTGGGGAAGCTGCCCGTCAGTCGCTGGACCTGTACGACGAGATAGACCCACGTGCCTGGAAGCTCAGGCTGGACAGGGCGCACGCGCAAGCGGTTCTCGCCACATCGTTCGCATGTCAAGGGTTCCCCCGGGCTGAGGTTCTGGCGGCCTACAAGGAGGCCAGACAGGCATTCGCCCGGCTGGATGCGGAGGAGCCGGGACGGGTGGAGGAGGAACTGCGCCACATCGAGGACGTGATCAAGGAGTTCGCACAGGGCGCGCCGCCCCATGTCCACCAGCCTCGTCCGCGAGTCGTCGCGAGCCGGCCGGTCAGACGGCGGAAGCGCCAACAGACGGTGTCTCATTTGCGGCACCTTCGCGATGCCCGCCGGTGAGGTCAACGGGCCCGTGCGGCCGTCCGCCGCCCGTCCGTCACCGGGATGTCGAGCCCTCGTCGCCGTGAGGACCTCGTACGAGGTGGACGAGCCGAGCGCGAATGCGGCGCAGAGTCGGATCGGACATCACGAAGGTGAACCCAGCCTCGTGGGGCTGTCGGCCGCGGGCAGGCCCGGCAGCCGTCACACGTCGCCGACACCACCGGTCGGCAGCATCCAGCACTCTCACCCCTGCTCCGGCCTCTGCCCGCCCCGTACGTCGATGCCGGACGGGCCCGGCCCAAGGTCCTCTCGGGGATGGCACTTTCACCGGACGCAGGCGCGCGGCCGGACAGCTGCGGCACGCTGGAATCCGGCCGGGCTCCTGCCCCCCCCCGCACCAGCCGCCGGGCGATCGCCCCGAGAGCGTGCTGCGACCCGGCCGGGTGCGGGTCGGCGTCAGTCGATGTCGTCCGGGTCGTAGACGTCCTTGTCGGCCGGGACGTCCACCTGTACGGGCCGGTTGATGCCGGTGAAGGCGAGATCGAACGCGTCCGAGCCGCCGGTGGTCGCCTTGAGCAGAAACGGTTCACCCTTGGTGGCCACCAGGAAGACCCCTTGCATCGTGTTGAGCGAGAGCGCCTCCTGGCCGTCGATCTCGGTCAGCGCGCCCTTCTCCGCGTCCCTGATGCTGTACAAGTCCCTGAGCAGGCCGTCCCGGTCGCACAGGCTGGTCAATCCCTTCATGGAGGGGTCCGAAGTCTCCACGCGCATCCAGCGGCCCGACATCTCCTTGCGGGCTCGGGCCGCCTGTTCCTCGGGCATGTCCTGCGTCCGGGCGAGGACGAGGGCCTCGTCACCACGGAAGAACGTGTGATCCCGGGTACGGACCACTTCGATGTTGCCGCCGCTCTGGGCCGACAGGGTGCCCGTGCATTCGCCGGACCCGCTGATCGACAGGTTCACCTGCGTGGGTACGCCCAGGCCGGACGTCGTCCCGCTGACGGTGAACGTGGACGCGCCGCGCAGCGCGGTCACGGAGTCGTTCAGCACTCGGGAGCCCGGCCGGCCGGGGAAGGGTTCGGACGGCAGGCATCCGGTGAGCCCGAGGGCCACGGTGCCGGCGAGGGCGACGGAGGCGATCAAGCGGTGAGCGGTGCGCACGGAGACTCTCTTCAACGGGGGCGGTTCGGAAGGAGAGTACGGGGCACCCGGGCGGCAGCCCCAGCGGGGGTGGTCACATCAACTGGACGGGGGATCGCGGTGGGGGTCGGTCGCTGCGCCCGCTGAAGGCGATCGACGAAGCCAGCCGTTGTCAGTGGTGGGCGCGAGGATGCGGGCATACCACCGAACCAGCCACTGTCTGAAGGATTCTCCATGTCCGTTCCTGTCTCCGGGCCCGCAGCCGACGTCGCGGCCATCCCCTTCCCCACCGGCTGGTGCGCCACGGACCTGGGCAGCTTGAGGCCGTGCGCGTCCACCTACGAGGTGTACCCCGTGGAGAGCCTGCCGCCTCTGGAGGCCGCGCACCTCGATGACGGGTTCGACTGGCTGGGCGGGGCGGGCGGGCCGCGATCCGAGCACACGGAGCATCTCGCGGCCATGGAGCAGGAACTGGCCGAGGCCGGACTGGCGCTCCCCGCGGGCTTCGCCGCCTTCTACGGCAGCGAGCACCTCTGCCGCGTTTTCGACGAGGTCTCGGTGACGGCCTGCTGGAGCCACCTTTCCGGTCCGCTGCCCAGCCCGGCCGAGGAGGGCGCCCGTCTCGTACGGTTCCTGCGCGACCAGCAGGACTGCGTCATCTGGTACCTGTACCTGCGGCCCTCCGGCGAGGCGTTCGTGGTCTTCTCGCATGTCGAACTGGAGTCCGCCGGATGGTGGGCGGAGGGGGAGCCGACCGAGGAGGTCCGGGCCGCGGTGGCCGCCTCGCTGATGCGGTGCGCCGACACCTTCGAGGAGTTCGCGTACCGCTTCGTCGTGGAGAACGAGCTGTGGATGCAGGCGAATTCCGCAGGCGCCGAGAGCCGGCTCGCGCCCCGCCTCCAGGCGTACGCCGACCACTACGCGTCCGCCGCACCCTGAGCCGGTCGCGGCGGGCCTTCTGGCTGACCTTCTGGCCGCCCTTCCTGAAACTCACTTCCAAAGCCAGGCGTACTGCGGCCGTCTCCGGCTTGGGCTCGTCATCCGCGCCTACGACGCCGGAGACCACTCCAACGCCACCGGCCGGCAAGCCTGGATGGCGCCCGTGTTCCGAGCTGCGCGAGGTTGTTGCGGCTGACGAGGGTGTCGGGGTGGTCGGGGCCGAGGACGCGTTCGCGATCGGCGAGGGTCTGCCGGTGAAGCTCGGCAGCCTCCCGGCGACGGCCGAGGTCCAGCAGGGCGACGGCGAGGTTGTTGCGGCTTTCGAGAGTGTGGGGGTGGTCGGTGCCGAGAGCGCGTTCGCGGTGGGCGAGGTTGTGCCGGTGGAGGTCGGCGGCCTCCTGGTGCCGGTCGAGATCCTGCAGCGCGACGGCGAGGTTGTTGCGGCTTCCGAGGGTGTTGGGGTGGTCGTTGCCGAGGGTGCGCACGCGGTCGGTCAGGGTGTGCCGGTGGAGGTCGGCGGCCTCCTGGTGTCGGCCGAGACCCTGCAGGGTGTTGGCGAGGTTGTAGCGGCTTCCGAGTGTGAGGGGGTGGTCGGTGCCGAGCGCGCGTTCGAGGCGGGCGAGGTTGTGCTCGTGGAGGTCGGCCGCTTCCTGAGGCCGGCCGAGACCCCGCAGCGCGAGGGCGAGGTTGTTGCGGCTGGAGAAGGTGTCCGGGTGGTCGGTGCCGAGGGCGCGTTCTCGGTCGGTGAGGGTCTGCTGGTGGAGGTCGGCGGCTTCCTGGTGGCGGCCGAGGCCCTGCAGCGTGAGGGCGAGGTTGTTGCGGCAGGTGAGCGTGTGGGGGTGGCCGTTGCCGAGGCTGCGTTCGAGGTGGGCGAGGTTGTGCTGGTGGAGGTCGGCGGCCTCCTGGTGGCGGCCGAGACCCTCCAACGCGAGGGCGAGGTTGTTGCGGCTGCTCAGGACGGTGGTGTGATCGTTCCCCAGCCCCGGCTGGAGGCGGTTGAGGGCTTGTTCCGCAAGGACAGCTGCCTGTTCGGGATGCCCGGCTCGGCGAGTACTGTCCGAGAGCCTGCCGAGGGTGCGGCCGGCAGCCAGGGCGTCAGGGGTGAGCTCCGCGATGGTCAGCGCGTGGGGGGCGAGAAGTCTGCTGATGGTCCAGCCGGACAGGCTGGCGTCTGCGGCTTCGTCCACGACGGCTGCCATGCGTTCGGTCAGGGCCCGGTGCCAGCTGTCCAGGCCGGGGGTTTCGGCGCGGAGGGTGAGGGCGGTGATGTCGCGGACGAGCGGGTGGAGGATGACCTGTCCGATGGCCGGCGTGCCGTCAGGAAAGGTGAGGGTGTCCAGGAGACCGTAGGTGTGGAGTCCGTTCACCGCGGTCTCGATCGCTACCGCGGTAGCCGGTGTCCCGCAGGCGGCGGTGACCAGCTCCGGGCACAGGAAGGAGACTGGTACGGGCGCGGGCGCCAGCAGCGACAGGAGGCGCAGTACCGGCCGGGCGAGCGCGTTGCCGTTGGCGGCGAGTTGGTCGAGGGAGAGCTCCCAGGTGTAGCGGACCAGGCGGCGCGCGGCCTCGGGATCGGCCCCGCCCGGGATCTCTGCCCCGAGCAGGGTGGCCAGGTGGGTGCCGAGGGCGTCTTCGTAGGCGGTGAAGGTGCGGTAGCGGCTGCCCGGCGCGGCGAGGTACCGGCCGGCGGCGTGCAGGGCGAGGGGGAGCCCGCCGAGCCGGACGGAGAGGAGTTCGGCCTCCTGCGCGGTTCCGGCCGCAGGCGCGGCGTCGACGAGCACCTGCCCAGCCGCCGACGGGGTCAGCGGCGCGACGCGCAACAGCTCGGCCCGGCCTCCCCACACGGAAGCGTCACCGTCCCGACTGGTCACGACCAGCAGACCGCGGCTGCCGGGCCGCACCCATCCCCGGTAGCCCGCCACCGGCTCACCCTCGGGTCCCACCTCACCCGGTTCGTCGACGTTGTCCAGCACCACCAGCCACCTGCCCACCCGGTTCAGCTGCTCCCACACCACATCGGGCAGGGCCGCGCGCCCGGCCCGGGCTTCCTCCAACCGCTCCTCGGGAAGTCCGCACTCCAGGGCGATGCGGGTCATCTGCTCGGCCAGTTCGGCCTGACCACGCCAGCGCACCCAGAACACCCGTACGTTTTCGGCGCGGGCGATGTCGGCCAGGGCGGAGGCGATCGTCGTCTTGCCCACCCCGCCGACACCGCACAGCACCGCCAACCGCTCCTCGGGCCGCTTCAGCATCCTTCGCAGCGCGGCGAGCTCGTCCGTGCGCCCGCGGACCGGTCCCGCCCCGTGGGGGGCCGACAGGGATTCCATTCCGCCGGCCAGGACCCGCTCCAGCGGGACCAGCCGGACCGGCCCCGCCCCGCCCCCGCCGTCCAGGCGGCGGCCCAGCACGGCCAGCGTGGCCGCGACGATCACGGACACGATGAAGACCGGCCACACCACCCACGGGTCCTCGGCCCATCCCGGCAGCACATCCGTCACGTAGTTCGTCACCACGGCAGACGCCGCGGCGGCCACCGCCGCAGAGGCCGCAACCACCGAACCCGCCCACGCACCCCTTGCCCGCACACTGCCCCCAGCCTCGCCCCACCCGCCGGAGGACGAGCGTAGAAGAGGGGCTGTGGCCGCATCGGCCGAATCAGCGGACTACCGAGGAGTACCGGGCGGGTTTCGGACCGGATCGGCGGGCACGCGGGGGCTGTCGGTGTGTGGCGTGACGATGGGTGTCGTGGTTTGGCAGGAGACAGCGTGAAGGCCCCGAGGCTGCCTCGGGGCCTTCACACACTTCGCTGACCGCAGGACTCAACGAACGAGACGGGCGAGAGTCACGCCCCGCCCGTCACCGGTTCACCCCGCGCCGCCCTCCGGGTCGGTACGGCCCCCATTGCGGCGGCGCCAGAACGGGTGCTCAGGCCACCGCCGCTCCTGCGCGTAGGACCGGGCGTGATGGTGGTGGTACGCGTCGGCCACGCCGTCCAGGAACGAGGCATAGGACGCGAGCGCCTCCTTCTCGCCGGCCAGGCACCGGGCGACGGCCGCTCCGGCGCGGGCCCCGGTGTGCAGGGCCGTGAGGATGCCCTGGGAGGACAGGGGGTCGAAGGCGATCGCGGCGTCCCCGGCGGCGACCCAGCCCGGGCCGCCCGGCGGCGACAGCCGCAGTCCGTGGGCGGCCGTCCAGTACGGGACGGGGGAGCAGGCCGGGTCGTAGCCGCGCAGGCGGTCCCGTACGTGCCGGGTGCGCGCCACCGCGTACCGGAACCCTTCGGCGGTGCGCAGCCGGGCACCGGCGAGGTCGGCGTCGGTGAGATGGGCGACCACCCGCCCGGCCGGGACCCTGGCGGTGTACCACCAGCCCTCGGGCACGGCCTCGACGAGGGTACGCAGCTCCGGGTCCCCGGCGTGGCCGCCGCTCACCCGGCCGCCGAGCAGCGTGAACGCGGCCACGAGCCGGTCCTGTCGGCGCCGCAGGGCCAGACGGCGGCCGATGAGGGCGCGGCGGCCCGTCGCGTCCACGACCCAGCGGGAGCACAACTCCCGTACGGCGCCGCCCCGCTCCCGTACCAGCAGGCGCTGCTCGCCGCCCGCGCTGCGGTGGCCGATCACGACCGCCCGCCGGATCAGCGCGCCCGCGGCCACCGCGGCCTCGCGCAGGAAGGCGTCGAACCGGTCCCGGTCGAGGTGCCAGCCCTGCCCGTGCGGGTCGAACAGGTGGCTGTGGCCGAGCAGCCGGGCGGATCCCCAGGACGCGTCGGTGCCCGGGCAGCTCAGGTGTGCGTCGGCGGCGAAGGCGGTCCAGAGCCCCAGGTCGTGCAGCAGCGGCCGGGCCGCGGGCGGCAGGGTCTCCCCGATGGTGAAGGCACCGGAGCGAGCGCCCGGCGGGCCCCCGTCCACCAGCAGCACATGTCGGCCGGCGCGGGCCAGGACCAGAGCGGCGACGGCCCCGGCGGGGCCGCCCCCGGCCACGACGGCCTCGAGGCGCCCGGTGCGGGGACCGGCGCCGGTCCGGGCGGTCACGGTGTCTCCGGGAAGCGGGCGACCTTCTCGAAGTACCCCGCCAGCACCTCCTCGTCGGGCCGGTCGGCCGCGGCGATGGCGGCGGCCACCGCCTCCTCCCGCACGTCGGGATCGGCGGCCTCGGGCACGTGCAGGCACACGAGGTTCCGCAGCGGGGGCGGAGCCTCTTCGGGATGGAACCCCACCTCGGACTCCACCAGCATGCTCGCGGGGAGACTCACCACGTCACCGGAGCCGGTATCCGTGTCCCTATCGGTGTCCCTATCCGTATCCGTATCCGCGGTGGGGACTTCACGCCGTGCGATGATGCCGAGCTTGCCGAAGTCCTTGACCATGGCGTTCATCTGGGCGATGCGGTCGGAGGGCAGCCATCTGTCCCACACCGCCCTGTCCTCGAAGGCGGTGCGACGCTCCTCGGGGTCGGCGGCGGGATCGACGGCGGTCCGGTAGTTCTCCTCCGTCAGCACGTGGTTGGGCACCCGCGCAGGCCAGAAGGTGGGCAGGTACGGGTCGTACCGCGGCCCGAAGCCCAGGTAGTACCCGGAGCGGCAGCGGGCGGTGTCGGTCTGCCAGGGGACGGCCATCCAGCGGGTCAGACCGCCCGGCTCCTGGGCGTACAGCGGACCGTCGATCGCGAGCACCGCCTGCGGGGTGAGCGTGGAGCCGTAACCGGGTTCGGGCCGGGCGGGGTCGCGGTGGCGCACCCGGAAGGGCGCGGAGTACAAGGTGGCGTGACGCATCGGCCAGGAGAGCTCACAGCCGGGGTGGAAGGCGTCGGCCAGACAGTACGACAGGGCGGCCCGGTCCAGGGCCGCCGGGCGCTGAGCGAGCGGCAGGCCGTCCAGCGCGGTGGAACCCGGGGCCGCCGTGGGCGGCGTGGCCGCGGGATCATGGTCGGCGTCGAAGTCCCCGGCGGCCCAGCGCGCCAGCATGCCGTACTGCAACGGGGAGAGCGCCAGGTGCTGGCGCTCGGAGACCGGCCGCACGCTCATCGAGTCGCCGTAGATCGGCGGCCAGGGCACGGGGGAGAGCCCGTCGCGCTCGGGATCCCGCAGCATCGCCCAGATCTGCTGCCGCAGTTCGTCGCGCCGCGTACCGTGACCGGCCAGCTCCGCCAGTCGCCCGGGTGCCAGGAAGTGCTCGCGCCCACCGTGACCGAACAGGGCCGCGAAGCCGCGGTTGACCCACTGCAGATCGCACAGGCGGCGCAGCACCGGCAGCACGTCGTGGGTGAACGAGACCCGCTCCGGCGGCGCCAGCATGCCCGCGGCCACGAAGGTGTCGCACATCAGGTCGTACATCGTGCGCACCGACGTGAGCTCCGGTGCGAAATTCGGGGGAGCGACCACCACCCAGGCCGGATCGACCGGGACGCTCCTGCCGTCGATGCGGACCTGCGCGGTGACCGGCCCGTCGCAGGTGTCGTCGTGCCAGCCGTCGTTGTTGGCGAAGTGCGTCGCCTGGACCGGGGGGTACGAGGCGGACACCCCGCGCCCGCCGAGGAACAGCAGGCGGCCGGCTTCGTCGGTGCGCAGTTCGCCCAGGTAGACGGGATGCCCGAGGAACGTCCCCGTGTCGAACGCGTACTCGGGCTTCCCCGCGCGCTCGCGGCCCCGGATCGAGCGGGGCCCGGGCCGGATCGCCAGCCGGTCGCGCTCCCCGGCGGGCACCGTCGTGAGGTTGCGCAGCGTGGTGGCGGGCGCCTGCGCCGCCTCGGGGATGTCCAGGGCCAGCTGGAACTGGTACCAGGCCGCCTTCTTGTTGGCCACCTCCACGGTCCAGCGCAGGTCGGCGTTGTCCGCCGTCAGCTCGGCCACCGCCTCACCGGCGGCGTTGTAGCCGTACACCCGGAACCGGACCGCCTGTCGCTTCAGCGCGCCGCTCGCGTCCTTGTACGTACCGGTGGCCGGTGGGGGAGCCCCGTCGACCTCCGGGGCGAGGAAGAACTCCTCCGCGCTGTCGCCGACCCGCGCCACCCCGATCGCCGGGTGCACCGCGGCCCGTACGATCCGGGTGTCGCGTCCGTGCGGTTCGGCGGCCGACGGCCGCGCGGGACCGGGCTCCGCCGCCGGAATGCCGTTGGCGTCGCGCCGCCGGGCCGCCGACGCGCGGTAGACGACCTTGCGGGCCTCGGCCATGCTGCCGACGGGCTCGTGCTCGGACAGGCTGTGCCAGGGGTTGAAGGCGAGGTTGTCCCCGTACTCCTCCTGCCCCCGTGCCGCCGTGTCCTGCTGATGCAGAGTCAGCCGCGCCACTCTCACGGGCGCGCTCTCGCTCTCCTCCCAGCGCACGGTGGCCCGGTCCAGCGGCATACGGTCCGGATCCGTCCGGAACTGGAGCAGCAGGTCGAAGGCGGCCGGGCCGGCGGCCAGCCGGTGGCGCAGGTCCCCGCGCAGGAAGGAGGGGTCCTCGTCCGGCGGCACCGCCCGGGGGTCGCCGTCCGCGCAGCCGGCCGGGACGAGCTTGTACTTCACGTGCCGGTCCGGCCCGAAGGCGTACGGCAGCACGCCCCAGTACGTCGACGTGAGCGTGCTCTCGACGGGCTTGCGCATGTCCGCGAGGATCTGCCGGGTGAGGGGGTGCTGCTGCTGGTACGCCGCCTGGTCCAGCTGGAACTCGCACATGTCCCGGGCCGTGTCGACGAAGAAGACGTCGTGGTTCTGCAGGACGAGGTCCTGTGTGTCGGCCCGGGTGTCGTCCTGGAGCAGTTTCGGCCCCGGCACGCCGAACAGCTTGATGCCCCATCCGACGGTTCTGCGCAGGTCGGGCCGCTCGGGCTGGGTATCGCTGGAGACGCGCACCCAGGCGGTCAGGCCGCCTTGTTCGGCCGCGGCCCTGAGGAAACCGACGCAGAGCTCCGGGGGCAGGTCGGGGGCGACCGTCAGTACACCGCGGGCCGCGCCGTGGAACTTGACGAAGACCGGGCGCAGGAGGGGGTCCTGCCCCCGTGCGACGCGGTCCCCCATCCGCTCGCCCACGAACTCGGCCGTGATCCCGGCGATCGGCTCGTCGGCGCAGTCGCGCGGGGGCGGCTGCGCGGGGCTGTCGGACACCTCGGGGCTCTCCGCCATGGCTCTGCTCCTGCCTGTCGAGGACCGGCCGGGGCCGACCGTGTGCTGACGCTCCTGGCGGGAACCAGCCTGCCCCACAAAACACTCGATAAAGGGGCAACCCGCGCAGACGTCGGCCGCTACCCGGCCGCCACGCGGCGGCGTTGTCACATTCGGAGCGTCCCTCCGGTCTCCCGTGCGAAGCGACTGACGAAGGGAACGCCCATGAAGACCCTGCTCGTGTGCACGTCGGTATCCCACGGCAACACCCGTCGTGTGGCGCAGGCGATGGCCGAGGTGCTCGATGCCCGGGTGGTCGCACCGGACGAAGTGGAGGCGTCGGATCTGGCGGGCTACGACCTCGTGGGATTCGGCTCCGGCGTCTTCGCGCAGCGGATGCACCGCGACCTGCTCGGGTTCGTCCGGACCGTGCCGCGGTCGGGGCCGTCCCCGGCGTCGACCGCGGTCCGCGCTTTCGTGTTCGCCACGAGCGGCCTGCCGGAGCCGGCGTTCGCACCGTTCACCCGTCCGCTGGTACGCCTGCTCGAAGGAAGGGGCTTCGAGGTGGCGGGCACCTTCACCTGCCGCGCGCTCGACACGTGGCTGCCGTTCCGGCTGATCGGCGGCATCAACAGGCGGCGTCCCGACGCGGACGACTTGGGCGCCGCCCGGGCCTTCGCCCGACGGCTCACGAACGACCCCGCGGCCGCAGGGGACCGGTCCAGGGGAACGGATCGGTGATCGCATTGTCAAGGCCGACCGGGGAAGGAGCGGCGAGACCCGGCGTTTTTGTCCGAGGGGCAGAAGCCTTCCCCAGAGCAGTGCCGTGCGCGGTAGCCTCCGCAAGAGGGGTGCGCTTCGGAAAAACTTTTCCGAAAGTGAGTGTCCGGAGCGCGCCGCACCCGAAATCAACCGGTATTCGCGGACTCGCGGACACCATGGACCTGCCGTCGTCCGCGCACCGCACCGCGCACTCCCTGGAGGGACACACGTGAAGGACTCGAAGGACAGGCTGGAAGCACTGCGGGCCGAGATCGAGCGCCGCAATCCCGCACAGCCCGAGTTCCACCAGGCGGTACGGGAGGTCCTTGAGACCCTGGCTCCCGTCTTCACCGCCCGGCCCGAGTACGCCGACCCGGCCGTCGCCCTGGTGGAGCGCCTCACCGAGCCCGAACGGCAGATCACCTTCCGCGTCCCGTGGCAGGACGACCGGGGCCGTGTCCAGGTCAACCGCGGCTACCGCGTCGAGTTCAACAGCGCCCTCGGCCCGTACAAGGGCGGTCTGCGCTTCCACCCGTCGGTGGACATCGGCGTGGTGAAGTTCCTCGGCTTCGAGCAGATCTTCAAGAACGCCCTGACCGGCCTCGGGATCGGCGGCGGCAAGGGCGGCAGCGACTTCGACCCGCACGGCAGGTCGGACGCCGAGGTCATGCGCTTCTGCCAGTCCTTCATGACCGAGCTGCACCGCCACATCGGCGAGCACACCGACGTGCCCGCCGGCGACATCGGCGTCGGCGGCCGCGAGATCGGCTACCTCTTCGGCCAGTACCGGCGCATCACCAACCGCTGGGAGGCCGGCGTCCTGACCGGCAAGGGACAGGGCTGGGGCGGTTCCGCGATCCGGCCGCAGGCCACCGGCTACGGCAGCGTGCTCTTCGCCGCCGAGATGCTGCACGTCCGCGGCGAATCCCTCGACGGCCTGACCGCGGTCGTCTCCGGCTCCGGAAACGTCGCCCTCTACACCGTCGAGAAGCTTCAGCAGCTCGGCGCGAACCCGCTGACCTGCTCGGACTCCCACGGCTACGTCGTCGACGACAAGGGCATCGACCTCGCACTGCTCAAGCAGATCAAGGAGGTCGAGCGCGGGCGCGTCAGCGAGTACGCGGCGCGCCGCGGATCCTCGGCGCGGTTCGTCCCGGGTGGGCGGGTCTGGGAGGTCCCCGCGGACGTGGCCTTCCCCTCCGCGACGCAGAACGAACTCGACGCGCAGGACGCCCGCACGCTCATCGGAAACGGCGTCAAGGCGGTCTCCGAAGGCGCCAACATGCCGACCACTCCGGAGGCCGTACGGATCCTGCAGGAGGCCGGGGTCGCGTTCGGGCCCGGCAAGGCCGCCAACGCGGGCGGGGTGGCGGTCAGCGCCCTGGAGATGAGCCAGAACGCCGGCCGGGTGGCCTGGAGCGCGCAGCGGGTGGAGGACGAGCTCGCCGCCATCATGCGCTCGATCCACGCGGTCGCGCACGAGACCGCGGAACGGTACGGCGCCCCGGGCGACTACGTCACCGGCGCGAACATCGCCGGCTTCGAACGGGTCGCGGACGCGATGCTGGCGCAGGGCGTCATCTGATCCCACGGTCACACCACGCTCGGCCGAGCCGGGCGGTCCCCGCTGCGCTCGTGGAAGGCGCCCCGCCGGAACCGGCGGGGCACCCGCGGGCGGCGGGTGAGGCCGATGGGCAGCCGGCACCGCGGACAGGGCGCCGTCCGGCGTGCCGGCGCCCCTGCCGCGCCGGCACGCCGGTGCAGTGCCTCGGCGTGGGGTTCGCGCGGTGTGGCGTTCGCGCTTCACGGGAGCAGGGGGCGTCCCTCCTGCGCAGCCTTGATGTGCTCGGGCCGGAGCGCCCCTTCCCCGTGCTCGGCGACGAACGCGCGCACGCGCCCGAGGGGTGAGTCGTGCGGGGGTGCCTCCTCGCTCACCGTACCGCCGAGGATCACCGCTCCGAAGGCCGCGCCTACGTCCTGCCGATCGTTCAGGTTCATGTACGGACGGTACGTCAAGGGTCTGACAGTGGACGGACCGGAGTCAGCCCACTGCGACGACCGTCACACGGCACCGCCCGCGCGGGCGGTCACCTCAGGGCGAAGAGCATGTTGGCCGAGTTGTAGTAATTGGGCAGGTGGACCAGGTCCGATCCCGGACGCGGCGGGTCGGCCTTCGGCCAGTTCCGCGGGCCCAGCAGATGGTTGGCGTAGTCGCTGTGCCAGACCTTCGGCACGAACCAGACGCGGTACCCGCCCGTTCGTGCCTCCGGCTCGAACCGCCAGAGTTGCGTCATGCGGTCCGCGCCGGTCCGGCAGGCGCGCAGGGTCACCTGTACGACATTCCCGCCGCCGGTGGTTCCGTCCAGGCAGGTGCCGGTGTCCGCGTTGCGGAGTTGGTAGGTGTTCTGAAGGGCAGGGATCCGCTGCCATCCCTGTCGGGACTTTCCGGTGCACTTCTCCAGCTGCAACGGGCCGTCGGAACCGGCGCCGCCGAGACCCACGCACAGTCCCGAGGCCAGGTTGACCAGGGCGGAGCCGGTGCCTTCCGTCGAGGGCGACACGGAGGGCGACACGGAGGGCGGCACGGCGGAGGCCGAGACGGACGTGGAGGCGGAAGGCAGTGATGTGGCCGGGGCCGTGGCGAAGGCCGCCGGGCCGATGGCGACGATCGGTGCGGTCTCCGGAAGTGGGCCCTCCGGGGCCGCGGAGGTACTGGCGGGAGCCGCCACCTGGCCGGACCTGCTGCTCTCGGAGTCGGCCGGCAGCAGGACGACCACGGTGGCCGCCGTTCCGACCACGGCTGCCGTAGCGGCCCATTTCACGGCGCCGACCTTCGATCCGACGAGCTGCGTCCCGTTCAGCGTGCCGGCGGCGAGCTGGATGCCGCCCCCGCCCAGGGCCTCCAGGAAGGAGGCAGGGTTCCACAGCAGGATGCCACCCAGCAGCAGCACGCCCAGACGGCCGTTGACATCGCGCAGGTCGCGCTCGGCCCGCGCACAGTCGTCGCACCCCTGGAGGTGGCGGTTCAGGTCCCGGGTGAGGCGCGTGCGCGGTCGGCGCAGCCGTGCGGCGATCTGCCCTCCGTAGTACTTGCACTCGTCGCTCGCGGTCTGGTCCAGGTGCGCGCGCAGGTACGCCTCCCGCAAGCCTTCCCGCGCACGCGAGACCAGTGATCCGACGCCACCCGCCGATATCCCCAGGCGTGCCGCCGTCTCGGCCGCCGGTTCGTGTTCGACGACGGAGTGCCACAGCACGGCCTGCCAGCGTTCCGGCAGGGACCGGTAGGCGCGCAGGACCAGCGACCCCTCCTCCGCGGAGAAGACGGCGTCCTCGGTGTCCTGGCCGTCCGAGAGTTGGGCGGCCCATTCCTCGAAGTCGTCGGACAGCCGTGTACGGGAGGCTTCCCGCGCCCATGTGGCCGCCAGGCGGCGCACGCAGGTCAGCAGGTACGGCCGCCAGGCGTACTCGGGCCCGGCCCCCCAGGCAATGGCACGGTAGGTACGGGCGAAGGCCTCGGCGGCGAGATCCTGGGCGGTGGACAGGTCCCGGCAGCAGGTGCGCGCGTAGGCGAGCACCGAGGGATGGTGACGGGCGAACACCTCGTCCATCACGACGCTGGCCGCCGCGTCGGACTCCGAGGTGTGCCCGCGCAGCAGGGCACACAGTTCCCCGTCGCTGAGGTCTCGGAGATGCTGCTGACGGGCACTACCCGGTGTACTCAACACGTGCTCCAGTGTGGCTTGCTGATGACCCGGGTGTTGGTTCCGGGTACATCCGTCATGAGGGTGCGACGCTGCGCCCGGCCGGAATTCGCGCAAGTGTGCACGCTTGCGGGGCCGCAAGCAAACCCGGCACCCCCGCCCAGCTGCGACTCACCGCCGGACTCTGCCCGGCCGGCACCGACGGCAGTGGCCGAATAGCATCCCGGGGACGGAAGTGCCGGCACAGTCCGCCGGGCCGAGGCCGCGACATCCGCCAAGGTCGTGCCCGCCGGCGCCCCGTGCCCGCACAGGTCCACCGGGTCGGGGTGCAGGGATCCGGATCCGCCACGCGCCCTCGGAAATCCAGTGGTCGCGATGGCTTGAGGTGAGAAGAATCCCTGGTCATGACCCTGCTGACCCACTGGCCGCTTGCGGGCCTGCGATTGACCACGCCGCGTCTGGAGCTGCGGTTGCCGAACCTGGACGATCTCGCCGCGCTGGCTTCGCTGGCCGCCGAGGGTGTACACGACCCCGCGGTGCAGCCCTTCACCGCGGCATGGACCGACGTCGAGCCCGAACAGCGTGCTCGGAGTGTCCTGCAGTACCACTGGAGCCGCTGGGGCGAGTGGCGGCCGGAGAAGTGGGAGCTGAACCTGGTGGCCGTACGCGACGGGACCGTCGTGGGTACCCAGGGCATCGGTGCCAGGGACTTCTCGGTCCGCCGTGAAGTCGGCACGGGCTCCTGGCTGGGCAGGGCCTACCAACGGCAGCGCCTGGGGACCGAGATGCGCGCGGCTGTCCTCCACCTGGCCTTCGCCGGACTCGGCGCACAGCATGCTGTCTCTGGTGCGTATGCGGACAATGCTGCCTCGCTGGCGGTTTCGCGCAAGCTCGGCTATCGCGAGGACGGCATCGAGCGTCATGTCGTACGCTCCGAGCCCGCCGTCCTGCACAGGCTCCGCCTCACGGCTGAACGGTGGCAACGACACCAACTGGTGCCCGTGAAAGTGGAAGGGCTGACGCAGTGCCTGCCATGCTTCGGCCTGGCGTGAGCGAGCAGCAGCATGGAGTCGTGAGCCAGATGGCGGGGGTTGGCGTTGTGCCGGCGCAGGCAGGCGTGCAAGGCCCGCGTCCGGCGGTGCGGTTGCGGTGGTCGGAGTGGGCGACGGCGAACAGTCCGCGCACGCGAACAGGCTCAGCCGCCACCCCCCCCAGCGGCCGCAACGTCGTGTGCGGACATCCGCCCCACGGAACGTGGTCGCCCAACGCCACGATGCCTGCGACGGGCCTGGCGCGGGGCGAGTGGGTGAGGGCGGTGTCAGGCGCCCACAGACTGCGCCGGGCTCGTGCATCGTGCACGCCGAACTCGCCTGAACGGGCGGGCCGCCACCCTTGCCCGCCGACGAGGCGGCCGGAACATGCGGCTCCGTCCTGGGCACTGTCCCGCTCGGCCGGATCCCCGCCGCCGCGGCTGGCTTTGCACGACGGATCGGGTTCCGGCACAACTCCTGTGGGCCGGCACGTGGATGGTGCGGCTCCAGGGAGCCCGGCCCCCGGAACCGGGCCGCAGCGCGGTCGGGTCTTCCTCCTCCCTGCGTGACCTGATATGAGTTGATCATGAATGCGGAAGCTCTTGACCCGATGGAACGCCGACGACCGCGGCCGGCCGTGATCCTCGGATGATCAGCCCGAGCACCCGGCGTGTGGCGCCGGTGTCGGGGTGATCGGGGCCGAGAACCCTGGTGTGAACGATGCATCCGTGGAGGACACATGTGGCGTGAAATCGTGGAGCAGTACGACGGCGTAGATGGAGCGGACCCTGCGTCCGAGCAGGACTTGCTCGACGCAGAACGCTTGCTGGGAGCAGCGTTGCCAGCCGACCTGCGAACACTGCTTCGTGAATCCAACGGTGTGATGGACGCAGACGGCACGGATATCGTCTGGAGCGCAGAGCAAATCGCCCGGACCAACCAGGAGTTCCGAACGAGGGAGGACGTGAAGCACCTGTACATGCCGTTCGATGCTCTCCTCTTCGTCGGGGACAACGGCGGTGGAGACCAATTCGCCCTTCCGATTCTGCCGGTGCGCCCCGATGTCTTCGTCTGGGACCACGAGAACGACAGCCGGACCTGGGTGGCGTCGAGTCTGGCGGAGTACCTTCGAAAGGCGCTGGCGCAACCGGGTGAGGACTGGTACCGCTGACCGACCGGTCCTCGATCCAGCAATGACAGCCAGCCTCGATGTCCGGGAAGCCGCACCGCCAAGGCGCTACGCATGCGCCTCTGTCGGATCAGGCGGCGATTGGTTTGCGGTAGCGGACGTACTCGTTCTGGCGCCGGAACCCTACGCTCTCGTAGAGGTCGTAGGACCGGTGCGGATTCGCGGTCCCGGTGTACAAACGAGCGGTCTCTGCTCCGTGTTCGCGAAGACATCGCAACCCGTCCAGCAGCAGGGCCCGCCCAAGACCCAGACGCCTCGACTCTGCCCGGACGCTCAATTCTTCTACTTCGCCCACAGTGGGGTCCTGCCGACGGATGGAGCACAGGGCGACCCCGGCCATGTCTTCCCCGTCCCAACCAGCCCGCCAGCAGGTCGGGTCGGCAGTGGCGAGGAAGCTCTCGAACGTCCACCTCTCGGTGAAGGCGGCATGCGCATACGAATCGACGACCGTCTTCCAGGCCGCGCGGTAGCTGCTCGGACCGACCGCACCGACTCGGATGCCGGCCGGCAACGCCTCTCCGTCGGGGTCGGGGAGTCGTCGGAGAGCGGCCAACTCCAGCTCTATCAGGCTGAAGACACGCCGGTATCCCGATTCGAGCAGCAGCGCCGTTGCGTCCTGTTCAGAGGCCATGGCGTTCGCGCCGAACACAGCCGTCCGTGTGGTTCCATGCTGCTGCACGAGCCGGCGGATACGGCTTTCCGCCCAGTTGAGCATGGCTGAGCCGATGCCCTGGCCGCGGTACTCGGGCAGCAGGTAGCCGCGGTGCAGGTACAACCACGTTCCGTCTCGCTCCTGCCACCACCTGATCGTCGAGTAGCCGACGACGCCACCGTCGTGCTCCACCAAGACCTGGTTCCGGGATGGGGCATCGAGGTTGGCGGAGGCTTCGGCGATCTCGGCTGCCGTCGGGATTCCTTCCACAACCGAGCGGGCGTCGATCCGGTCCCGCTGCGCGCAGCCGAGCCGCACAGCGGCCATCGCGTCATGGTCGTCGTGGCCGCGGTACGGCCGGAAGACGTAGCCAGGCAACCGTTCCCACGATGCGAGGCCGCTGCCGCTGTTCACCTCCACATCAAGACCCCCGTTACGTTGGATCACGGAAGCGTAGGCGGTGCCGATCACACGGCAGTACCCGTTTTTCGCAGCATGTCCGCCGTCCGTACGTGTCATGTCCCAGCTGGACATCGCGCGCGGGGTGGGACGCCCTGGCCGGGGCGGTGATCAGCCCGGCTGTTCGACCCGGCTCCGGCGCTGGCGGCGCTGCTGGGGCTCGGGTGGTGGGGTTGGACCGGGAAGGCTGAGTCAGGCGTAGCGGTGGCGCGGTGCGTGCGGGTCGTCCCAGCGGTCGGCGTGGGCGAGACCGAGCAGGCGTACGGCGTGCCGGAGTTCGGCGGGTGCGCCGGTGGCGCGGAGACGGGCGGGGGCCTCGCACACGAGCCAGGCGGTCAGTTGAGTCCGGACGTCTTCCACTTCCTCTTGCGACCAGACGAACCACGACCGCCACGGGAGTGCGTCCTCCAGGAGGTCCCACTCCCACCGGTCGACCGTGTCGGTGAGGTGCCGGTCGGCGACCGGGTGGCGCAGGTTCCCCCAGACCGCCAGCCAGGGGCCGATGTCGGCGGAGGCCTCGGCGCACAGCGGGAGGAGTTCGTGCACGGGGACGGCGGGGTCCGGGGAGAGGAGGGCGTGGGCCCATGAGGCGTGCAGGAACTCGCGTACGGCCGCGCTCTGCGGCGCTGGCCACTGCTGCCATGCCGCGCGGTGGAACGAGATGCCGACGTTGTCGATGTCGTACGCGTGGGCGCCGAGGCCCCCGGTCAGTTCGCGGGCGAACTGCGGCAGGACGCGGCGCAGCACGGCGCCGTGGTCGGCCCAGTCGGGTGCGCTCCAGGTGCGGTGCAGGGGAGCTTCAGCAGAGCAAGCTCCTCCGGGCTGCCCCAGTGGCACTCGCACTGGACCTCGTCGGCCCGCGCGGTCATCCCGCGGAAGGTAACGGCCAGCCGTTCCACTGCCCGGTCGAGCCGTACGCGGTCGGCCGGGGCGGGTCCATGGCCGGGGTCGGGTGTGGGTTCGCGTTCAGTCATGGTCGCTGGTGCCTCACGGGGACTCCGGGCGGCCGCTCGCGCTCGAAGAGCGCGACTCTACCCGTACGCGGATCAGGCCGTGACGCGGGGGACCGTACGTCCGTCGCTGCTCCGCGTGCGATCCATGACCAGGACCCGGCGGCATGGATGCCGGCTCCGGCGGTGCACTGCCGGTACGTCGGTGGGAGGAGGGCGACCAAGCACCGGTGGGGTGGGGTCTGGCGGTGGACCAATCCGAACAGCCGCAGTCGGTCCGGCCCCCAGGCCTTCTACCGGCGGCTCGGAGAGGAGACCAACGGCACCTTCCGGGCCCGCCTGGAGAGGGTTCTGGTCGACCGCCGGGGCCACGCGATGGCTTTCCACGCCGCCCAGGCGACTGCGGCATCGAGATCCACGAGAGCCTCTTCTCCACCATCGTCGGCGGCAAGATCACAGACATCGACCAGTGCACCCAGGACATCGACGAGAGCGACGTCTTCTGGAGCTGAGCACCGGACGCGCGGGGCCCGGGGCGGCACGTCGCCCCGGGCCCCACGCACGTATCATCGGCCCCTCCATCCGCGCCTGGAAGTTCTCCTCCAAACGCCACCGCGTGTACACGAGGTACTGCGAGAAGCCTCCTGCATCCGTCGGTTCAGCCGGTGATCCGGACCGACTGAGGGCCGCCGATATGGGCCCGTCCCTCGCCGGGGCCGATCGTGGTGACGCGGGTCGCGCAGGCCGTGCCGAGGTAGATGGTCATCCGCCTGTCCGTCTCGTTGACGATCAGATCTGCCCGGACCTGGAGGGCGAGACAGACGTTGTCCGGTGGGTTGACGATCCGGAACTCGGCTTGGTTGACGTCGAAGTACCGGATCGATCCTGTGGCGGCCTGCGCGTTCGTGGCCACACCTGTGGCGAGCACGGCCGCTGCGCCGACGGTGAGGCCGATCCTGACGAAGCGTGAGAGCGCGTGGCGGATATGCATAGAGGCATCCGTTCCTCATGGGTGATGTTCGGGCGATTCCACGTTCACACGTCAGTTCTCATCTCGACACCCCATTCACTCGGACGCGGCAAGGGAAAACGTTCAGGCATTCGCCCATTGGGGCGGGGAGTATCAATCCCGGTCCGAGAGATGCCCTTCATTCCTCGAAATCCCTGCCGTTCTTCGTCACGCAGAGAGAAACGCCTACGGGCATGCGGACCCGGCGGGCAGGTAGCCATGGCCGCGGCGGCCGGTGACTCCCCGAACTCCTCGATATCGATCATGAGGCGGGCTGCTGCCGTCGGGTTCCGTTCCCCGGCGGCGGCGGTCTCAGCGCCGGCGCCGGGGGTTTTGCCGGACAGCCCGGGGTATCCGGCTGGGGAGGGGCCGGGGCGACGGGTGTCCGGGTGAGCGGCTCGGATCGAGGAGAATTTCGACGCATCGATAGCCTGCATCCATGATGCGCGCTTGGATCCTGCCGATGCTGCTTGTGCTCAGCGGCTCAGCCGTCGCGACTGGGCAGATCTTCAAGGGGAGCCCCGGCACGGCAGCGGCACTCCTGCCGGCGTTCCTGGCGCTCGCCGCTGTGAACTCACCCCTGATCTTCCCGAGGTCGGTTGGTGCGCAGGAGGCACAACGCCGCAGCACGGTCGACGGCCGACCGGTCGTCTTCTGGCGGCCGGGCTGCAAGTACTGCATACGACTGCGCATCCGGCTGGGTCGCAGCGCCAGCCAATTGCATTGGGTCGACATCTGGCGCGACCCGGCAGGAGCCGCAGCGGTGAGAGCGGCCAACGACGGCAACGAGACCGTGCCGACCGTCGTCGTGGCGGGCCGGCCACACATCAACCCCGATCCCGCATGGGTGCGCGAACAGCTCTCCCCCTCCACGCGGTCAGGAACCGCGCCTTGAGGAGAGGCACCCGCAGCAATACGTACTGAGTCGATTGCCGCCCGATGTCACAGGCCGAAGGCGCCGCCCTCGATGAGGATGAGCAGGCCGATGGCGATCAGGACCACCGGGAGCAGGATGTGGCCCCAGCGGGCGAGGGCCTTGGCGATGACGGGTCGGGTGGCGAAGAACTTGCCCGCGAAGCACCACACGGCCACCAGCACGAGGAACACCGCGGCGTACACGCTCATCCCGCCGGCTCCGGCGGTGGCGAAGACGGGCACGTAGACGCCGATGTTGTCGCCGCCGTTGGCGAAGGTGACCGCGGCGACCTCCAGCGGGCTCGGCCCGCCCTCCTTCGCCTGTTCCTCCGCCTCGCCCCCGGCCCCGTCGCGGCGGTCCTTCCACGCCTGCCAGGCCGCCTTGAGGCCTAGGGCGAGCGGCAGCAGACCGAGATAGGGGATGCCGGACTCGGGCAGGAAGGTGGCGCCGAACGCCGCGGCCACCGCCACGGCGAGGATCGCGGCGAAGCCCAGGTACTGGCCCAGCACGATCCGGCGGGTGGACCCGGGGTGGCCGGCGCCCTGGGCGAAGAACAGCGCCAGGATCAGGATGTCGTCGATGTTCGTGACGGCGAACAGCCCAGCTGCCTGCCCGATGATGCCCAGATCCACGAGTAGCTGCTCTCCTACGAAGCGAGTATCCCGGTGACGCTACCGGGAGCCCGTACCGGTGGGATCGCGGGCCTAGGTTCTGTCTCTTTGGTCAGCGTCGGGTCCAGATGAGGATGCCGGCGAGGTGGAGTGCGGCCTGGTAGGCGATGGCGAGCTTGTCGGTTCGTGTGGCCAGGCCGCGCCACTGCTTGAGCCGGTTGATGCAGCGTTCGACCGTGTTCCGCTGCTTGTAGACCTCTCGGTCAAAGCCAGGCGGGCGGCCGCCTCGGTGGCCTCGCCGCAGGCGGTGGCCGATCTGGTCGGACGGCTGCGGGATGACCGCGCGGATGCCCCGGCGTCGCAGGTGGCTGCGGATGGCTCGGGAGGAGTAGGCCCGGTCGGCCAGAACGACGAAGGGGCGGGTCCGCGGCCTGCCCGTGCCTGTGCGGGGCACCCGGATGCGGGCCGTCACCGTCTCGAAGGCGGGTGCGTCACCGGCCTGGCCTGCGGTGACGGTGAATGCCAGCGGCCGTGCCCCACCGTCCGCGGCCAGGTGAACCTTGGTGCTCAGCCCGCCGCGTGAGCGTCCGAGCGCGTGATCGGAGGGCTCGCCGGAGCGGGCCGCCCCCTTTTGCGTGCGCCGGCCGCGTGCTGGTGGGCCCGGACGACCGTGGAGTCCACTGACACGGTCCAGTCGATGTCGTCGTCGGCGTCCGCCGCTGCCAGGACGGAGGCGAGGATTTTCTCCCAGGTGCCGTCGACGGCCCATCTGAGCAGTCGTTTGTGAGCGGTCTGGAACGACCCGAGCTCGTCGGGCAGGTCCCGCCAGGGCGAGCTCGTGCGGTACTTCCAAGCGATGGCCTCAAGGGTGCGGCGGTGGTCGGCCCACCGCCGGCCGCGGACCGGATCGGCCGGCATCAGCGGCTCGATCCGGCCCCACATCGCATCAGTGATCACTAATCGGACAGACACATCCGATCAACTGACCAACCCATCAAAGAGACACGCTCTAGGGCCCGCTGCCGTCCCCTCTCGTGAACATCGAACACGGGCAGACTGCAGCGCAGCCCTGCCAGATGGGGCTTTCCACCGCCGCGAAGGCCGTCGTCGGGCGCGCAAGCACGCTGCTTGGACACCGTCCCCCTACCCGTCGACGTCCTGGCACCGCTGGTCGCCGAATCG
Source organism: Streptomyces spororaveus (assembly GCF_016755875.1). NCBI lineage: Bacteria > Bacillati > Actinomycetota > Actinomycetes > Kitasatosporales > Streptomycetaceae > Streptomyces > Streptomyces spororaveus. The sequence continues at coordinate 208,262 of NZ_BNED01000003.1, read as the reverse complement.
GGGTTGGTCACCAACAGCCGCCGGGAGCCACGGGCCCACGCCCGCGACCCCCGGCCGCGTGTTGCGCGACCGGAACTACTTCTTGTTCGTCGTCTTGTCCGCCAGGTCCTCCTGGAAGGGCTTTTCGCACGCGGGCCCGGTGTCGACGAAGACAAAGCTGTCCTCATCAGTCCCATCCGCCCAGCCCTCGGGGCGGTGGCTCGCGATGAGACGCCAGCCGCTCTTGTCCAGCACCTTGACGACCGACTGCCGCTCCTCGTTGCTCCCGCCCTCCTTCCAGCCCCCGTTGCCCAGCGCGGCGAGCGTGGCGTCGTAGGACTTCCTCGAGTCGGCGGCTTTCGCACCGTCCGACTGCCACCTGACCGTGCAGGACTTGAGGACCGGCGGGACATCGTCCCGGGGCTTCTCGGTGAACCCGGCCGCCGTGGCGGCGGCCACTATCTCCTTCTTCACCACCGCGATGTCCAGGCTGCCTCCGGATCCCGCCTTCGCCGAGGCCGAGCCTCCGGTTGACGGTGCGTCACCGCTGTGCCCCTGAGCCGAATCTCCTTCACTGCTGCACCCCGCGATCAACAGCACCGCACCGGCGGCCGCGGCCGCCCACCTGATGTTGCGCACGACGATGCCCCCCTTCACGTCCGCGGACCAGTGCCCGCGATCAAGGCAGCAGTCTGCCACCGCCGCACGCCGACACGAACTGCTTCCGCCTACCGCCGGGATGGCAGCGCGGCGAGGCCCGTCAGGGCTGGGGGTGGAGGCTCCTGTGTGGCTGGGGGCTCGGCCAGGGCCACGCGGTCCTCGGCCTTGAGACGTACCCCTGGGCTGCCACACAGTCCCGGCCCAGGGGCGATCCCTCGGACTCGCAATCCCGGAATTCCCAGCGCCCCTACTCGGTGTCGGCCCGCTTTATAGGCCAGCAGGCGAGGGTGCTGCTGCGAGGAAACGAGCTTCTGGTCTTCGAACGGCGCAAGATCGTCGCCCGTCACCCGCGGCTGACCAGAGCGAAGACGACCGCAACGATCTCGATCACTACCTGGAGAGCATGCCGGTCGAGTCCGGGGCCCTGGCCGGATCGACCGCACTGGCCGCCGCTCGCACGGAAGGCACCCACCCCCCGTCCACGAGACGGTCTGCGCGGCAGCCCGCGCCGCCCGCGACCTGGCCGCGGTAAGGGTAGGACGAGACTCGGCGGTTACTGGAGGACCTTTCCCTCCGGAGGAATCCGGTCGCGCTCTGGCTGCGGAGGCGACAGGATGCGGCCATGGCTGACGATCTCTTGCTCGTTCGCGCCCGGGAGCTGTGGGTGGAGTTGGCGGACACGCCAGTCGAGTTCTGTCCCTCAGGAGGGGCGATGGTCGTGGTCGCGCCCAGGTCGCGGTTGTCTCCGCCGTCGTGGACGGGGATCGTACGGATCGGTGACGCGGCCATCGTCACTGCGCCGAGCGGGTGGTCTGCCGGGATGGTGGTCGACGCCGCACGGAAGTTGACCCACGAAGAGCTCGTTGACATCGCTCGTCTGCGTGCGGTGCTGCCTGTTCTCGATGCGCTTGGGCCGGCTTCGCTCTTCTATCTCGGCCGGGACGGCTTTCTTCCTGCGCATGAAGGCACCGGCGTAGAGGAGTTGCCGATCGGCGATGGCGGCGTGGCCGCGCTACTGGCCCTGGCTGGGGAGGAGGAGGTCGGCGAGAGCGGCCTGGAGGACATCTCCTCTCCCGCGTTCTGTCTTCGGCGGGGCGACGAGGTGGTAGCCGCGGCTGGGTACCGGTCCTGGCCGCGGTCGGTAGCCCACCTGAGCGTGTTGGTTGCCCCGCACTGTCGGGGCCGACGTCTGGCCCGGGCCGTGGCGTCCGCAGCAGTGGCCCATGCCCTCGATGCCAGGTTGCTGCCGCAGTGGAGAGCACGGCTCCATCCCTCACGGCGTGTGGCTGTAGCTCTGGGGTTCCGGGAACTGGGTGCGCAGCTCAGCATTCGGCTTGGGGGCGTTCCCGTCGACCAGGGCCGGTAAAGCCAGAGCCTCTTCGAAAGTCGTGTCGTTTGGCAGGTCAGCATCTTCCGCGGTCTGGATCTGGTACGGGACGGCACGCGCGCGGGGACTGGCCCCTGAGGGAGCTGGACACGTCGGCCCCCACCCAGACCTTCAGCTGTGACTACACGGCGCATCACTGGGGCGAGAGCTGGTCCCGTCGGTGGTTCATCACCCGTGCCGACTGGAATCCTTCCGACGGCTTGAGTCGGCCGGATCTGGAGCCGAATCCGTTCCTGGTCGAGGTGCACGGTTCGCCCCAGGAACAGGGATCCATACGAGCCGGCCGTCGACCGACCGGGGCAGCCAGCGACCTCACCGCCTTCGTGCTGAATGTGTGTGTTCCTGGGGCGGAGCACCTGTTCAGGCGAAGGCCGTTTCCCCGTACGGCGATACCGAACCGTGCGATCAAGTGCGACGCAGCGTTCGAGGAACGGTTTCTACCGGCGGCGCAGAGATCCGGGCCCGCAACGAGTGGACCAGTCACCGGCCGGCGACAGACGCACTCCACTGGCCTGCACGACGACGAAGCCGCCGTCTTCGAAAGCGACTCGATCACCGGCGGCCAGGAAGAGCGGGCTCGCCAACTCGAAGGCGTACCCGTCGTCAGTCTCAAGGTCCTGCACCAGCACCAACCGCGAGGTCGGCGTGGCTCCGTCAGCTACCAGGCGCATCCCCAGAGGATCCCACGCAGCCTGAGATCACCTCGACCTCATTCAGTGGCTGACCCACGGCCCAGACGTTGAGGACCAAGCCAAGGGGTGGCCCGTGGCTGCGGGAGCGTGAGGACCCGCCTCGGATCAGCGGACATCAGAGGAAGAGAAGTTCGACGTCCGTCGTGACACACAGCCGCAGAACGACCGTCAGCTGTTCGGCAGCATCGATGTGTGTCCGAGAGACGCCGACCTCATTCCGCCACTGGCCGGCGATCACCCCGAGCCGGGGGAGGAGCGCAGCGCATTCGGTGGGCGAGAGCTCGCCTCCACCGTCATCGGGGCGATCGAGGAGTGGTTCGTGGGAGGTGGAGACATCTCTGACGGTCGTCCTCGCCTCAGGGATCGCCGGAAGCGCGCCCGCCACCCGATCGCGGGCGCAGGCCCGTTGGTGGTGAGGGGTGAGGATCGCAGCGGTCGAGGAGGCGTCCGTAGTCGGTCCGGCCGCGCGGCGGGCCCTGCCGTGACGCCGGAGAAGCCACCGCAACTCGTCTCAGCCCCGGAAGTGTTACGGCGTTCGGCGCGGCACGAACGAACGACTCCGGCGACGTTCTGGTCCGGGCTGTGCGCCCCGACTCCAGTCCCCGGAGAGGTGGCGAGCGCCCACTCCACCGCCGCCTAGGCACGGTCTGCGCCGACCTTCACCGGCAGGCCGCGGGGTGCCGGTCAGTCGGAGCCCGAGGTCGCGGCAGGCTTCGCCACCGACAGCGGCTCGGCGATGTCCTCCAGCGAACGCCGCTCCGCCTTGACCGCCAGGAACGCCGCCACCAGACCCGCGGCGCACATCAGCGCCGCGCCGATCCGGAAAGCCAGCGCAGTGTCGCCCACCACGCCCGACTCGGTCAGCTCGGCGAAGATCAGCGGGCCGCTGATACCGCCCGCCGCGGTGCCCAGGGCGTAGAAGAACGCGATAGCCATCGCCCGGGTCTCCATGGGGAACACCTCCGAGACGGTCAGGTACGCGCTGGAGGCACCCGCCGACGCGAAGAACAGCACCACGCACCAGCAGACGGTCATCGTCGTGGCCGTCAGCGAGCCCCGGTCGAACAGCCACGCCGTCACGAACAGGAGCGCACCCGAGAGCAGATACGTCGAGGAGATCATGATCCGGCGTCCGACCGTGTCGAACAGCTTCCCGAGCAGCAGGGGGCCGAGGAAGTTGCCCGCGGCGATGACCGCGAAGTAGTAACCCGTGTGGCCCGTCGGCACGTCGAAGAACGTCGTGAGGATCGTGCCGAACCCGAAGGTGATGGCGTTGTACAGGAACGCCTGCCCGATGAACAGCGACAGCCCGAGGAACGCACGGCGCGGGTAGCGGCCGAAGACCGTCCTGGCGATCAGGCCGAAGCCGATGCTCTTGCGCTGCTGGATGGTGATCTCGCCGGCCGGCGGCGGCAGCCGCTCGCCCTTCTCCTCCTCGATCCGCCGCTCCACGGACGACACCAGCTCCTCGGCGTCCTGCTCCTGGCCGTGGATGAACTGCCAGCGTGGACTCTCCGGAACGTGCCGGCGCACGAGCAGGATGACCAGCCCGAGGACGACCCCCAGGGCGAAGCTCAGCCGCCAGCCGAGGTTCTGCGGAAAGATGGCGGTGTCCAGCATCACCACGGACAGCAGGGCGCCGCCGATCGCGCCGAGCCAGTAGCTGCCGTTGATGATGAGGTCGACCCGCCCCCGGTAGAGGGAGGGGATCAGCTCGTCGATCGCCGAGTTGATGGCGGCGTACTCGCCGCCGATACCGAAGCCGGTGAGGAACCGGAAGAGGAAGAACCACCAGGACTCGAACGACAGCGCGGTCATGGCGGTCGCGCCCAGATAGACGACGAGCGTCACCATGAACAGCTTCTTACGGCCGTAGCGGTCGGTCAGCCAGCCGAAGAACAGTGCCCCCGAGCAGGCTCCCGCCACGTAGAGGGCGGCGGCGATCCCGGTGACCTGGGCGGCGGTGATGTCGAGGCCACTGCCCTCCTCGGCGAGACGTCCGGCGACGTTGCCGACGATGGTGACTTCGAGCCCGTCGAGGATCCAGACGGTGCCGAGGCCGATCACGATCATCCAGTGCCACCGGGACCACGGCAGACGGTCGAGACGGGCCGGTACGGATGTGGTGACCGTGCGCATGGTGGCCGGCGCGGAGCCCTCCGGCGGCGAGGCGGATGCCATGGTTCACTGTTCCCTCCTACTCGATTCCCCCGCACAGCCGGGTTCCCGGGAACGGTCCGGACATGCTTGCGGCCTCGCGGCCCGGCGTCGGACGGCCCCAGCTTGCGCGCAGCCCCCGTACCCACCGGCCGCGACACACGGAAACGGCAGGTCGGCCGGTGCTCGCGGAGTGGTCGGAGGCCTGCCCGGCTGTTTGAACGGCACAAACCGCTGATCGCCCGGCGTGACGGACCCAACAGCCCCTGTGGAAAGGCGCGGATCCGGAGCCCGTAGGCGAGGCCCGAACCGCACCGTGGCCGATCGGACGCCCGCCGTGCCGGGTGGGTGCGTTCAGACGGCCGTCGGCTGGGCACACGGTGTCTGCACGACCTACGCCACCCCGTTCGGTTCAGGAGACGCCATGACCCTCACGCAAGAGCCCGCCGAGTCGAGCGTGCAGCCCCCTCGGACGCTGCCCGCGCCGACCGCCGAGGCCCGGGTGGCCCGGCTCCGGCGGCGCCTGGAGCGCCTGATCGGGATCGCGGCGACCGAGGGCAACGCCCTCACCCCCTTGCGCAACGGGGACGAGATATTCGCCGCGATGCTCGCCGGCATCCGCAGAGCCCGGCACACCGTGGACATGATGACGTTCGTGTACTGGAAGGGCGACATCGCCCGTGACTTCGCGCGGGCCCTCGCCGAGCGGGCCCGCGCCGGAGTACGGGTCCGGCTGCTGCTCGACGGCTTCGGCAGCCGCCTGATCGAGCGGGAACTGCTGGATGCCATGGAGGAGGCCGACGTGGAGGTGGCCTGGTTCCGCAAGCCCCTCTACCTCTCCCCGCTCAAGCAGAACCACCGCTGCCACCGCAAGGTGCTCGTCGTCGACGAGGAGATCGCGTTCACCGGCGGTGTCGGCATCGCCGAGGAGTGGTGCGGCAACGCACGCAACGCACACGAATGGCGCGACACCCACGTCGAGGTCCGGGGGCCCGCCGTCGACGGGATCGCCGCCGCGTTCGCGCAGAACTGGGCCGAGTGCCACGACAAACTGTTCGACGAGCGCGATCGGTTCGTCGACCACCGCCCGCAGGGCGACGCGATCGTGCAGGTGGTACGCGGTTCGGCCAGCTTCGGCTGGCAGGACATGCAGACGCTGGTACGGGTCATGCTGGAGTCCGCCGAGGAGCGCTTCCGCCTGGCGACCGCCTACTTCTCGCCGGACGAGTACTTCGTCGAGCTGCTGTGCGAGACGGCCCGGCGCGGGGTCGAGGTGGAGATCCTGCTCCCGGGCCCCCACACCGACAAGCGGGTCTGCCGGCTCGCCGGTCAGCACCACTACGAGGCCCTCGTCGCCTGCGGGGTGAAGATCTACCAGTACCAGCCGACGATGATGCACGCCAAGGTCATCACCGTCGACCGTGTCGCCGCCCTGGTCGGATCGACCAACTTCAACCGCCGCTCCCTCGACCACGACGAAGAGGTGATGCTCGCCGTTCTCGACGAGGGGTTCACCGGTGTCCTCGACGGACACTTCGACGAGGACATCGCGGCGAGCGAACTGATCCAGGAGGGTCGCTGGCGCAGGCGCCCCGCCCTCCAGCGGGCCCGGGAGCTGGCGGTGCAGCCGATACGCCGCTTCCTGTGACGGTCCCGCACCGGCCGCGGCCGCCGTCAGCGGCCGCCCTCAGCGGGAGCCGGGCAGGGCGGAGGCGACGGCCCTGGCGCGATCGGCTGTACGCGCCAAGGCCGCCTTCACGGGGCGGCGTACGGCATGCACCGGGTGCCGCTGGTCCAGTGCGTGCCGTACGCGGTGGGCGAGGGAGGGCTTGCCGTGGGTGTCCGCGGCTGCGATGAGGAGCCCTCCCACAGCGGACAGGTCGGCCAGGAACCGGGCGCGCTGCCGCGCACGTTCCTCCGGGTCCTCCACCGTCCAGAAGGCGTGCGCGGCGAGGGACGTCGGCACCAGCGTGGCAGCCAGTGTGAGCGCGGCCACGCGCGGCACCCGCCCCGTCGCGAGCAGCAGCGCCGCCGCGGCCTGGACGGCGCCGGTGATGCGTACCACGTGGAGCGGATCCCCGGCGAGGGACGGGACGCGCTCCCCGACGGCCCGGACCAGGGGCTGGGCGGCCTCCGCGACGGCCTCGGGGCGGCGCAGGGTCTGGAGCCCGCCGGAGACGAACGGGGCGGCGAGCAGGGGACGGGCGAGCTTTCGCAGGGCAGCCATGTCCCGCTGTTGCCCCGCGGCGGCCCGTCCATCCGTCCAGCCGTCCCTCCGGCCTTCGTCAGGACTCGCCGTCGACCCCTGTGACCGCCGGAGCTCCGAGAGGCGCGTCCTTCTCCGGCAGCCCCAGCTCCGCGAGCGTGCCGGCCAGCAGGCGCACGGCGTCCTCCTCGGCCGTGGCCCGGTCCGGGGCCTCGACCTCCAGACGGACGGAGAAGGTGCCGCCCTCGTAGACGGTGAGCAGTTCCACGTCCTCGGTCTCGCTCAGTGCGGTGTGGTGCGAGGCCAGCCTCCTGGCGAGCTCGGAGCGTGCCGCATCGTCGACGTCCCTCAGGAACGTACCGGGCACGGTGATGACGTAGGTGGTCACTTGCTGCCTCCTGTCGGCTGGCAATCGCTGAGTTGTGTGCATGCCCCGGCGTCGTGTTGCAAACCCCCACAAGCCCGGCAGAACAGGCTATCGGAGGCGGGTCGTGGCGATCCGGCGGCCGAGCATGCGACTCGCCTACCCCCGCCTACGGGTGTTGAACAGCGGACCGGATCCGGCCCGAGTGAGGAACATCCGGCGAACGATGGCCCCCGTCACTGCATAGAGCCACCGGTACCGGCCAGGAGCGTGGGTGAGCACAAGGACGAATGGATGGAGGAACGACGATGAACTGGCGCCACGAGGCCGCCTGCAGGTGGGAAGACCCCGATCTCTTCTTCCCGGTGGGCACCGGCGGCCCGGCCCTCCTCCAGATCGAGGAAGCCAAAGCGGTGTGCCACCGGTGCCCGGTGAGGGAGAACTGCCTGCAGTGGGCCCTCGATGGAGGTCAGGATCTCGGTGTGTGCGGCGGTATGAGCGAGGACGAACGCCGGACCGTCAAGCGGCGGGCGGCCCGGGCCCGCGCCCGGTCGGCGGACTGATCCGCGCCCGGAAGGTAACGGAACGGCGTGGGCCCTGCGGCCGTCAGCGTCTGCGGCCCCACCCGCGGGCCGGGCGCGTGCCGCCTATGCCCGCAACGTGCAGCGCGAGCGCGGCGAGACCGATCAGCATGAGGTTGGTCGAGCTCAGGACGTCGTTGGTGGCGATGTCGGCGGCGTCGATGAGGAACGCGATGAAGAACAGGACTGCGGCGGCGATGGCCAGCATGGCCGGGCTCCTTTCGGTCGGTGCCGTCCGTGTACCCCCTCCGGGCCCGGCCATGAGCGCGGGGAGCACCGCCACCCGGCGGATCCGTCCCGTGAGCCCCTCCCGGCACCACCGGCCCGCAAGCCCTGCCGGCCCGCACGTGTGACGGCGGGCCGACGGGGAAGGCGAGGGGCGTACCAAGATCCACCGTGACGAGGAGACCGACCATGAACGGACAGCAGCAGGCGGCCCCGCACACCGTCCCCGGTGTGGACCGCCAGGACGCACGACAGGTCACGGAGATCCTGCAGGCGCGACTGCACGCGCTGAACGATCTGGCCCTGACCCTCAAGCACGTGCACTGGAACGTCGTCGGCCCGCACTTCATCGCCGTCCACGAGATGCTCGATCCGCAGGTGGAGGCGGTCCGCGAGATGACGGACACCACCGCCGAACGCATCGCGACGCTCGGCGGCGTGCCGGTCGGCACACCGGCCGCCATCGTCGCCGCCCGGACCTGGGACGACTACGACGTGGGCCGCGCGGACGCCGTCGCCCACCTGGGCGCCCTGGACCTGGTCTACAGCGGCGTGATCGAGGACCACCGGCGAGCGATGAAGGCGACCGGCGAACTCGACCCGGTCACCCAGGACATGCTCATCGGCCAGCTGGCCGGGCTGGAACAGTTCCAGTGGTTCCTGCGCGCACACCTGGAATCCGGCGGAGGCCGCCTGAGCACGGCGGGCGCCCACACCCTTCAGGAGGCGGCCGACCGGGCGTCGCGAGGAACCGGCCCCGCCTGAACCACGCACAGCCCGACACGTCGACGGCCGGTCACCTCCCGCAGGTGACCGGCCGCTTCCGTGCCCCGGACCCCGGGGCACCCACCACAGGGACGACGGCTCCCCGTCTGACGGTCACGCAAAACACCAGGCGGGAGCGGGTTTCCCGAGCGTTTCCCGTTTCCCGTCGCGATGGGCGACCCGTGCCTCCTCGACACACCGCGGTGGCACGGGACAGGCTCGGAGTGCCCGGCGGAACGGCCGGTCCGTGCCCCGTACGACGGGCACACCGCGCGAACGACACGACGAGTACGACGACCCGCGGGCGACCGCGACGGGGACGGGGGAACGGACATGGGGATGCGGAGAACAGCGATGGCGGCGGTCGCGGTGCTGAGCCTCCTGGCCACATGGGAAGGCACCGGCGGCGCCACCGCCACCGCCGCCCCTGCGGCCACGGCATCGCAGGCGGCAGGAGCGTGCGGCGTCCAGGCCCCCGGAGCCTCCGCCGCGGCCGAAGCCGCCGTACGGGCCGCGTGCGAACAGATCGGCGTCTGGTACACCTGGGGCGGCGGCCACGGGCCGCAGCCGGGGCCGACGTACGGGCAGGTCGACCCGAGCGACCCGGACAGCGCCCACGACCCGGAACGGCTGGGCTTCGACTGCTCCGGACTGGTCCGGTACGCCTACGCCCGCGCGCTCGGCGGCGACCCTCTGCCCGGCAACGCCCACCACCAGTTCCATTCCCCGCACACGAACGAGCGCTTCACGGCGGCCCAGGGGACCGGTCCACTGCTCCCCGGGGACCTGCTGGCGTGGGGATCGGCGGGCTCCGTCCACCACATCGCGATCTACCTCGGCGCGGGCAAGATGGTCGAGGCCCGGGAGTCGGGCACCCGGATCACCGTCAGCGACGTACGGCTGGGCGGGGACTACGCGGGAGCCGCCCGCATCGCGCCGGCGACGACGCCCGGCACGTTCAGCACCTGGGGCGCCGACGTGTGGACCCACGAAGAACCGTCCACCGGCAGCCCGCGGGTACACCGCTTCCCCGGCCCGACCAGCGTGCGCGTCGAATGCCAGAAGCACGCCGAGACGGTGACGGCGGACGGCTACACCAACGACGCCTGGTCCTACCTGCCCGAGTACGGATCGTGGATCACCAACATCTACATCAAGGGCGCCGCCTGGCTGGACGGCGTACCCACCTGCCCCTGAGCACCGTCCGCACCACCGATCACGCACACCCCGCACATCCACCACACGGCTCCTGAGGGAGCCCTTCCGAGGAGGAATCATGTACGCAGGCAGGAAGATCGCCCTGGGGATCGCCACCGTCGCACTGGCGGCCGGCGCGGCCACCGTGACCGGGCCCGCCCAGGCCACGCCGGCCACCGGGAAGAGCGCGGCCGCCGAGTGCGGCGTGCGCGCCGACGGCAAGCTGTGGTGCGGCAACCGGGTCGGTGCCAAGGGCTATGAGCACCGCCGCTACAACTCCGCGGTGCGCGGCCCGCTGAACACGAGCCCCAGCTGGTTCCAGTGCTGGGGCCGCGGCGACCAGCACGCCGGCGGCAACAACGTCTGGTACTGGACCCAGCTGGACAACGGCCAGTGGGGCAACGTCGCGGCCGTGGACGTCCACACCTCCGTCGACCCCGCGCCGGGCCTGCGCGAGTGCTGACACCCTGATGTCCGGAGCCCCTGGGACCGTTCGGTACGGCACCGCAAACGCGGGCGGGGGTACGGCACGCGGAAGGGGCCGACGGCTGCAGCCGTCGGCCCCTCGTTCACCGGCAGGGATCAGCAGGTCCCGGCGGGCCGTTCCCGGACCACCAGGTCGGTGGAGCCGGTGGTCGCGTCCAGCCAGGTGACCTGACGGCCCGCCCCGGCCGCCGGGTAGCTCTGCTCACCCCGGTTGCAGGAGACCCGCTCGCGGCGGGAGCCGTCGGTGGTCAGCTGCCACAGCTTGGGCAGCGACTCGTTGCGGTAGCGCGTGTCGGGCGTCTGCGCGACCAGGGTCAGCGCGTCCTGCGAGACCGTCAGGTCGGAGGCGATGAAGGCACCCGGCTTGTGCTCGCTGCTGACGATGAAGGTGCCGCGGCCGTCCAGGCCGGAGCTGATGACCGACATCAGACCGCCGTCGCTCTCGTCGGTGTCCGCCAGCCAGAACACGTTCTTGCCGTTGATCCCGGTCTGGCCCAGGCCCGTCGGCTCGTCGAGCTGCTCGGTCATGACCGCCTTGCCGGTGGAGAGGTCGACGACCTCCACGCCCAGCCGGTAGGTACCGTTCTGCGGGTACAGCTTCGCGTAGGCGATCCTGCCCTCACTGATGGACGGCAGGGCGGTCAGGGTGTTCCACTTCCGCCCGTCGGTGAAGACCGGGGCCTTGTCGGTCGGCCGCATGTAACCGACGTGCCGGCCGCCGAGGATGTCGTACTCCTCGAACACGACCGTGTTCTTCTCCACCCGCAGACCCGCGACGCCCGTCATCGAGCTGTACAGGGTCTTGATCGGACCGCCCGCCACGGGACGGGAGAGGACGTCGACCGAGGTCGGGCCGTACGCCGTCCACACCACGGTCTTGCCGTCGGTCGCCGGGGCGGTGTGGTAGCGGCCGTCGTTGGGGCTGACCACCTTCGGGGCGCCCTTGCCGTCCAGCCGGCCCGCGTACACCGAGTAGGGCTCGGAGCCGTCGTCGTTCGACTTCGACGCCGTCCACCAGCCGCCGCCCGCACCCACGCCGGAATCGGTGGTGTTCAGCTTGCCGAACAGGGTGTCGGTGTCGATGCCGAGGGCCTGCTCCCAGTCCGGGACGATGCCGTGGGCGTTGAACGACCGCTTGACCGTGTTCTGCTGGGCGGAGGTCGCGCCCAGCGCCTTGGCCGCCGCGAGCACCGCGCCCCGGGCCTCGGTGAACCCGTCGAGCGGCGTCATGTACTCACTGACGGCCTTGTACACGATCTTGTCGGCCAGGGCACCGCCCAGGTCCTCGCGCATGTCCCACAGCGCGCCGGAGAAGATCGTCGAGTTCAGGTGCACGCCGCCGTTGTCGGTGGCGAACGACACGCCCAGGAAGCTCTTCGAGGTGGTGGCCCCGTCGTTGAGGTCGCGCAGGGCACAGTCGGCGGCGGCCTTCGTGCGGCACAGGTTCTCACCGATGAGGCCCGCGGCCGGATCGCTCATCGGCGTCCCGCTCGCGGTGACGTCGATGGCGTTGCCGAAGTAGTCCGCCAGCGCTTCGTTCAGGGCCCCGGACTGGCCCGCGTAGACCAGGTTCGCCGTGTGCTCGATGACCCCGTGGGTCATCTCGTGGCCGACGACGTCGGTGTCGGCCGACATCGGCTTGTACTCGTCGTCACCGATGCCGTAGACCATCTTGGTGCCGTCCCAGAACGCGTTGGCGTAGGGCAGGCCGTAGTACGTCACACCGACCAGGGAGTTGACGGCCCCGCCGTTCCCGTCGAGGCTCTCGCGTCCGAGGTTCTTCTTGTAGAAGTCGTAGACCTGGCCCGCGTTCCAGTGGGCGTCCACGGCCCCCGAATCCGTCGCCGCGGCGCCGAAAGAGGTGTTCGGGGAGGAGAACATGCTGATGCCGGCGGGCCACGTGCCCGAGGTCTCCGACACCGACTTGCCCCGGGCGTCCCACGTGGCCAGCAGACTCTTGCTGGTGGCGCGCATCCGGCCCGCGTCGGCGAGGAGGTACTGGCCGGCCGCCGGGTCGTAGGCGATGTCCAGCGAGGCCGCGGCGCCGCTCAGCCGGGCGCCGGACCCCGTCTCGGGGACCAGGTTCGCGGGAACGGCGGGCGGGCCGGCCGCGCCCGGACCCTCACCGGCCTCACCGGCCGTCCGGGCGGCCGCGGGAGCCGCCATCGTCTTCAACGCGCTGTACTGGAGCGCCGGATAGCCCGAGCGGGCGTCCACGTACACCTCGTCCACGACCGGCGCCCCGGTGCCCGGCGCGGTGCCCCGTACGGTCACCCGGTAGGCGAGGACACCGCCGCCCTTGGGCAGGACCACGAGCCCCTTGGCGTCACCGGTCATGCCGGTGGCCGCCGGATCACCGGACTCCGAGCGCGGCGCCTGGCTCTTGTTCAGGGCCGCTCCCAGCCGGCGGGCCGTGGCGGCCACCGCACGCCGGACTGCGACCTCCTCGCTGACCTGGGGGGTGACATCGGTGCTCAGGGCGGTGAAGTAGTGCCCCGAGGTACCGGTGACCACGCGCTTGCCGTCCTGCTTCTGCATCCGCACGACGTACTGGCCGCCCAGGACGTCGACTCCGCGGTGCTTCTGCTGCAGCCGGACCGTCTCGTCCTTGGCCCCGGTGGCCGTCGCCGCCAGGGGAACGAGGTCGCTGCCCGCCCGGGGGATCTTGTAGCGGCTCTTGTTCGCGGCGAGGTGCTGGCGCGCCGCGTCGGCCGGGGCGGCCTTGGCGTCCACGGGCTCCCGGATGCCCTCGACGAGCACCGGGGTCGCTGTGTCCTGGCCGGGAACGGCGTTCGAGGGGCCGCCCGCGGCCCACGCCGGCGACGCCTGCAAGGTCATTGCGGCGGCCAGCAGAACCGCTAATACTCCGGCGGAGCGGATCTCTTTCCGCCATATCCGTCGTGCGGCGGGAGTGGACGCCGACGAACCTGCGCTGAACTTGGGCAAGGGGTCTCCTCAACCATGAGTGCCTGATGTGTTGCTGCGAGTTGCCGCCATGCAAGCGTCGCGAGCGGCTCCCGACCAGAGCCGAGGCCCCCTCAGAAGTGGCCATGCACACTTGTGGGGGCTCTGTGAAGGCGGTCAAAATCCCCCGCATGATCGAAACCGACCCGCACGACCGGACTCCGGCCCGCACGCAGGACGACCGCAGGGCGGTGATCCAGACGGCCGCCGACCCGGCCTCCGTACTGCACGTACTCATCCAGCGCCGCCAGGCCCTCCTGCACCAGGAGTCGGCCGACCTGAACTCTCTGCGCTCCTACGCCGACCGGCTGGCCCACCGGCTTCCCCCGGAGCCCGCGAGATCCCCCGGCCCCCCGGCCGGAATCGAGGTTCTCACCGGCACCGATGCGGTCGGCACCCGCCTGCGCGGCATGCTCGCCGCAGCCGAGACGGAGGTGCTGATCCTCGACCGCGCGACGCGGACGCCCGGAGCGCCCGACGGGGACCTCGTCCGCGATCTGCTGGCGCGCGGCGTTGCCGTACGGACCGTCACCGACCGGCGCGGTACCGACTTCCCCGACCGCGCGCACGAGCTGATCGCCCTCACCGGACTCGGCCTCCAGGCCCGGATCGGACAGAGCCTGCCCACCGCCCTCGTCCTCGTCGACCGGCGCACCTGCCTGCTGCCCCCGCCGCCCGGCAACGACGAAGGGGACGACGAAGCGGCCCTGGTGCTCGGCGACTGCCTGCTGCACCGGGCCGCGCTGCCGCTTTTCGAATCCCTCTGGGCGCGCGCCACCCCCCTCGGCAGCCCGGACGGCCCCCTCACCGCCGACCAACGGGAACTGCTCGGGCTGCTCGCCTCCGGCCTGAAGGACGAAACCATCGCCCGCCGGCTCGGCGTACACGTGCACACCGCCCGCCGGCGGATCACCCGCATGCTGGAGGAACTCGACGCGGACACGCGCTTCCAGGCGGGCGTCCAGGCCGCCATCCGCGGCTGGCTCCCCCCGCACCCCGAGACGCCCGGCGGCCCCGGGCCGACGGCGATGGCGAATGGCTGAGCCGCACGGGGGACGGGGGAGAACCCTCGGCTTCGGGCAGGCGCAGTACGTCCTGATGCCTCTGCGCCGGGTGTCGGCTCGGGCCGCCTTCCGCCGGGCGGCGGCCGTACCGGCCGGGCGCCGCGACGGCTCCGGCCGGGCGGGTGCCAGAGCCCTCGGAAGGAGCCCGGCCCGGCGTCACGCCGCCCGCGAGGCCGGCACCGGACCCGGGGTCCGGCGGGAGGGAGAGCGGGGGCGGCGCCGGCCGGGCGTCAGAGCGCAGTGGGCGCCCGCCTCTCGCGGCTCACTGCCCGTGCAGACCCCACTCGTCGAGCCCCGAGTACACGAGTGCGACGCGGGGCACTCCGCGGGAGAAGCACTCCGCCTCGCCGTTGTGCAGGGCGACCAGGGAGTCCGGGCCCCGCCACCACGTGTCGACCATGCCCTGTACTTCCTCCACCGGCTCGAAACCGTCCAAAGGGAAGGACTTGGCCTCGTCACCGTGCAGCCGTGTGACCTGCTCGGCCCAGTAGGAAGCGTGGTGGGTGAGCGCCAGGGACTCCACCCAGCCCTCGATGGACGCGTGCAGCGGAGCCCACCTGTCGCCCCAGAGACCGAACTCGCCGTTCGGGCCGATCATGAAGGAGAAGGCGACCGAGGCGCGTTGGTCGCCGGCCGGGAACCACCACCCGCCCTCGTCGGAAGGCTCGGGCATGTCCGCGCACAGGTAGCGGGGACCGCTCTCGTACACCGGCGCCGGAGGGAGCACCATGCCGCCCCAGCGGTCCTGGTAGACCACGGCCCGGCTGATCACATCCCCGGGCACACCCTGTGCGAGCCACTGCTCCCGATAGGGCTCCAGGGACGCGACATCAGCCCTGACCCCGTGGTGCGCGATGAAGGAACGGGCGCGCCGGGAGAGCCCGTCGGGAATCGCGGTGCCGTGCAGGTTCAGGTTCATGAACATGACGCTATCGCCGCCGGGCCGCGTCACGGCGCCGGGGGTCCTGCGGCGCCGTCGTCCGTTCATGTACGGGCGACGCCGGCCATCCAGGGGATCCACTGCCCAGCGCTCATGGCCCCGTGGCGTACGGGCGCCCTGACCAAGGCTCCCGTACGCCACTCGGCCCGCGGACCGGGGTCGACCGGCCGCGATGGCCGCCGGTTACCGGCTACCGGTTACCGGCTGAGCGATGTGAGCGCCGCGGCGTCGTACGGCTTCAGCTCGTCGAAACGGTTGCCGAGGACCTTCGCCGCCCACTGGGGGTCCTGGAGCAGGGCCCGGCCGACGGCGACCATGTCGAACTCGTCACGTTCCATGCGGTCCAGGAGGTTGTCGATGTCACCGAGCGCCGAACCCTCGCCGATGAAGGCGCCGATGAAGTCGCCGTCGAGGCCGACGGAGCCGACGGTGATGGCGGGCCGGCCGGTGAGCTTCTTGGTCCAGCCCGCCAGGTTCAGGTCCGAGCCCTCGAACTCCGGGAGCCAGTAGCGCCGGGTGGAGGCGTGGAACGCGTCGACGCCCGCGGCCGCCAGCGGGGCCAGGATCGCCTCCAGCTCCTCGGGGGTCTGCGCGAGCCGGGCGTCGTAGGCCTCCTGCTTCCACTGCGAGTAGCGGAAGATCACCGGGAACTCGGCCGAGACGCGTTCGCGGACCGCCGCCACGATCTCCGCGGCGAACTTCGTCCGGGCCACCGCGTCGCCGCCGTACGCGTCGGTACGGCGGTTGGTCCGCTCCCACAGGAACTGGTCGAGGAGGTAGCCGTGGGCACCGTGCAGTTCGATCCCGTCGAAGCCGATCCGCTCGGCGTCCGCGGCGGCGTCGGCGAACGCGCCGATGACGTCGTCGAGGTCGGCGCGGGTCATCGCCTTGCCGGTCCCCTCGGTGCCGTCGACGCGGATGCCGGAGGGGCCGACGGCGGGCGCGTCGGCGTACGGGGCCTGGCCCTGCTTGCGCACCATGCCTATGTGCCACAGCTGGGGCACGATGGTGCCGCCCGCCTCGTGGACGGCTGCGGCGACCTTCGCCCACCCGGCCAGCTGGTCCTCGCCGTGGAACCGCGGTACGCGGTCGCTCTGCCCGGCGGAGTCGTGACCCACGTAGGTGCCCTCGGTGACGATCAGGCCCACACCGGCGGCGGCCCGGCTGGCGTAATACGCCTGCACGTCCTCGCCGGGCACGCCGCCGGGGGAGAACATCCGCGTCATCGGAGCCATCGCGATGCGGTTGGGGACGGTCAGGCCGTTCAGCGTGACGGGCCGGGACAGGATCTCGGCCGCGCGGGAGGCGGTGGACGTGGTGGCGCTCATGCGAGTCCTCCGGGTTGAGGCTGTGGCTCGTCTGGGTGACAACGAGAAGTGCATAGTACACACGCTATGTATCATGCATATTGCCGCCGGATCCCGCGCCGACCTCCTGCGGAGGCCCTGCCAGGCCCTGCTGAGCCTCGTCAGGGTCTGTCGGCCCACGAGTCCGCGATAATGGGGCGTCGAAAAGGTGAGGAGGGGCAGTGCTGGAGAATGTGGAGCGGGAACTGATGCTGCTCTCGCGGCACCAGGTGCTGGCCCGGCGCGAGCGCGATCCCGAGCGCCTGGAGCGGTCGGCGTACCTGCTGCTCAGCCGGATCGACACCCAAGGCCCCATGTCCATCGGACAGCTGGCGGAGGCCTTCGGCCTGGACACGTCGACCGTGAACCGCCAGACGGCCGCGCTGCTGCGCTGCGGACTGGCCGAGCGCGTCGCGGACCCGGACGGCGGCATGGCCCGCAAGCTGCGCATCACCGCCGAAGGCGCGCGCCGGCTCGCCGGAGACCGCGAGGTCAACCAGTCGTGCCTGGCGCGGGTGGTTGCCGACTGGTCCCCCGAGGAGGTACGGGAGCTGGAGGACGTCCTGGTCCGGCTCAACCGCAGTGCCGAGGCACTCGAAGGACGGCACTGGCCGCGCACGGAGGACGACGCCGCCCGCGCCGCATGTCACCCGCAGGCCGCGCAGGAATCCGCGGCGCCCGCGTCGCCGGACTCCACGAACCCTGCCCCGCGGGCACCCGCCCTGTAATTCCGGAAACGCGCGGCCTCGGCCCGAAGGGGCGCCCGCTGCCCCCGGTGACGCCGGGGGCCGGTGTACGGGCCGCCGCTCGGCCTGGCGCTACCGGTGCCGGCGCCGGTGGCTGTGGCTGTCGCGGTCCGGGCCGTGGACGTGTGGTCACCCGCCGGACTCCGCGGTGCCCGCGACGGCCGCCGCGGCGAAGGCGGCGGCGCTGGTCGCACCGCGCTCCGGGGTGCCCTCGAAGCGGATGCGGCCGCTGTTGAAGGCGTCCCACATCTCCACCCAGTTGTCGATGGCGGCATCGGGCAGCCCCATCCCGGCGAGGACGGCCCGCCACTGCTCGCGAGGGACGGTCTGAGCGATGACGTCCCGGCCCAGGGCCTGAGCGAAGGCGGCGGCGATGTCGTCCGGCGCGTAGTCGGCCGCGGCGGCCAGCTCGACGGTGCGGCTGTCGTCGCGGAGCAGCTCACGTACGACGGTCACCGCGATGTCCGCCACGGCCGAGTGCGGGACGGGGTGGTCGAGCGGGGTGAAGAAGCTGGGCAGCACCCCCTCGCGCATGGCCGGCAGGCTGGGCAGCCAGTTGGTCAGGAAGTTGCCGGCCCGGACGAAGCTCGCGCCGAGCGGGCGCAACGCCTGTTCGAGGAGGTGGGTGGTGGCGATGTTGCCGGTGCCGTCGGCGTGCTGCGCGCCGATCGAGGACAGGGCCACGAGTCGGGTGCCGGCGGCCTTGGCGGCTTGCGCGTAGTTGGCGGCGACGTCGCGGGCGGAAGCGTGCATGTCCCCGCTGGCGTAGTCCGGCGGGTTGAGCACGTAGGCGGCCCGGGCGCCGGTGAAGGCGGTGGTGAGAGCGGCCGCGTCGTGCACGTCGGCGTGGGCGACCTCGGCGCCGCGCTCCTTCCAGTCCCGGCCCTCGCGACCCGGCCTCAGCACCACCCGGACGGGCCGGTCCTGGTCGAGCAGGCCGAGGGCGACGGCCCGGCCGGTCTTTCCGCCTGCTCCCATGACGACGTACATGGTGCATCTCCTCCGGTGAGTGGGGGTGGCCCGGTGGTGCTCCGGACGGAGCGGGGCTGCGATTCCACCGTGCGACGGCGGCAGGCCCGCTGTCCAAGACCTGTTGTGCACTGCGCGATACCGAATGGACATCACCGCAGGTCGGCGGCCTTTCATGAGAGATGTGCCGGACCGCGGGCGGGCTACCGTGGAGGCATGCCCGACACTCCCACCGCCTCCGACGGCGCTGCCGATCTGGACCTGCGGCTGGTGCGCTACTTCACGGTGGTGGCCGAGCTGCGCCACTTCGGGCGCGCCGCCGCGGCCCTGCACCTCGCGCAGCCGTCCCTCAGCCGGCAGATCCGCCGCCTGGAGGACCGGCTCGGCGCCCGGCTGCTGGACCGTACGCCGCACGGCACCGAGCTGACCGACGCCGGCCGCGCGCTGCTGCCGCGCGCCAGGGCCCTCCTGCGCGCCGCCGGGCAGGCGGTCGCCGAGACCCGGGCCGCCGCAGAGCCCACCCGGCTCACCGTCGGCTACACCACCGGCCTGATCATCACCCCGGCGGTGCGCGAGCTGCGCCGCCGCCACCCCGACGCCGACGTGCACACCCTGCACCTGGCCTGGGACCGGCCGCGGGCCGCCCTGCTGGACCACCGCGTCGACGCGGTGGTCGCCCGGCTGCCGTTCCCCACCGACCGGCTGGAAGTGTCGGTCCTGTACGACGAGCCGCGCGTGCTGCTCGTGCCCGCCGGCCACCGTCTGGCGGGCAGGGAGCGCGTCACCCTGGAGGACATCGGGGACGAGCCGCAGCCCCGGCTGCCCGACCCGGCGTGGAACGCGTTCTGGCGCGTGGACCCCCGGCCCGACGGCAGCCGGGCCCCCGTGGGGCCGCTCGTGGACACCGTCGAGGACAAGCTCGAACTGATCGCGGCCGGGGACGCGGTGTCCATCGCGCCCGCCGGCTCGGTGGCCGTGCACCTGCGCTCCGACCTGGCCGCCGTGCCCCTGGAGGGCGTCGAGCCCGGACACGTCGTCCTCGCCACCCGCGCGGGCGACCGCGGCCGCCTCGTCACCGCCTTCCGCCAGGCCGCCCGGAGCCGCCTCACCGGGCCCCCGCACCCGGGCGGCCCCGCTGTCGACCTCTGACGGGGGCCGCGAGTCCGGGGGCAGGGGTGCCGGCGCCGGATGAGGGGGTGTGGGACGGGCGGGGCCGGGGAAGGCGATAGACCATACCTCCCGTAATCAGACATTGGGGGCATGGCTGTGGCCGCACGTGAACGCAATCCCCGGCGACAGGCCGACCCGGCTCCGACCACCGCCGCACTCCACCGCTCCCGCGTCGCGCTCCGGGTCAACGGCCGGACCCACGTCCTCGACCTGGACAACCGCGTCACTCTCCTCGACGCCCTGCGGGAGCGGCTGGACCTGACCGGTTCGAAGAAGGGCTGCGACCACGGGCAGTGCGGAGCCTGCACCGTCCTCGTCGACGGGCGGCGCGCCAACAGCTGCCTGCTGCTGGCCGTGACCCAGGACGGATCCGAGATCACCACCGTCGAGGGGCTGGGCGCCGCCGACGGCTCCTTGTCCCCCCTCCAGCAGGCCTTCCTCGACCACGACGCCCTCCAGTGCGGCTACTGCACGCCCGGCCAGCTCTGCTCCGCCGTCGGGGTCCTGCGGGAGGCCGCCGCCGGACACCCCTCGCACGTGACCGACGCGGCGACCGCGGCCGACAGCACCCGCCCGGTCGTCCTGACCGCCGAGGAAATCAGGGAACGGCTCAGCGGCAACCTCTGCCGCTGCGGCGCCTACAACGGGATCGCCGACGCCGTGGCGGCCTGCAGCGCCGCCGAGGACCCCCGCCCGGCCGCCCGGCCGCCCGCCCCAGCCCTCCGGCCCGACCCGACCCGACCCCGGACGTGACCGCGTGAAGCCCTTCGCCTACGTACGCGCCACCAGCCTCCAGGAAGCGGCGGCCGCCTACGCGAGCCACCCCGGATCCCGCTACCTCGGCGGCGGAACCAATCTGGTCGACCTCATGAAGCACGGGGTGGAAACCCCGGGCACCCTCATCGACCTCACGCGGGTGCCGCTCGACGACATCCAGGAGCTGCCCACCGGAGCTCTCAGGATCGGAGCCGGCGTACGCAACACCGATCTGGCCGCGCACCCCCTGGTACGCACCCGCTACCCCGTCCTGTCACAGGCCCTCCTCGCCGGGGCGTCCGGACAGCTCCGCAACGTCGCCACCACCGGCGGAAACCTGCTCCAGCGCACCCGCTGCCCGTACTTCCAGGACGTGTCGAAGCCCTGCAACAAGCGGGAACCCGGCACTGGCTGCGCGGCCCGCGACGCGGTCCACCGTGACCATGCCGTCCTCGGCCACTCCGCACACTGCATCGCCACCCACCCCTCGGACATGGCCGTGGCCCTCTCCGCCCTGGACGCCCGCATCGAGCTCTACGGCGGCGAGCACGGCACCACCCGCGAGGTGGCGGCGGCCGACTTCCACCGGCTTCCGGGCGAGCACCCCGAACGGGACACCGTCATCCGCCCGGGCGAGATCGTCACCTCCGTGGTCCTGCCCCCGGCCGTGCCCGGATCCCGCTCCCTCTACCGCAAGGTCCGCGACCGGGCCTCGTACGCCTTCGCCCTCGCCTCGGTGGCCGCCGTACTCGAACTCGGCGACGGCCGCGTACGCCACGTCGCCCTCGTCTTCGGCGGCCTCGCCCACCGCCCCTGGCGCGCCGCCGCCGCCGAGGAACGGCTCACCGGCGCCGTACCCGCCGACGAGGCCGTGCGGGAGGCCGTCGACGCCGAACTGGCAGCCGCCCGGCCCCTGCGCGACAACGCCTTCAAGGTCGACCTCGCCCGCAACCTCGCCCGCGACGTCCTCACCACGCTGATCCGCTCCGCCTCCGACGACGGCCCTCCCGCCCGCCCCCGGCCGTGACCGCCCCCGGCCCCGAACCGACAAGGGGACCCGCGATGCCCACCCTTCCCGACAGCCCGTCCGCCCTCGGCAGCCCCGCCCGTCGCCGTGAGGGACGCGAGAAGGTCACCGGAGCCGCCCGCTACGCCGCCGAGCACACGCCCCCCGACTGCGCCTACGCCTGGCCCGTACCCGCCACGATCGCCCGCGGCCGCGTCATCTCCGTCGACACCGCGCCCGCCACGGCCGTGCCCGGTGTGATCGGCGTGCTGACCCCGTACGACGCGCCCCGCCTCGGCGCGACGGACGACCCCACCCTGCACCTCCTCCAGGACCCGCGCGTGCCCCACCGCGGCTGGTACGTGGCCCTGGCCGTCGCCGACACCCTGGAAGGCGCACGGGACGCCGCCTCCGCGGTGCGCGTCGGCTACGAGAGCGACCCCCACGACGTCACCCTCAGCGCCGACCACCAGCGCGTCTACACCCCCGAGGAGGCCAACGGGGGCCACCCCGCACACCGCGAGCAGGGAGACGCGGACGCGGAGCTCGCCGCCGCTCCGGTTCGGGTCGACTGCGTCTACGCGGTGGGGCCCCTGCACAACCACCCCATGGAACCGCACGCTGCCGTCGCCGACTGGGACGGGGGACGCCGCCACCTGACGGTGCATGACTCCAGCCAGGGTTCGGGCCTCGTGCGCAGCGTGCTGGCCGCACTGTTCAAGCTGACCGAGGACCAGGTCACCGTCGTATCCGAGCATGTCGGCGGCGGGTTCGGCTCGAAGGGCACCCCGCGTCCCCATGTGGTCCTGGCGGCGATGGCGTCACGGCACTACGGCAGACCCGTCAAACTCGCCCTCCCCCGTGCCCACCTGCCCGCGACCGTCGGCCACCGTGCGCCCACCCTCCACCACATCCGGCTCGGTGCTCGAACCGACGGCACCCTGACTGCTTTGACGCACGAGATCACGACCCACACCTCGCGCATCCGGGAGTTCGTGGAACAGGCGGCGGTGCCCGCCCGCGTCATGTACGCCGTGCCCGCGCTCCGCACCACCCACCGGGTCGTCGCCCTCGACGTACCCACCCCGTCGTGGATGCGTGCTCCCGGCGAGGCGCCGGGCATGTACGCCCTGGAATCGGCGATGGACGAACTCGCCGGCATCCTCGGCATCGACCCGATCGAGCTGCGCGTGCGCAACGAACCCCGCACCGAGCCCGACAGCGGCCTCCCCTTCAGCAGCCGTCACCTGGTCGAGTGCCTGCGTGAGGGCGCCGAGCGGTTCGGCTGGGCGCGCTGCCGCGAGCCGCGCCGAGAGGGCCCGTACCTCATCGGCAGCGGAGTGGCCGCCGCCACCTATCCCGTGCTCGTCGCGCCTTCCACGGCCCGGGCGCACGCCCGCCCCGACGGCGGCTACCTCGTCGAGATCAACGCCACCGACATCGGAACGGGCGCCCGTACCGTCCTGGCCCAGGTGGCGGCGGATGCCCTGCGGGTTCCGCTCGACTCGGTGTCCGTCGCCATCGGACACACCGGCCTGCCCGCGGCCTCGCTCGCCGGGGGCTCCTGCGGGACCGCCTCCTGGGGGTGGGCCGTCCACGACGCCTGCACTGCCCTGACCGCGCGCCTGGAGCGCCACCACGAGCCGCTTCCGGCCCGGGGGCTGTCCGCGTCCGCCGACACCACGCAGTCCGCCAAGCAGAAGCCCCCTTACTCCCGGCACGCCTTCGGCGCGCACTTCGCCGAGGTACGGGTCGACACGGTCACCGGGGAGGTCCGCGTACGGCGCATGCTGGGCGTCTTCGCCGCCGGCCGCATCCTGAACGCGCTCACCGCGCGGTCGCAGTTCAAGGGCGCCATGGTGATGGGGCTCGGCATGGCGCTGACCGAACACAGCACGATGGACGCGGTGTTCGGCGATTTCACCGAGAGCGACCTCGCCGCCTACCACGTCCCGGCGCACGCCGATGTCCCCGCCATCGAGGCCCACTGGATCGATGAACACGACAAGCACCTCAACCCCATGGGCAGCAAGGGGATCGGCGAGATCGGCATCGTCGGAACGGCGGCCGCGATCGGAAACGCGTTCAGCCACGCGACAGGCCACCGCCTGCGCGAACTCCCCCTGACGCCGGACCGCGTACTGTCCGCACTGGGCCGCGCGCACTGACGCGAACGCCGGAGGCGGGAGCACCGCTGGGCGGTCAGGGTAGCCCGTGTGATCCCGCTGCGTGGCCTGTGCTGGGTACCGGGCTGGCTGCACGGTAGGCGGACGCCGGGGCAGCGCTGATCATGACGTTCTGCGCTTCGGTTCGTGGAGCCGCTCTCACCGTCGCGTACTCACGACGCCGCCGAACGAACGACGTGCGGGCGCTGCGGCTCGGCCCGAAGCCGGACGGTCGTTGCGATCGGAGAACGGCATTCGGACCTGGCTCGTTGGATGGGTGTGGGGCTGGTGGTGCGGGTGTGGTGTCGGGGGGCCGGTTCCGGGTGGTCACTCCGGATGATTGTGGGGTCGGGCTCTGCTCGTGGTTGCCGGTCGGGGCCGCTGGCGAAGGGACAGTTCGAGGAGGTCCTCGCTGGGGCGGGTCTGGGGGTCGGGAAGTGCCTGACGGAGGACGGGGCTTGGGTGCGTGGCTTTGTGGTGTGTTGAGGCCCGGGCTCAGGTGCCGGGCGATCGCTCGGCGTGAGTGTCCTTGGTCATGGAGCTCGTGGAGCGGGGTGTGTGCGGCCTGCTTGTGCTCGGCCCGCCGGCCGGCGGGTGCTTGGTCGTGCTGCGGC
Organism: Streptomyces spororaveus; assembly: GCF_016755875.1. Classification (NCBI taxonomy): domain Bacteria; kingdom Bacillati; phylum Actinomycetota; class Actinomycetes; order Kitasatosporales; family Streptomycetaceae; genus Streptomyces; species Streptomyces spororaveus. Next base: position 183,823 of record NZ_BNED01000003.1, on the reverse strand, counting down.
CGCCCGGAAGCCAGTCGGGTGGCCTCTGGCAGCATGCCGCTGGGCGAGGGATTGCACAGGCACTAACTCGCGGTGGGCGACAACGCAGGTCTCCGCGGCGCGGCCGAGGCCCTGCCGCAGATGGGACCGGTCGGCGATCTGCAGAGCGTCGGGGGCGCCACGGCGTGTGCCCTCGGTGTAGGCGCCGGCCCGGTCCCGGGAGATGATGTCCAGGCCGGGGTGGAGGATCAGCCAGGCGGCCAGCGGCCCGGTTTCACGCGTCGGGAGCATGTCGACGACGCGATGGGCTTCGGCGCTGGTCTAGACGGTGGAGTAGGTCTGGCCGCGACGGATCGCGAAGTCGTCCACGCCCGGCACCCGCGGCGTGCTGAACCGCGGATCGGGCAGCTCCATGACCCTGCGTAAGAAGGTCATCCGTCCCGGGCTGAAGCCCAGTTGGGCTGCCAGCCGAGCGCCGGCCCACCCGGCCAGTGCGAGCCCTACTCGCTCCAGGGTGTGGTTGAGCCGAGTGGTGAACCGTGCGTGCGGGGCGGCCAGCCGGGAGGACGGCTCGGCGAACGTCCGGCGAGGGCAGTCCGCCGCTCCACAGGTGAAGCGCCGGACCGTCAGCCGGATCACGAAGCCCTGTTCAGTGAGCGGCAGGTCCTTCAGCCTGCGCTGCAATCGATCGTGGACTCGGTCCGAGAAGCGGCCGCAGCCCGGACGTGCATCCCCGGCCGCGCGGCCTCTCGCCACCACCTCGACCGTGCCGAACGCGGCCATCACAGCCTCGACATCCACTTGGCCGATCCTTTTGAATACCAGCGAGCCCCAGAATGGTGCATGGGTCAGCATGACCAGCACCATCACCGTCCACAACTGACCGCAGCAGCGGCAGGCAGACATCTGATGGATCATCATCTCTCATCGTCGGAGGATAGGGCGTACGCCGTCGCACGCGAACCCGTCTCCTCGCAATCGAACAACGGGGTAGCACTCCGCGACGACTCCCCAAGATCTATGCCAGAACCGTGTTTTGGCGGTACTGCTGACGGCTGAGTCTGCTGCCGGACCCCGGAGAGTGAGGGGGAGGCATGAGATACTTGATCATGCCTGTGACTAATCCGTGGCTTGCTGGCCCGTCACCGAAGAAGCGCCTCGGTCGAGATCGTTTGGAAGAGCGGATACTCAATCTGCTGTCGTCGCAGAACATGTGCGTGCTCGCGACGGCAGGGCCGGAAGGGCCTCTGGCCACGCCGGTGCGGTACTTCCACCTCGACTTCGCGGTGGTGTTCTCCACGGCTCCGGGTTCGCCGAAGATGAGGAACCTCGCGGCTGACCCCAGGGTGTCGGTGGGGATCTTTGCACCGTTGGTCGGACAGGCCAGCAGCCGAGGTGCTCAGCTCTTCGGGCGGGCTCGCGTGCTGTCCGGGGACGACCCCGATTTCGGGCACTACTGGCCGGCGTTCCGCTGGCAGTCCGACCATGTCGAACGGTCGCGTTCTCTCGATGAACCAGCATCGGGACCTCTCGTGGTGATCGAGGCCGAGCGGATCGTCTATACCGAGCACTGGCTGCGGCGCGAGGGTTTCGCGCCGCGTCAGTTCTGGACCAGGCCGGGCCGGTAGTCCGGCATCCCTGGTCAGCTGTCTGGGCGGTCGGCCCGCCTTGGCCGGTTCCTCGGCGCGGGCTCGGGTGGTGGCGAGGCGGTATGAGTCGGTGCCGGCCTCGATGATGGTGCCGTTGAAGGTGAGGCGGTCGACGATCGCCGAGCAGGGGCGGGGGTCGGTGAAGGTCTTGGTCCAGCCGGAGAAGGACTCGTTGGAGGCGATGGCGACGCTGTTCCTCTCCTCGCGTCCGGTCAGGACCTGGAAGAGGAGTTCGGCGCCGCGGTGGTCGAGTTCCGTGCAGCCCAGCTCATCAGTGCACAAAAGATCAACACGCCCGTAGCGGGCGATCGACTTGGAGCTGCTTCTCGTCTGCGGCTCTTGAGTAGTTGCGCCCGCTCCCGCGTGATCAGGGTGCTCGGGTCGGCGAGCTGGACGAGGGATGGGGACCACCGGTGCGGCCGGCATCAGGTCGGCGCCGGCCAGCGGCGCGAGGCTCAGCGCGGTCCGCTCGTCCCACACCGCGAGGGTCTCCAGCTCGATGTCCACGTCCACCTCGTCCCACCGCGGACTCATCGCCCGCCTCGGCGAGCTCGTTGACCAGATTCGTCGCATTTGGTCATGTGTTGATTGAACAGGTCTGGGGCTTGTTGTGGTTGGGGGACACACCGTGTGGTGGGGGGTGCCGTCCCTGATGGGCTGGGTGTGTGCTGAGGTTCTGGTGCGGGCAGTCGCGCGTGGTCCGGTGCGGGTGTGCAGCCGAAGGGTTCCGCGCGCACATCCGTATCGCCCGGCACGAGGCTGCCGGCCGGCGCCGGGGTCTTGCAGCGTGTTTGTCGTGGGCCGCCGGGTTCGGCCGGTGTGTTGCTGTGAAGCAGTCCTGGATGCGTGTGCCGCTGTGTGTGTTCGTCTGTCCCGGTGTTGTGGTTTGGGTGGGGGTTGTGGTGTCCGGGGCCGGGTGCGTGCTGTTGTGCTGGTGTGGGCGTTGGTGGCTGCCGGGCCGGTTGATGTGTTTGCGTGGCGGGTGGTGGTTGTGGTGTGAGCGGTGGCGGGGCTGGTCGGCGCGGTCGGCGCGGTTGTGCCCAGGGTGGTTGGTGTGGTTCGGCTGTGTGGTCTGTGCTGGATGCCGGGCTGGCTGCGCGGTGGGTGGGCGCCGGGGGTGATGCCGCCCGGCGCTGGGTTGGTTGCGCGGTGGGCGGGTGCCGGGGGTGGTGCCGCCCGGCGCTGGGCTGGTTGCAGGGTGGGTGTTGGGGGTGGTGCCGTTGGGCGGGTGGGGTGGCGGAGGCTTGGCTGCCGGGCCGTGTTGGGTCACTGGTGGTGATGGCGGCGATGTTCTTTCCGGCCGTGTCGGGTGTCGGTCTGGGGTGTTTTCCGGAGGGTGGCCGCCTGCTGGGATGGGTGATGTCGCCGGTCGCTGGCGTTTTGTTGTGTTTGGGTGGTGACGGTGGGTGTGTTGTGGGGGGTTGGGGGGTGAGGTGTTGCATAGGGCGTGGGTCACATACGAGGGGGGTTAGTGGTGTGTGGGGGGTGGTGTGGTGGGTGTGGTGACGTGGGTGGTTGTGGTGGGTGTGGGGTGGGGTGGGGGTGGGTGTTTGTGGGGGGTGGTTAGTAGGTGGGGTCGTTGCCGGGATGGTGGGGCGTCTGTAGAACTGGACGGGTCGCCAGGTGGCACGGGTGTTCCGCCCCGCCGCCGACGAACCCCTCTCCACCGTGTGAGTGGCTTCACGCATGTCTTCGACGTGTCTGCGACCGCCCTTGTTCCCTGTGGAAGGTTTCCTCCGTGTCCAACGCTGTCATCCGCCGTATCGCTTCTTCCCGGAAGGCTCTTGCGGGCGCTGTTGTCGCTGTGGGTGTTGCCGGTTCCATGCTGGCCACGGTTCCTGCTCAGGCGGCTCCGGTGAGCGCGAAGGCGATCGCGCAGCGGATGATCAAGGACCCGGCGCAGTTCGCTGCTTTCGACAAGATCATTTCGCATGAGAGTGGCTGGGATTACACCGCGACGAACGCTTCTTCCGGTGCGTATGGTCTGGCCCAGGCGCTGCCGGCGTCGAAGATGGCGTCCGCGGGTGCGGACTGGAAGACGAACCCGGCGACCCAGATCAAGTGGGGTCTGGACTATATGAACGACCGCTACGGCAGCCCGGTCGGTGCGTGGAACTTCTGGTCCGCGAACCACTGGTACTGATCCGTTCCGTCCGCGGACGGCACGTGATACGCGAGAACGCCCGGCCGGGGTCTTCCGGCCGGGCGTTCTCGCGTGTTCTGCCCGGCGTTTGCGGGCCGTGGGTATGCCGGGATGCCCGGCCGGGGTTTTCCGGCCGGGCATTTTCGTGTGTTCTTCCGGGCGTTTGCGGGCCGTGTGTGCGTGCGGGGGTGTGCGGCTGGGGGTTTTCGGGCGGGGTGTTCTCGGGCTGCGGGCCGTGTGTGTGCCGGGGTGTCCGGCGGGGGTTTTCCGGCCGGGTGTTTTCGTGTGTTCTCGCGTTTGTGGGCTGTGTGGGCCGGGGTGTGCGGCTGGGGTTTTCCGGTGGGGTGTTCTTGCGTGTTCTGCCGGGTGTCGGCGGGTGGGGTGTTGGCGGGTGGGCGGGCTGGTGTGGCGGGGTGGGTGGGGTTGTCGGGGCGGGGTGTTTGTGTGTGGGGGCCTGTCACCCGGGGTGTTGTGCCTGTTGTGCCTGTGGTTCGTGTTGTGGCGGGGTGGGTGGGGTTGTGGGGGTGGGCTGGTGTTTTTGTCCGGCCGGGTTGAGGGGGGTGGTGTGGGGTTTTGGTGGTGTGGGTGGGGTGTGGGGGTTTGTCAAGTCCCGAATGGTCGCGGCGTGACGGGGTGTGGGGTTGGGGGGCTTACTCGGGGCAGGGACGCACGTGTGGTGTGTGGTTGCGGCGGGTGTGTGGACGGGTCCGCAGTTCCTGGTCGGGCCTCCGGGTTGTGGAGGTGTGCAGGGTTTGGAAGGAGTGGGCGCATGCGAGTGACTGTGGTTGACGCGTTGTGTTGTGGTGGGGGGCGGGTGTCGTGAGTTCTCTGCCCCCTCCCCCTCCCCCTCCTCCTTCTTCTTCTGGTTCTTCTGGTTCTTCTTCTGGTTCTTTGGGGCGTCCTATGGGGCCGCCGCATGGTCCGTTGTCGGGTCGGGGTGTTCGTGTGGAGCCGCCGCCTGCGTCGGGTGGTGTGTCTGGTTCGGGGTCTGGTTCGGGTCCTGTGTCGGGTCCTGGTTCGGGTTCTGTGTTGGGGCCGCCGGCGGGGCCTGTGCCGGTGTCTTCCGGTGGGGGTGCGGTGTTGCCGGGTGGTGGGGGCGGGCGTGTGCGTGGGTGGCGTTCGCGGCGGGCGGTGCTGGGTGTGGGTACGGCGGTGGCTGTGGTGTCGGCGGTGGTTTTGGGGTTTACGGTGCTGGCGGGGAACACGTCGGCGGGTGGTGAGGTGTTTCTCCAGGCGGCGGCGGAGGCCGGGCCCGATCCGTTCACCGCGTCGACGGCCGCGGAGCACGGGAACACGGACCGTGTGACGCCCGTGGCGGGGGGTGGGAGCGCGGTGGATGGCGGGGACTCGGCGGGTGGTGCGCGGACGCTTGAGGTCGATGGCGGGTATCCGGGCCTGTATGGCGGGACGCGGGACCTTGCGAGTTGTGACGTGGAGAAGCAGGTCCGCTATCTCGCGCAGAACCCGGATAAGGGTGGTGCGTTCGCCGGTGCGCTGGGTATCGGGCAGTCGCAGGTCGCCTCGTACCTGCGGTCGCTGACGCCGGTGCGGCTGGGGTGGGACACCAGGGTCACCAATCACGGGTACCGCAATGGCGGGCCCACCAGCTATCAGGCGGTCCTGCAGGCCGGTACGTCCGTGCTGGTCGACGGCCGGGGTGTGCCCCGGGTCCGCTGTGCCTGCGGGAACCCGCTGGATCCGCCTGTCGCGGTCAGGGGCGGGCAGGGGTACAGCGGCGCGAGGTGGCCGGCGTTCCGGTCCTCCGGTCTCGTTGCGGTCAGGCCCGCGGTGGAGCCGGTGGAGAGTGTCACGGTCTTCGACCAGGACCGCGGGGGATGGTACGAGCGTCCGGGCGGGGCGGCGCGGGGCAGGCATGACCGTGAGGTCCCGCCTCCGAAGGGCCGGGCCTCCGGTTCTGCCTACCCGGTCCTGCCGGCGGTCCACCCGGCGCCGGTCCCGCCGCCCTCGGGCACGTCCGGGAACCGGCCCCCGGGGTCTGTTCCGGGCCAGGTGCCGGACCGGCCGCCGGGGGAGACCCCCGCCCAGAACCCGGGTGGCGCGCCGGTCGGCGAGTCGGGTGACATCCCGGGCAGCGACCCGGGCCGGATCCAGGGCGATGGTCCGGGCCAGGCTCCCGGAAAGGCGCCGGCTCTGCCCCCGGGCCAGGAGCCGGGCGGGGGCCCGGGGAAGACAGCCGGCCGGGAGTCCGGCGAGGCACCCGGCCGGGAGTCCGGCACGGGCCCGGCCCAGGATCCCGGTCAGGGGTCCGGTAAGGACCCGGGGAAGACGCCGGGGAAGAAGCCGGGTGAGGGCTCGGGCAGGCCGCCGGGCCAGGAGTCCGGCACGGGCACGGGCCCGGCCCAGGATCCCGAGCAGGGGTCCGGCAAGGACCCTGGGAAGAAGCCAGGTGAGGGCTCGGGCAAGCCGCCGGGTCAGGAGTCCGGTGAGGCACCCGGGCAGGTTCCGGGCAAGGACCCCTATCAGGGCTCCGGGGAGGACCCGGAGAAGAAGCCGGGCGAGGGCTCGGTGAAGGACCCCGGTCAGGGCTCCGGGGAGGATCCGGGGAAGACGTCGGGCCGGAAGCCGGGTGAGGGCTCGGAGGAGGTGCCGGGCAAGGAAACGGGCCCCGAACCAGGCAAGGCGCCCGGTCAGGACCCGGCGAAGGAGGCGGGTCAGAAGCCGGGCCGGAAGCCTGGCAAGGAGTCGGGCGAGGACTCGGGGACGAAGCCGGGCGAGGGCTCGGTGAAGGATCCTGGTCAGGGCTCCGGCGAGGGCGCGGGGAAGAAGCCTGGTGAGGGTTCGGGCAAGCCGCCGGGCCAGGAGTCCGGTGAGACACCCGGGCAGGTTCCGGGCAAGGACCCCGGCAAGGACCCCGGTCAGGGGTCCGGCGAGGACCCGGGGAAGAAGCCGGGCGAGGGCTCGGTGAAGGACCCCGGTCAGGGGCCCGGGGAGGACCCGGGGAAGACGTCGGGCCGGAAGCCGGGTGAGGGCTCGGAGAAGGTGCCGGGCAAGGCGCCCGGTCAGGAGGCGGGTCAGGAGCCGGGCCGGAAGCCTGGCAAGGAGTCGGGCGAGGACTCGGGGAAGACGTCGGGCCGGAAGCCGGGTGAGGGCTCGGAGAAGGTGCCGGGCAAGGGCCAGGAACCAGGCAAGGCGCCCGGTCAGGACGGGGCGAAGGAGGCGGGCCAGGAGCCGGGCCGGAAGTCTGGCGAGGGGTCGGGTGAGCAACCGGGCAGGGAGTCCGGCCGGGACCGGGACAGGGACCGGACGGGGAATGGCTCGGGGGATGTTCCGGGGCAGGGCTCAGCCCAGGATCCGGCCAGGGAACCTGGTCGGGAGTCGGATCAGGGGTCGGGGAAGGCGCCCGGTCGGGATCAGGGGCCGGCCGGCGATCCGGCGGGGGGTGCGGGTCAGGGGTCGGGCGGGGGCCAGGGGAAGGTGTCGGGCAAGGGTTCCGGCTCGGGGGCGGGCCAGGCCCCCGGCACGGGTTCCGGGCAGGCGCCGGAGTCCGGCCGCGGGTCCGGGAAGGCCTCTGGTCACGGCAGCGGCAGGGACTCGGGTCCGGACTCGGGGAGCTCGCCGGGCCGTGTGCCGGGCGGCGTCTCCGGGGCTTCGGGGACCGGCCGGGAGACGGGCGGGGGAGCAGGCAGTGTTCCCGGAACAGCGCCGGGGGACGGGGCGGGCGGGGATCGCGGAACGGCGCCCGGGGACGGGTCGGGCGGGAGTTCCGGGTAGGTACCGGGCCGGGATCCGTGTGTTCGCTCCGGTGACGGCGGTCTGGGGAGGGCGCCGGGCCTGGCGGGGCGGGGGAGGAGCAGGGCGGGGGTGCGGGCTCGCATGCTGGTACCGCGCTGCTGACGGCACCGTGGCTGTGGGCCGGGTAAGCCGTGCTTCCCGGCCGGGCTGGCCCGGTTCTGTGCCGCCTGGCAGGGCAACCGGCCTCCGTGGTGTCCTGCCCGTAGCCCGTAGCCCGTAGCCCGTAGCCCGTAGCCCGTAGCCCGTAGCCCGTAGCCCGTAGCCCGTAGCCCGTAGCCCGTAGCCCGTAGCCCGTAGCCCGTAGCCCGTAGCCCGTAGCCCGTAGCCCGTAGCCCGTAGGTCGTAGGTCGGGCGGGTGGCAGGAGGGTGGCCGGGTCTGGCCGGTATTTCTGCAGTTTCCGTGCGCCGGGCTCTGGCTGGGTGGGGTGTCGGCGCGTTGTACCGGGCCACGGGGCCGGTGTGCAGGGGGGTGGGGACGCGGTTCGGGCTGAGCCTGCCCCGCGGTGTGCCGGTCCGGGGGCGTGTGCCGGTTTTCGTTGTTGCTGGAAGGGCAGGCCCGGCGGCCGTGGAACGGCTGCGGACCCCGGCGGCACCCGCTGCCCGGACCGCACCCCTGGCAGCCGCCCCGTGGTGGTGGGGCACCCGGCCTCTGGGGGCGAGGAGAAGGGAGCGGCCGTGTCCGGGGCTGTGGGGGTGCGGCCGGGTGCGGACCGTACGCTCCTGCGGCCGGCAGATGGTCCGGTGCGCGGGGGAGCGGGGGTGTATGGGTGTGGTGTCAGCAGTGGGCGACGGCCAGGCTGACGGTGTACCGCTCCTCGATCGTTTGGTCGGGGAAGATTTCGGTGAGCAGGTCTTGTTCCGTGGCCAGGAACGCCTGGGTGGCTTTCTGTCCGAGGACCAGGAAGTCGGAGTAGGTGGCGAGGTTCGCGAGATGTGTGCCGAGGGGGACGCTGCGGGTCCATGACATCTGCCGGGTGGTGAAGGTGAGTTCGGGTGGCAGGTCGCGGAACCGGGCTGTCGGATCGGGTTGGCTGTCGGCGGCTCCGAAGAGGCGGCGTAGGCGGGTGTCCTGGTCGGCGATCCAGGGGAGCGTGCTGTCGGAGTCGTTCCACCACAGGGCGAGCGCGCCGCCGCGGCGCAGCACCCGCTGGGCTTGCGGGGCGGATCGGCGCGGGTCGGTCCAGTGCCAGGACTGGGCGTAGGTGAGGATGTCGATGCAGTCGCGGGCGAGGGGCAGGCTGTTGCCGTCGCCGAGTACGAGAGGGATGTGGGGCAGCCTGCGGCGGAACTGGGCGGCCATGGCGGGGCCGGGTTCCACCGCGACGACGTGTGCACCGCGGGCATGGAGGAGGGCGGTGGCCAGTCCCGTGCCGGCGCCGATGTCCGCGACGCGGGCGCCCGTTAAGGGCCGGCCGGCGAGTTCCTCGACGGCGTCGAGGAGGGCCGGGGGATAGGACGGGCGGTTTTCGGCGTAGCCGGCGGCCGCTTTGTCGAAGGACCTGGCCTGAGGGGTGAGCGTCATACGGCCATCCTCACCGGCCGAGGCGTCCGGCGCACTGCCCCGCCCCGGTTCCCCCCCCCCGCCCCGGTGGGTTCTCCCTGCCCCGGTTTTCCCGCCCAGGTTCCTTGCCCCCGGTTCGTCCTGCTGTGGGCGGCGCCGGCCGTGGGACGGCAGGCCACGTCGGCTCGTTGAGCCGGAGCTGCCGGCCCCGGCGGTCCCGTCGGAGACGGTGGCGCGGGCCCGGCGTGCAGTCCTTCCCGGCGGGCGGCGATCCAGCCGTGGCCTTCGCCCTGGCCCCCCGCCGCCGCCGGGCATCCGGCGCTGGGGAGGTGGACACACCCCCGGCACCGGCCCGGCGTCCCCGGCACGCAGTCCGCTCCGGCGCACCACGCACGGTGTGGCGGCTGCTCCGGTGTGTACGGTCCTTGTCCTGCGGCGGGGGCTGCCGGTGTCCGTTCGGTGCCGGGCGGTCGGGGAATAGTGTCAGCCGGGTGGCACGAACCAGGACCAGGGCCAGGGCCAGGGCCAGGGCCAGGGCCGGGGCCGGGGCCGGGGCCGGGGAGCGGGGAGCGGGCGTGTTCCGGGTCGCGGGACGGCTCCGTGGTCCTGGCGGCCGGTGTCCGGGCGGGGTGTGGCGGCAGGAGCGGAGCCGTCCGGGCCGCCTGTCGGTCTCGGTGCGGGCCCTGTGGGCGGGGGTTGTTCCAGGGGCGCCGCTGGTTGTGTTCGGGGGTACCCGTCGTTTCGGTGCGTGTCCCGGCGGCAGGGTTGTTCAGGGCCGTGGTTCGTTCCCGTTCTGGGTGGTGGAGTTGAGTGCAGGGCCGTCTGTATGCCGGGTGGCCGTCCGTCGGGTAGCTGTCCGGCCGTACCCGTACCCGGGGCTTTGTGCCGGCCGGGGCCGGGTGGACGGTGGTGGGCAGTGGTGGACAGTCACCGGGCCTGCGGGGGCTGGAGAGTGGACGCCGTTCGGCGGGAGTGTGTGTCCCGTGAAGGCCGCCCGTACCGCATGGACGGGGCTGCGGGCCGGTGTCCGCGGCCGGGACCGGTTCTGCCGCCGGCCCGGCGGCCGGAGTCCCGTACCTGCCTGGCGCTGTCGCGGGCAGGGCCCACCCCCACCCGTACCCGTTCCCGGGCTTGTGCCCGGGTCTTTGCTGTCAGGAGTTTCCGTCATGACGTCCCGCACGCTGCGTACTCTCACCGTGGTGACCGCTGCCGCTTTCCTGTGCGCCACCGCCACCGCCACCGCCACCGCCGCCGCTTATGCCGTGCAGGGCACCGGCCGGCCGGTTCCCGGGGTCGTTGCCGCCTGGGCCCGTGCCTGGAACGGCAGTGATCCCCGGGCCCTGGGCGCGGTGTTCACCGCCGACGGCGTCTACACCGACGAGGCCGTCGGTGTCACCTTCCGCGGCCGTAAGGAGATCGCGGGGTGGAAGGCCCGCGCCGACACCCTCATCGACAACGTCCGTGTCAGCGTCCGTGACACCCGCCTCGAGGGTGACCGCGTCACCGTACGGGCGGTCTACTCCGGCCATCTCAAGGGCGCGCCCAAGCCGTTCGCCGTGCCGATGACGACCCTGCTCGGCCTCGACAGGGGGCACTGCCGGATCGCCTTTGACCAGGACCACTACAGTCTGGCCGAGGTCCTTATCCAGTCCGGCCTGCCTGCGGACTGGACCCCGCCCGCTCCTGGCGCGGCCGCCCGCTGACCGGTTGGCCGGTGACCGGCCGGTCCGGTGATCCGGTGATGAGGCCGGGGAGTTCGCGCATGTCGGTGAAGACGACGGTGGCGGGGCCCGTGAGCCGGTGCGGCGGGGTGAGTCCGCCCGCGTAGGCCAGGGCGCGCATCCCGGCGGCGCGGGCCGCCAGGACACCGGGGAGGCTGTCCTCCACGACCACGCACGCGGCGGGGTCGGCGCCCATCTGCCGTGCCGCGTGCAGGAAGAGGTCGGGGGCGGGCTTGCCGCGGGCGACCTCGGCGGCGCTGAAGATGCGGCCCGCGAAGCGTTCGTAGAGCCCTGTGACACCGAGGGTGTGGCGCATCTTGTCGTGCGAGCCGCTGGAGGCGACGCAGACCGGCAGGGTGATCTCCTCCAGTGCCCCGGGCAGCCCGTCGACCGCTTCCAGCCCGGTGTCCACCGCCTCCCGGTGGCGCCGCAGGAGCTCCTGCCACCAGAGGGCGGCCGTCTGCGGGCCCAGCCGCTGCGCGATCTGTTCGCAGATCGACTCCTTGGAGCGTCCGATGAACCGGTCGACGGCGTCCTCGGGGGTCAGCGGCCAGCCGAGTTCCGCTCCCAGGGCGAGCTGGATGCGCAGGGCGATGCGTTCGGTGTCGACGAGTACCCCGTCGCAGTCGAATATCACGAGTTCGGCCGGCTTGATCATCCCGGCAGGATAAGGCCCCCGCCTCATCCTCCCGGGGCCCGTATCCCTCCCGGGGCCCGCCGTATCCCTTCCGGGGCTGCCGTGTCCTCGCGGGTGCCGCCGTATCCCTTCCGGGGCTGCCGGGTGCGGACAGCCCGCCGTACGCGCCGTACGCGCCTACGTGCCGTCGCGCGCGGTGCGGACCGGACCGGACCGGGCCCGGCGGGCGGGCGGGGGGGCTTCAGTGGGCGGGGTGCCTTCGGGGCCGTGGGGCCGGGGGAGTGCCCGGCCCCAAGCGCCCGGAGTGCAGTGCGAGCCCGGCGGCGACGGCGGCCGCCGCGACAGCCGCCGCCGCGACGGCGGCGGTGGTGGGGCCGGCTGTCAGGAAGCCGTTGCGTGAGTGCCAGGACAGCACCGACCAGCGGGACCGCGCGGACAGCAGCGAGCCCGTGCTGAGCCAGGAGGCGGCGCAGAGCACGGACAGCGACGATCCGACGGAGGCGATCGACAGGACCGAGCCCACCGAGCCGATCGACAGGACTGAGCCTACGGAGCCGATCGACAGGACCGAGTCCTTCGACCAGAGGGAGAGGAAGGAGCCCTCACCGCGGCATCCGGGGTCCGTCCGTGCATGAGATCCGGTCACGGGGTCATCCTGACAGGCGGGAACCCTCAAGGGGGCCGGTACCCGCCGGGCGGCGGCCGCGCGCCGCGCCGTGCGCCGCGCCGCACTGGTCCGGGGAGTTGCGGGGGTTTGCGGGGTGTGCCGCGGGGGTGGGCGGGCGGAGCCGACCGGAATCGAACCGGTGTCCTCGCGATTTTGGAGACCGCGCGCGTCGACCTCTGCGCTACGGCCCCGCCCGTCCCGGGATCCTACCGGTGCCGCTCCCGGCCGCCGCGGCGGCCGGAACAGGCCACCGCCGCCCCGCCCCCGCCCCGCCCCGCAGGCAGCCTCCCCGGTCCGCCCCCGCGCGCCGGGCCCGGCGGTAACCCCTGCCGGTACCGGAGGGGCCGGGGCCGGGCCCGGCGCGCGGGGGCACGCGCCGGCCGGGCGTGGGGTGCTGCGAGAACGGCCGGTTATCGCTCCTGCGCCGGGAACGCGGGGCGTGTTCCCGGCGGTTCACCGGAGGGAACCGGGGCCGGGCCCGCACGACCCGCCCCGACCGGCACCGATGGCAAGGAGAAACCGTGCGCATACTCTTCACCGGACCGGCCGCGGCCGGCCACCTCTTCCCGATGGTCCCGACCGCGCAGGCGTTACGCGCGGCCGGCCACGAGGTGCTGTTCGCGGGCTCGCAGCCCCTCGAACAGCTCCGCGGGGCCGGTTTCCCGATCGTCGAGATCGGTGACGGCCGCAGCATCCGGGATGTCTTCGAGGGGGCCACGGAGCAGGAAGTGCGGTACGTGACCCCGGACATGAGCACGGACCAGATCCTGGACCGGGCGGCCCGCGGTTTCGCGGTGGTCTCCCGTTCGACCGTGGAGGGTCTGCTGGAGGCCGCCGACAGCTGGCGTCCCGACCTGCTGGTCTACGACTCCTTCCAGGCCTCGGCCCCGCTGGTCGCGGCCAAACTCAAGATCCCGTCGGTGGTCCACAACTTCGGTGTCACCTCCGGCCTGGACATGGTCGCCCGGCTCGCCGCCAACTTCACCGAGGCGTACGCGGCGTACGGGGTGGACGGCCCGGCCGTGCCGACCGCGCTGAACGTCGTCCCGGCCTCGCTCGGCGGCGACGCGCAGGGCCTGCGCATGCGCTACGTCCCCTACAACGGCGGCGGCGCCGTCCCCGCCGGCCTGCTCCGGCGCGGCAGCCGCCCGCGGATCGCCGTCACCCTGGGCACCGTCCTCACCGAGCTGGACGGCGTCCGCGCCATCACCGCCCTGACCGGGGCGGCCGCGTCGGTGGACGCCGAGTTCCTGCTCGCCGTCGGCGACGCCGACCTCACCCCGCTCGGCACGCTCCCGGACAACGTCCGCCCGCTGCCCTGGGTCCCGCTCGCCGAGCTGCTGACCACCTGCGACGCGCTGGTCCACCACGGCGGCTCCGGAACCCTCCTCACCGCCCTGCAGGCCGGCCTGCCCCAGCTCCTGCTTCCCCAGGGCGCCGACCACTTCGCCAACGCCGACGCCCTCACCGCCACCGGGGCCGGGCTGCGTTCGGCGTCCCAGGACGTCGACGCCCCGCTCCTGGCCCGTCTGGCCGCCGACCCGGCGCTGCGCGAGGCGGCCGCCCGGCTGCGCGGGCAGAACGCGGCCCTGCCGGCCCCGGCCGCGACGGTCCCCGCCCTGGAGGCCCTGGCCGCCGCCTGAGAACCGCCCGCCCCCGCACCCGGCCGGCGGGCCCGGACGGGCCGCCGGCCGGGTGCGGGGCGGCTCAGCCGCCGGCCAGGGTGCCGGCGAGGAGGGGCAGCAGCCGGTCCCAGTGGCGCTGCAGCCCGGCGGGATCGAAGGCGTCGGTGTCGGACATGGTGAAGCCGTGGACGGTGCCGGGGTAGATCTCCGAGGTGTGGGCGAGCCCCGCGGCGTCCAGGGCCCGGCCGAGTTCACCGAGGGCCTCGGGCGTGATGTCGCTCTCGGCGTGGCCGAGATGGACCCGGGCGGTCAGTCCCGCCAGGAGACGGCGCAGGTCCCCGGGCCCGCCGGCGCCCACGGGGCTGTGGAATCCGGCGACGGCGGCCACCCGGCCGGGGTGCGCCGCTGCGGTCTGCACCGCCAGGAGGCCGCCGATGCAGTACCCGGTCACCGCGACCGGGCCGGGGCCGGCCTCGGGCCGGGCGGTGAGGAACGTGAGGTAGGCGTCGGCGTCACGCAGGACCCGTTCGGTGGTGTGCGCCTCGATCAGGGGCATCAGCTGGGCGAGGAGCGCGGGCCGGTCCTTGTCGGTGATGTGCCCGGGAAGGCCGATCACCGGTGCCGGGCCGTGCCGGTAGAAGAGGTTGGGGACGAGTACGTAGTAGCCGTGCCCGGCCAGTTCGCGGGCCATCTCCCGCACCACGGGCCGGATACCGAAGCCGTCCGGGTACATCAGCACCCCCGGGTGGCGTTGCCGGCCGGCATCGTCGGGGAAGGCGGCGAAGGCGTCGGCCGGGCCGTCCGGCGTGGGAATCGACAGGTTCTGTACGGGCATGAATCCTCCGGTTGCGGTCGTCGTGTGCAGCCTGTGGTCGACACGACGCAGGCGGGGCCCGCGCGGCCGTGGCGGCGCGGCCCCCTCGCCCGTACAGAGGGCGGGACAGAGGGCGGGACAGGGGGCGGACACGGGCACCGGCCCGTCCGGCGCTCAGCGGAGCACCGGGTCACCGATCCGTGTGTGGCGCAATGCCGTCCCGGGAGTCATCTCGCCCACCCTAGCCGCCGGTTGCAGCCGCCCGCGAGAACAATTCCACCCCGGCCCCGCCCTTCGGGCCCGCCCTTCGGGCCCGGCCCCGGCCTCCGCCCCCGGCCGCCCTCCGGGGCCCGGCCTCCCGGCCCGGCCCCGGACACGCCCGCCTCTTACCGGACCCCGCCCCCGCCTCCGGCCGGCGTTCCCGGCCTCGCGGCAGCCGCCCCGCGCCGCGGCCCCGCCCGCCCGCGTCCCGTCCGCACCCTGCCCGCACCCCGCGCACCCCGCCCGCGCGTCCGCATCCCGCACCCCGTCCGGCCGCGCACCCCGCCCGCGCGTTCCGCACCCTGCCCGCCCGCGTCCCGCCCGCACCCTGCCCGCCCGCCCGCACCCTGCCCGCCCACCCGCACCCCGTCCGGCCGCGCACCCTGCCCGCCCGCGTCCCGTCCGCGAGGCCCGCACCCCGCGCACCCCGCCCGCACCCCGCCCGCGTCCCGCCCGCCCGCGTCCCGCCGTGCGTGGCCGTGCGTGGCCGGAACTCGCCCGGGGCGGGTGAACACAGGCCTACGTACTGGTAACTTACGCGAGTTGATCAAGGTCGGGGTGTGGCCGGCCACGCTCCCGGCCGGAGCCACCCCCACCCCATTCAAGGACCCACATTGGCACGCACCGTCCGTACGGCGGCCCCGGCGGCCCTCGTCCCCGCCACGGCCCTCGCCCTCGGCCTCTCCCTCCTCGGCGCCGCCGCCCCGGCGTCCGCCGCGCAAGCCCCCACCCCGCACCTGGACTCGGTCGAGCAGACCCTGCGCCAGGTCTCACCGGGCCTGGAGGGCTCGGTGTGGGAGCGCACCGCAGGCAACCGGCTCGGCTCCTCCGTTCCCGGGGGCGCCGACTGGCTGCTGCAGACCCCCGGCTGCTGGGGCGACGCCGCCTGCACCGACCGGCCCGGCTCGCGCCGCCTCCTGGACAAGACGCGCCAGGACATCGCCGCCGCCCGCGAGACGGTGGACATATCGACGCTGGCGCCCTTCCCCAACGGCGGCTACCAGGACGCGATCGTCGCGGGCCTGAAGGAGGCCGTCGGCCGGGGCGGCCGGCTCAAGGTCCGCATCATGGTGGGCGCCGCGCCCGTCTACCACTCCACGGTGATCCCCTCCTCCTACCGCGACGAACTGCTCGCCAGGCTCGGCCCGGAGGCCGCGGCCGGCATCACCTTGAACGTGGCCTCGATGACCACCTCGAAGACCGCGTTCTCCTGGAACCACTCCAAGCTGGTCGTCGTCGACGGCACCTCGGTGATCACCGGCGGCATCAACAGCTGGAAGGACGACTACCTGGAGACCGCCCACCCCGTCAGCGACGTCGACCTCGCGCTGACCGGGCCCGCCGCCGGCTCCGCGGGCCGCTACCTGGACTCCCTGTGGGACTGGACCTGCCGCAACAAGAGCAGCTGGGCCTCGGTCTGGTTCGCCGCCTCGCCCGGCGCGGACTGCATGCCCTCCCTGCCCCGCCCGGCCGCCCCGGCGGGCGGCGGTGACGTGCCCGCCCTCGCCGTCGGCGGCCTCGGCGTCGGCATCCGCCGCAGCGACCCCGCCTCCGCCTTCAACCCGGTCCTGCCCACCGCCGGCGACACCCGGTGCGGCATCGGCGTGCACGACAACACCAACGCCGACCGCGACTACGACACCGTCAACCCCGAGGAGAGCGCCCTGCGCGCCCTGGTCTCCAGCGCGACCTCCCACATCGAGATCTCCCAGCAGGACGTGCACGCCACCTGCCCGCCGCTGCCCCGCTACGACGTGCGCCTCTACGACGCCCTCGCCGCCAAGCTCGTCTCCGGCGTCAAGGTCCGCATCGTGGTGAGCGACCCGGCCAACCGCGGCACGATCGGCAGCGGCGGCTACTCGCAGATCAAGTCGCTCTCCGAGGTGAGCGACGCGCTGCGCGGCCGCCTGACGGCCCTGACCGGCGACGGCACCCGGGCCCGCACCGCGATGTGCGAGAACCTCCAGCTGGCCACCTTCCGCGCCTCCGACCGGCCCACCTGGGCGGACGGCAAGCCCTACGCCCAGCACCACAAGCTGGTCTCGGTCGACGGATCGGCCTTCTACATCGGCTCCAAGAACCTGTACCCGTCCTGGCTCCAGGACTTCGGGTACGTCGTCGAGAGCCCGGCCGCGGCCCGGCAGCTCACCAGCGACCTGCTGGACCCGCAGTGGCGCTACTCCCAGGCCACCGCGACCCACGACTACACCCGCGGCCTCTGCCAGGGCTGACACCCCCGGCCCCGGCGTTCCGCCGCCCCCGCGGCACCCGCCGCCCCCGCGGCACCCGCCGCCCCCGCGGCACCCGCCGCCCCCGCGGCACCCGCCGCCCCCGCGGCACCCGGCCCCCGCGGCCGGGTGCCGCGGGGGCGGCCCCGTGCCCGCCGCCGGGAATACCGCGGGCGCGCCCCCCGTTCCGGGTATGGTTGAACAGTCAACAATCTTGGAAGGGGATGGGGACTCATGCAGTTCGGGATCTTCACCGTCGGCGACGTCACCGCCGACCCGACGACCGGACGCGTGCCCGGCGAGAACGAACGCATCAAGGCGATGCTCGCCATCGCGCAGAAGGCCGAGGAAGTCGGCCTCGACGTCTTCGCCACCGGCGAGCACCACAACCCGCCCTTCGTCCCCTCCTCACCGACGACGATGCTCGGCTACATCGCCGCCCGCACCGAGCACCTGATCCTGTCCACCTCGACGACGCTGATCACCACCAACGACCCGGTGAAGATCGCCGAGGACTTCGCGATGCTCCAGCACCTCGCGGACGGCCGCGTCGACCTCATGACGGGCCGCGGCAACACCGGACCCGTCTACCCCTGGTTCGGCAAGGACATCCGCGACGGCACCGACCTCGCCGCCGAGAACTACGCCCTGCTGCGCCGCCTGTGGGACGAGGACACCGTCACCTGGCACGGCAGGTTCCGCACCCCGCTGCAGTCCTTCACCTCCACCCCCCGCCCCCTGGACGGCGTCGCGCCCTTCGTCTGGCACGGCTCCATCCGCTCCCCGGAGACCGCCGAACTGGCCGCCTACTACGGCGACGGCTTCTTCCACAACAACATCTTCTGGCCCCCCTCCCACACCGCACAGATGATCAGCCTCTACCGCGAGCGCTACGCCCACCACGGCCACGGCACCCCCGAACAGGCCGTCGTCGGCCTCGGCGGCCAGGTCTTCATGCGCAAGAACTCCCAGGACGCGGTACGCGAGTTCCGCCCCTACTTCGACAACGCGCCCGTCTACGGCCACGGCCCGTCCCTGGAGGAGTTCACCTCACAGACCCCGCTGACCGTCGGCTCGCCGCAGCAGGTCATCGAACGCACCCTGTCCTTCCGCGACTACGCCGGCGACTACCAGCGCCAGCTGTTCCTCATGGACCACGCCGGCCTGCCCCTGAAGACCGTCCTGGAACAGCTCGACCTGCTCGGCGAGGAGGTCGTACCAATCCTGCGCAAGGAGTTCGCGAACCTGCGCCCCGCCGGCGTACCGGACGCGCCCACCCACCCGGCCCGCGTCGCAGCCGCCCGGCAGACCCCGGCGGGGGACAGGCGGGCCTGAGCCCCGCCGGGGCCTGCCGGCGGAAAGGCACGGGCCCCCGGGGCGCGGCGGCTGACGCCCCGCCCGCCCCTCACACCCCCGCCACGGCACCCCGGGGCGGGACGGCGCACGCCGGGGCGGCGCCGGGGCGGGCCGGGTCAGCGGTCCCGGTCCAGGAGCAGCGGCAGGTCGTTGCGGGTGGTGACGCCGAGCTTGGGGAAGGCCCGGTAGAGGTGGTGGCCGACCGTGCGGGGGCTCAGGAAGAGCCGGGCGGCGATCTGACGGTTGGTGGCACCCGTGGCGGCGAGCCGCACGACTTCCCGTTCCTGCGGGCTGAGCCGGTCCAGCAGCTCGTCCCGGCGCCCCGCGGGATCCAGCGTCTCACCGCAGGCCTGGAGTTCGGTGCGGGCCCGTGACGCCCAGGCCCGGGCACCGAGCCCCTCGAACGTCTCCAGGGCACTGCGAAGACGGCCGCGGGCATCGCTGCGGCGCCGTTCACGGCGCAGCCACTCCCCGTACAGCAGCTCGGTACGGGCCCGCTCGAACGGCTGGGCCGTGCCCTCCTCGTGCAGCCGCAGCGCGGCCGTGAAGTGCTCCCCGGCCCCGGCGCCCGAAGAGGTCAGCGCCTGGCAGCGGCGGGCCAGGGCCCAGGCCGCCGGCTGCTGCGCGGCCCCGGCCCACCGCGTCATGACCGCGACCGCGTGCGCCGCGCGCTCCACCTGCCCGGCCCGGACCGCCGCCTCGACCAGATCGGGAAGGAGGAAGGCGGTCAGGACCGGATGCCCCGCCCGGTCCCTGGCCGCCTCCAGGCGGGCGAGCGCGCTCCCGGCGTCCCCGGCGCCGAGGTCGAGCAGGCCCAGGGCCCGCAGTGCGTGGGCGGCGGCCAGTCCGATGCCGTGGGCGTCGGCGTGCTCCAGAGCCGCCTCGCCCAGGCCGGTGCACCGCTCGTGATCGCCTTGCAGCGCGGCCAGCGTCGCCAGGGTCGCCCGCAGGTACGTCTCCCGGTGCCGGCGGCCGAACTGCCCGGCGACGGCCAGCCCTTCCTCGGCGGCGGCCCGGGCCTCCTCGTGGAGCCCCAGCGACAGCCGGGCCTCGGCGAGCAGGTGCAGCGAGGTGTGGAGCCAGCCGACCACGTCCTGGGTCCGGCAGTCGCGCACACAGGTGGCGGCGGTGTCGAGCGCGGCGCGGTGATCGGCGAAGAGCAGGCCGTGCACCCCGGCCAGGATCCGCTCGGCGAACCCGTCCTCCCCCTCCCCGTCCCCGTGTCCCGCGTGCGGCAGCTCCGCTGCCCCCGTCCCCGGCCCCGGCCCCGTCCCCGGCCCCGGCGCCGGCTCCCGGACCGCGTCGAGGGGGCCGGTCATCGCCCGGGCCATCGCGTACTGCGGGGAGTCGGGGAGGCGGGCGGCGACATCGGCCAGCAGCCGGCGGTCTCCCGAGGACTGCGCGCTCTGGACCGCCTCGGTCAGCACCGGGGCCAGGTCGGCGCACTGCCCGATCCGGTCCGCGCACTCCAGCAGGATGCGGGCGGCCCGGCCCGGTGACCCGCGGTCGAGCTCGACGATGGCCCGGACCCGGGCGAGGTCGGCGAGCATCCGCGGGTCCAGGGCGAGCGCGTTGATGTGGTCGGTGAGGGCCGCGGTGCGGTGGAACTGCCCGGCCTCGGCCGAGGTGATGGCCGCGGCGGCCAGCAGCTGGGCACGGGCGGCGGGGTCCGCGGTCAGCTGCGCCGCCCGTTCGTACGCCGCCGAGGCCGAGGCCGTCCCCTGCCGGCCGCCCGCCCGCTCGGCGACACCGACCATCTCGGCGGCGACGGCCTCGTCGGCGCCGGTCGTGGCGGCCGCCAGGTGCCAGGCCCTGCGGTCGGCGTGCTGGCCGGCGCCCCGGTCCCCGGTGAGCGCGTCGGCCAGCGCCCGGTGGGCCGCCAGACGCCGCGCCAGGGCCGCGTCCTGATAGGTCGCCGACCGGATGAGGGGGTGGCGGAAGGCCAGGGTGTGCTCGCTCAGCAGGACCAGCGTGGCGTCCTCGGCCGGCTCCAGGTCCTCCAGCGCGGCACCGAAACGGGCCGACGCCCGCAGCACCAGATCGAGGTCGCCGGAGTCGTCGGCCGCGGCCACCAGCAGCATCGCCCGGGTCGCGTCGGGCAGCCGGCGGATCTGGGCCTGGAAAGCCTCCTGGATCCGGCTGGAGGGCGAGGACAGCCCGGCCGGAAGAGCGACGGGGTTCAGCTGCCCGCCGCGCTGCTCGGCCGTGAGCGACGCCGGCAGCTCCAGCAGGGCCAGCGGGTTGCCCTGCGCCTGCTCGACGATCTGCTCCCGCGCATACGGCGACAGGGCGACCACCCGGTCGGTGAGAAGGGCGTCGACGGCCGCGGAATCGAGCCCCCGCAGCAGAAGCTGCGGCAAGCCGCCGATATGCCCCCCGGGCACACCGTCACGGACCGCGAACAGCATCACCACACCCTCACGGTGCAGCCGCCGGGCCGCGAACACCAGAGCGTCCAGCGACGCCCGGTCCAGCCACTGGGAGTCGTCCACCACACACAGCAGAGGACCGCCGCCCGCGGCCTGCGACAGGATCGCCAGCACCGCCGTCCCCAGGGCGAACCGGTCCCGCACCGCCTCACCCGACACCCCGAACGCCGCGCTCAGCGCCGCGGCCTGCGGCCGCGGCAGCCGCTCCAGCAGCGAGGCGACGGGCCACAGCAACTGGTGCAGGCCACCGAAGGCCAGCTCCATCTCCGACTCGATCCCCACGGTCCGCAGCACCCGCCCCGGACCCGCCAACCCCCTCGCGTACTCCAGCAGCGCCGTCTTGCCCATCCCGGCCTCACCATGGATCACCAGCGCACCGCTCGCCCCGCCCGCACCGTCGCCGTCGCCGGCTCCGGCACGCACAAGCATCCGCCGTATCCGGTCCTGCTCGGTCCCCCGCCCGTAAAGCATGGGGCCAACCTACCTAACGCCCCCGCGTTCGTGATCAATGCGTTAAGTCACGCCTACCGATGTGCCGGCCCGTCAGACCCCCGTAACTTTCCGGGAGTCAGCCCCCGCCGATCACCGGAGCCGCCGCCTTGTCCGAGCACATCCACCTCGTCCCCCTCCACCACGTGTCGGTCACCGACGCCGCCGCCTGGCACCGGGTCGTCGCCGCCTCCGCGGCCCACGACACACCGGGAACGCCCCCTCCGGAACCCGCCAGCATCCACGCCCGGCTCACCACGCCCGCCCTGGACAGCCACCGGCTGACCTGGCTGGCCACCGGAGCCGACGGCGCCGCGGTCGCGGTCGCGGCCCTGCGGCTGTTCACCTCCCCGGGCCGGGACCACCTGGCCGAACTGGAACTCCACGTCGACCCCGCGCACCGGCGCCGGGGAACCGGCTCCCGCCTGCTGTCCGCCGCCGTGGCGGCATGCCGCACCGAGAGCCGGCGCAGCCTGGTCGCCGCAGCGGCGGCCGACGGCCCCGGCGAGGCCTTCTGCCGGCGCTGGGGATTCCGCCCGGCGATGACCCTGGACCACCTCCTGCTGCGCCTCGGGGACACCGACGGGCCCGCCCACCGCCCGCCGGCCGACGGCGGACCCCCCGGCTACCGGCTGACCGGCTGGACCGGCACCGTCCCCGACGGCCTCGCCGACGCCTTCGCCCTGGCCAAGAACGCGATGAACGACATGCCCCTGGGCGACCTGGACTACGGCCACGAGGCCTGGGACGCCGCCCGCGTCCGCGCCATGGCCGAGGCGGTCGCCGGCCGCGGCGACACCCTGCTGACCGTCGCCGCCCTCCACGACGACGGCACCATGGCCGGCTACACCGAGATCGTGCTCCCCCCGGGAACACCGGCCCGCGCCCAGCAGTACGACACGGCCGTCGTCCCCGCCCACCGCGGCCACGGACTGGGCCTGTGGGTCAAGGCCGCCATGGTGCGCAGGCTGCGCGCCGAGCACCCCGGCGTCACCGAGATCGAGACCGACAACGCCGAGGACAACCTCCACATGCTCGCCGTCAACCACCGGCTCGGGTACCGCACCCACCGGCGCACCCGCGAGTTCCAGCTCGGCCTGCCCGCGACCTGACCCCGCACCCGTACCCGCCGCAGCACCCGTACCCGCATGAACCCCCTTACCGGCACCCGCATCCGCACAGAAGAAGCGAGAACCGCTTGCGCAAGCTGACCTGCTACATCTCCGCCACCCTCGACCGGGCCGCCCAGCGGTTCGACACCCCCGCCGCCAACCGCCGCCCCGCCGTCCTCGGCTACGGCATCCCCCTCCTCGACCGCCCCGGCACCCCCGCGAACCCCGCCCGCACCCCCGCCCCGGCCTTCGACTGCGGCCTCACCGTCAACCACTTCTCCAGGGGGCTGTCGTGAACGCCACCGCCTCCACCCCCGCCCCGGCCGAGACGGCGACCCACAGGAAGAAGAGCGACCGCATGCGTGTGCTGCTGGTGGCGTACGGCTCGCGCGGGGACATCGAGCCGATGCTCGCACTCGCCGCGCGGCTGCAGGAGTCGGGCGCCGAAGTACGGATGTGCGCGCCGCCGGACTTCGCCGGGCCGGCCGAGGACGCCGGTGTCCCGCTGACACCCATCGGCCGGCCGGTGCGCGAGATGGTCAGGGGAGCGGTGACCGGGACGGCGCCGATGCCGGCGCAGGGGCTGCCCGAGCGGGCGGCCCGGCTGGTCGCCACGACGTACGAGGCGGTCGCCACGGCGGCCCGGGGGTGCGACGTGATGGTGGCGACCGGCCTGTTCCCGGCCGCGGCCGGCGCGCGGTCGGTGGCCGAGGAACTGGGCATCCCCTACGTGTTCGTGGCCTGCTTCCCGACCTACCTGCCCTCCCCGCACCACGCTCCGCTGGCGCGGCCGGGCCACCCCCTCCCGCCGCAGGCGAGCGACAACCGGGCGCTGTGGGACCTGGACGCCGAGAACCTGAACGCGCTGTTCGGCACCGGGCTCAACGCCCACCGGGCCACGGTCGGCCTGCCGCCCGTGGACGACTTCCGCGACTACGTCCTCACCAGCCGGCCGTGGCTGGCGGCGGACCCGGCCCTGGGCCCGTGGAAGGAGCCGGCCGACCTCGACGTCGTGCAGACCGGAGCGTGGCTCAGGCCGGGCGGACGCCCGCTCCCGGCCGGCCTCCAGGCGTTCCTCGACGCCGGCACACCGCCGGTGTACGTGGGCTTCGGCAGCATCCCCGTCCGCGACGCGCAGGGCGTCGCCCGGGCGGCCGTCGAGGCCGTCCGCGCACAGGGCCACCGCGTGCTCCTGTCCGGCGGCTGGGCCGAACTGGCCCCGGTCGACGACCAGGACGACTGCTTCCGTGTCGGGGAGGCCGACCACCACACCCTCTTCCCCCGGGTGGCGGCCGTCGTCCACCACGGAGGCGCGGGCACCACGACCACGGCCGCCCTGGCCGGCACCCCGCAGGTGGTGGTACCGCAGATGGCCGACCAGCCGTACTGGGCCGCCCGCGTCGCCGAGCTGGGCATCGGCGCGGCGCACGACGGAGCGGACCCGACCCGCGAGACCCTGTCGGCCGCACTCGCAACGGCCCTGGACCCCAGGACCCGGGCACGCGCGAAGGCCGTGGCCGGCCTCGTCCGCACGGACGGGGCGACGGCCGCCGCGCAACTGCTGCTCGGCACCGCCGGCTGACAGACCCCGCCCGCACGCCGCACGGACGCGGCAGGCACGGAAGCGGAAGCGCCCCGGTACGGAGCGCGGCCGCGTCCGGCCTGGGGGGTGTCCTGCCGGTCAGGGCGGATCAGGGAGCGGCGCCCGGCACCGCGCCCCGCCGCGCTGCCCCCGGTCGGCGACGCTCCGCGTCGCCTCCCTCGCCCTGCGATGCTTCCCTCGGCCCTGGCGGGCCTGGGGAGACCCCACGGCACCGGCCACCGCTCCCTGATCCGCCCTGACCGGCAGGACACCCCCTGGGGCATTCCCGGATCCCCGGCACCCTCCCGCGCCGCCCGGGCCCGCCGCCCGCCCCTTTCCCCGCCGCCGCTACCCTGCGCAGGCGGCGCGGGAGCCGCGGGAGGCCCGCGCGGTGCGGGCACCCGGACACCGAAGCGGAATCCGACCCGGGGCACGCGCACCACCAAGGACACCCCCATGACGTGGCAGTGGACCGGCCTGGCCGTCTTCTCCCTCACCCTGCTGCCCGCGGCGGCGGCGACGATCGCCGACCGGGTGCCGCGCCGCCTGCGCAGGAGGCCGGCGCCCGTGCGCCCGCGCGGCTGGGCCTCCTGCTGATCTGCGCCACCGCCCCCGTCAACGCCCTGCCCCGCCTCGCCGGGGCCTCGCCCGGCCTCACCCTGGCCTGTACCGCCGCGGGCGGCGGCCTCGCGGTGGCCGGGTGCCTGGTGCTGGGTGCCGCCGTCCTCTGGCGCCCGCGCCGCGCCCCGGCCGCGCCCCCGGAAGGGGCCTGGCGCCCGGCCCCGCCCGCGGCCGCCGGGCTGGCCGGAGCCGCGGGCCGTACGCGACGTGCCCCGTCACAGGCCTGTGACAGTCGGCGGACCGCCCCGTGAAGTCCCGCGGCCAGGCTCTTAACAAGAGGGCAAAGCGGACATTCCGTCTTTGTTCTCGGGAACCCCCCACCGCCTCCCGCTCTGGAGAACTCCTCATGGCCCGCACTTCCCGGAAGCAGCGTTTCGCGATGTTCACCGTTTCGGCCGCGCTCGTCACAGGAGGCGCACTGGTCCCCACCAGCGCATTCGCCGCCCAGACCACGCCGCACACCGAGGCGGCCGCGTTCGCGTCCGGTCACGGCGACCACACGAAGAGCGACCACCGAAACACGGCCGACCACCACGAGCACGGCGGCAAGGACAGGTCGAAGGGCAGGAAGAACAAGAAGCCCCGGGACGTGGAGAACATGCCGGGCTGCAAGTTCTACCAGGGCAAGGTCTACTGCGAGCACAAGCCCGACACCCCCAAGCCCGCCCCGGCCGGCCCGAAGCCCGCCCCGGCCCCGGACGCCGCCGACCGGGAGAACCCGGACCGGGTCCCGGCTCCCGGCGCGGACGGGTTCGGCATCGAACTGGGACTCTGACCCGCGGTCCGCCCGCCGCGGCCCTCCACCCCGGCGGGGTACGGCGCCGCGCACCAGCACCCTGCGCCGCCTCCGGCCCCCTCCGGCCGCACCCGGCCGGCCGGCCCGGGCCCGGCGCTCTCCGCCCGCGGCCCGGCCCGGAGAATGCCGCGGTATGAACTCCCAGTCACCGCCGGGCCCTTCACGCCGGGCGCTCCGCGTCCTGCGGCGCTACCCGCGCCGGGCGCCGCTGACCCTCGCCTACCTCTGCCTGCTCCTGGCCGGCCACGCCTGGACCGGCCACGTGCTGTCCGCCGACCGGGCGGCCGCCGTGCTGGGACACCTCAGCACCAACCTGGACAACCTGCGGGATCATCCGCTGTCCGCGCTCCTCGGCAGCGCGCTGTTCTTCGACGGCACCCTCACCGACGTCACCTCGACCGGCTTCGCGGGCACCCTGATCACCCTGGGCCTGGGAGTCTGCTGCTTCCTGGCCTGGACCGAGCACCGCTGGGGAAAGACGCGCGCCGTGGCCGTGTTTCTCGGCGGGCATGTCGCGGCCACCCTGCTCACCGCCGCCGTCATCACCGTCGCCCTGCGCCACGGCCGCTACCCCGAGGACGTGCGGCACGCCCTGGACTACGGGGTCAGTTACGGCGCCCAGACCGTGCTGGCGCTCGGCACGCTCGCCCTGCCCCGCCGGGGCCGCCTGCCCTGGGCCGTCTTCGTCCTCGCCTGGCCGCTCGGCGGCGCCGAGTGGAGCGGGCCGCTGCCGGACTTCACCACGATCGGCCACCTCACGGCGGCGGCCCTCGGCTTCGCCCTGCTGGCCGTCCCGGCCTTCAGACGGCGGCCGGTCCGCGCCACCCGGCTCTCCTCCACCGCGAGCTGAGCCCGGGTCACCCGGGCGGCGGCCCGCACCCCGGGGGAAGCGTCACCGTCCCGGGCCGGTGCCCGAAGGTGTCCACGACCAGCCACTCGACTCGTCCGGCTCGGGGTCGCAGAGGTTCCGGACACCGAACCGCAGCACCTGCCAGAAGGTGCCCCGGTCGCCCTCGTCGACGCAGATGTCGCCCAGCGCGAGCGGCAGCCGCGGGTGATTCCCCGGAGGCAGCCGCGGGAAGACCACACCCACCCGCCGGTGGTTCACCTGCCGCGGTCCGAAACCGGCGGCCACCGGCCCCGCCACCAGGGCCCGCCACCCACGGGAGCCCCCGCCGGAGAGGTCCGGCGGGGGCTCCCGTCACGGGGCGGGACACGCCGCTCTGTCAGCCGATCGGCACCACTTGCTCGGCCTGCGGTCCCTTGGGGCCCTGGGTGACGTCGTACTCGACCTTCGCACCCTCGGCGAGCTCCTTGAAGCCGGTCGTCTGGATGGCGGAGAAGTGCACGAACACATCCGGGCCGCCGTCGTCCTGCTGGATGAACCCGAACCCCTTCTCCGAGTTGAACCACTTCACAATGCCTGTAGCCATCGGCGTCCTTCTCGATCGGTCATACGGGCCGCAGGTGCGCAGCCGTCCCGATCGTTCCCACCCGCCCCCCACCCCACACCCCCGATGCAGCCATCCGGCCGTCACACCCCCAACCGTCCACCCCGGCCGTCACACCTCCGGCGGTCACACCCCCGGCGGTACGCCCCGCCGCCACCCGCGGGCCCGGACCGCAGGCGGGCTCCTACGACAGGGCCGCCGCCCCCTCCTCCAGCAGGCGGGCCGCCATCGCCCGCATCTCGACCTTGCGGATCTTCCCGGTGACCGTCATCGGGAACTCCTCCACGACATGGACGTAGCGGGGGATCTTGAAGTGGGCCAGGCGCCCCGCGCAGTACGCGCGGACCGCCTGCGCGGTCAGCGGCTCGGCCCCCTCGCGCATCCGCACCCACGCCATCAGCTCCTCCCCGTACTTCGGATCCGGCACCCCGATGACCTGCACGTCCAGCACGTCGGGGTGGGCATGGAGGAACTCCTCGATCTCGCGCGGGTACAGGTTCTCGCCTCCCCGGATCACCATGTCCTTGATCCGGCCGGTGATGCTCAGGTATCCCTCACCGTCCATGACGGCCAGGTCACCGGTGTGCATCCAGCCCTCCGCGTCGACGGCCTCCGCCGTCCTGGCGGGCTCGCCCCAGTAACCGAGCATCACCGAATAACCCCGCGTGCACAGTTCCCCCGCGGTGCCGCGCGCGACGGTCCGGCCCGACCGCGGATCGACCACCTTGACCTCCAGGTGCGGGCCGACCCGGCCCACCGTGGAGACCCGCCGCTCCACCGGGTCGTCCGCCCGGGTCTGCGTGGACACCGGCGAGGTCTCCGTCATGCCGTAACAGATGCACACCCCGGCCATCCCCATCCGCTCGATGACCTCGGTCATGACCTCCACCGGGCACGGCGAGCCCGCCATGATCCCGGTGCGCAGACTCGACAGGTCGTACCCGTCGAACCCGGAGTCGGCCAGCTCGGCGATGAACATGGTGGGGACCCCGTACAGGGAGGTGCACGCCTCCGCCTCCACCGCCGCCAGCGTCGCCGACGCGTCGAAGGCGGGCGCGGGGATCACCATCGCCGCACCGTGGCTGGTACAGGCGAGGTTGCCCATCACCATCCCGAAGCAGTGGTAGAACGGCACCGGGATGCACACCCGGTCACGCTCGTCGTATCCGCACAGCTCACCCACGAAGAAGCCGTTGTTGAGGATGTTGTGGTGCGAGAGGGTGGCCCCCTTGGGGAAGCCCGTGGTGCCCGAGGTGTACTGGATGTTGATCGGGTCGTCCGCGTCCAGCGCGGCCTGCGCCCGCGCCAGTACGGCCGGATCGGCCCCGCGCCCGCGTTCCAGCAGCGCGTCCCAGCGCGGCCCGTCGAACAGCACGGTGAACTCCAGCCCCGGACACCGCGGCCGGACCTCCTCGATCATCGCCGCGTAGTCGGAGGTCTTGAAACGCTCCGCCGCGACCAGCAGCCGGATCCCGGACTGCCCCAGCACGTACTCCAGCTCGTGCGAGCGGTACGCCGGGTTCACGGTGACCAGGATCGCCCCGATCTTCGCGGTGGCGTACTGCACCAGCGTCCACTCGCCGCGGTTGGGCGCCCACACACCGACCCGGTCGCCCCGGACGATCCCGAGGTCCAGCAGCCCCAGGGCGAGCGCGTCCACGTCGGCGGCCAGCTCCGCGTACGTCCACCGGCGGCCGGCGGCCACGTCCACCAGGGCGTCCCGCCCGGGAAAACGCCGCACGGTCCGGTCGAGGTTGTCCCCGATCGTCTCGCGGAGCAGCGGAACCTCACAACTCCCCGACGCATGACTCGACGCTGTGGACACACGTACCTCCTGCACTCGCTGCGGCGATGACGGCCAACGCGCGCCGCCATGATCCCTCCCGGAGGACCGCGGCACCAGACGCGCGGCCCGCCGCAGCACCCCACCGCACACCGGCGGCGGGCTCAGCCGCCGGTGCGGAGCTCGTCGATCCGCTCCGCCAGAGCCTGCGTCTCCGCGATCAGCCGCGCGTGCGCCTTCTTCTGCTCCCCGTCGCCCCGGGCCCTGAACGCCCCGCTGAAGTGCGGCTGGAGCTGGGTCCACCAGCCGTAGTCCAGCATCGCCCACGCCTGCGGGCACAAGGGGGCGCGGCTCTTGGGGAGGTAGCCGCCGTCGACCAGCGGCTTCCGGTAGGTGCCCGGGTCGCTGCCTTCCAGATAGCACAGGAAGGTGAAGACCCGCTGCTGGGTGACGGGATGGTCGCTCGCCAGGTTCTCCAGGGTCAGCCGGCCCTCCTTGCGGGCGATCTCGTCGAAGAGCATCGCGGCGGCCAGCGACGGGCCCGGCCCGACCTCGTTGACGGTGTAGAAGGACGCGAAGCCGTCGGCCGCGTCCTCTTCGAGACCGAGGTTGGCCAGCAGGAGCTGGCGCTGCAGGGCATGGCCCAGCTCATGGCCGAAGATGAACTCGGTCGACAGCACGGTCAGATCGCCGGTGTTGTACTGGGACGCGGGGAACGGGGCCGGCCGGTCGACGCCCTTCACGACGTCGGCGAGGGCGTCCTCGACCTCGACCAGGAACGCCGGCGGGATGAAGATCGTCCTGCCGTCGGGCTGGGTGACGGCGTCGGTGACACCCGGCGGCACCGCGGCGGTCACCTTCACGACCAGGTCGTGCGGCAGGACGAGCGCCCCGCCGACCCAGCCGGCCGCCCGCTCCAGCACACCGGAGTTCCGGATCAGCGCCACGACCTGCCGCTCCTTGGGCCGGAGCGCCTTGTCCTCGTAGACGACGCTGACCCTGCCGGAACGCGCCGCCCGGGCACGGACCGCGGCCCCCGGCCCCTGCCCCGCGTCGCCGGCCCCCGCGCCGCACCCGCTCACGGCGACGGCGGCCAGGACCAGCACGCCTGCCAGGACGCCGCGCGCCCTGCTCGAACAACCGGCGGAGTTCGCCATCCTGGTCGGCTCCCGTCACCCGTTCCCGCGCCCATCCTCCGGCCGGCCGCAGGCCGGGGCCCGCCGGACCGTCCGTCCGGGGGACCCCCGGCCCCCGACCGCGCTCACCCCCGGCGCCGCCGGGCAGGCGGCGCCGGGGGTGAGCCCGTTCAGGAGACGGCCGCGCCGGGCCGGTCGTGCGGCGCCCCGCCGCCGGGCGTGCGGCGGCCCCCGGCGGAGGAGACGAGGGCGTCCGCCACGACCGCCGCCTCCGCGTCCGCGACATCCGCCGGGTACTCGGGCAGCAGATCGTCCCAGACGGGCATCCACGACCCGTACAGCTGGGTCTGGCCCTCGGGCCGGGCGAAGAACCAGATGTGCAGGTGCGCGCCCCCGTCCCCGATGCGGTACACGTGGGCCCGCGCAATGTGCGGCAGGGCCTGCACGTGGCGGACGACGTGCGCGGACAGCACCCCCAGCTCGGCCGCCAGCCCATCGGGCAGGTCGGCCATGTCGTAGTGCTCACGCGGATGCAGCATCAGCACCAGCGGCACCCCGACCCCCGTGACACGGGTGAGCCGCCAGCGGTCGTTGAACCAGATCCCGGCGTCCCGCTCACGGCACGCACGGCACTGCGCGGGATCCTCGCCGTGCCGCGGGGGCTCGGGCACGACCGGGGGGCGCAGCGGCGCGACGCGCAGCCCCTCCGGTTCGAACGGGCTGATGTCCCACCCCGTCATGCGTGCGAGCGGCAGCCGCCGCTCGTCATCCGCGGCGGCGAGCGCGTGGTCGTAGAACTCATCAGGTCGTAAAGCCATGCCCCGCAGGCTAGTCCGGGGCCCGCGCCCGCCCGCGGGCCGGGGCCGTCCCCGGCACCGGACGGCGGACCGGCACGCCGCCCGGGGGCGCGCCGGTCGCGGGCGCCGGCCCCGGGCGGGGGTACGTTCCGCCGCATGCGATCTCATGACCTCGTGATCGTCGGGGCGGGCTCCGGCAACGCCGTCGTCGACGAACGGTTCGCCCACCTGGACGTGGCCGTCATCGACGAAGGCCCCTTCGGCGGCACCTGCCTGAACCGCGGATGCATCCCCAGCAAGATGCTCGTACACGTCGCCGACCTCGCCGACGGGATCCGCGACGCCGGCCGGTTCGGCGTGCGGGCACGGCTGGACGGCGTCGACTGGCCCGCCGTACGCGAACGCGTCTTCGGCCGCCTGGACCGCGAGGCCGCCGAGGGCGAACAGGGCCGGCGCGACGACCCGAACATCCACGTGCTCAAGGGACACGCCCGCTTCACCGGCGAGCGCACCCTGCTCGTCACCACCGGCGCCGGCACCGGCGCCGGCGCCGGCACCGTCACCCTCCGCGGCGAGCAGGTCGTCCTCGCCACCGGCAGCCGCCCGGCCGTACCGCCACCGGTACAGGAAAGCGGCCTGCCGTACGAGACCTCCGACACCGTGATGCGCCTGGAGAGGCCGCCCCACCACCTGGCGGTACTGGGCGGCGGCTACATCGCGGCCGAACTCGCGCACGTCTTCCACGCCGCCGGCAGCCGCATCACACTCATCGAGCAGGAGGACACCCTGCTCTCCGCCCAGGACGAGAGCATCGCCACCGCCTACACGACGATCGCCGCCGACCGCTACGACGTACGCACCGGCACGGCCCTGACCCGCGTCGAGGGGGAGCCCGGACGGCTGCGCCTGGTCCTGGACGACGGCACGACGGTCGAGGCGGACACCCTGCTCGTCGCGGTGGGCCGCACCCCCAACAGCGACCGGATCGACGCCGCCCGGGCCGGGATCGACCTCCACGACGACGGCCGCGTCGTCGTGGACGCCTTCCAGCGCACCACCGCCCCCGGGGTGTTCGCCCTGGGCGACGTGTGCACACCGTTCCCGCTCAAGCACGTCGCGAACCGGGAGGCACGGGTGGTGGCGCACAACCTGCTGCACCCCGGCGACCCGGTCCGCACCTCCCACGAGGCCGTCCCCGCAGGGGTGTTCACCCGCCCCCAGATCGCACAGGCCGGACGGACCGAGCAGCAGTGCCGGCAGGAAGGACTCGACTACGCCGTCTCCGTACGCCGCTTCCGCGACACCGCCTACGGCTGGGCCCTGGAGGACGGCACCGGCTTCTGCAAGGTGCTCGCAGACCGCCGCACCGGACTGCTGCTGGGCGCCCACCTCATGGGCCCGCAGGCCGCGACCCTGATCCAGCCGCTGGTGGTCGCCATGAGCTGCGGCATCACGGCCGGCGACCTCGCGCGGACCCCGCTGTGGATCCACCCCGCGCCCACCGAGGCCCTCTCCACCGCACTCCTCGACCTCGACCTCGACCCCGGCGCCGACCCCGGCGGACGCCCGGAGCGGCCCTCGTAAAGCACCGCGGCCCGCCCGGCCCGCCCCGCGGGAGACACGCTGCGCGAACGCGTCAGGACCGGCGCCCCCGGCAAGGTCGCCACCGGCGCAGACCTCGTACGACGCCTCGTCCAGGGCGCCGACTTCACCCACTCGGCCCGCGCGATGATGTTCGCCCTCGGCCGCCTCCGGGCCCAGCGCTGCCACACCAGCACCCGCCCCGTCGGCGTCGCCACCCAGGACGCGCGCCGCGCCCGCGCCCTCGACGCCGGCGACAAGTCCCGGCGCGCGCACCGCTGCCAGCAGGCGACCGTCGACAGCGCCCGGCAGATCACGGCGGCCACGGGCGTCAGCCACCCGGACCAGCTGCACCCCACACGCTCCTCCACCGGGTGGACCCGCACACCGCCCGCTGCTGCGCGCAACCGCGCACCTGGCTCGCTCCCGGAGAACTCCTCGCATCACCCCCCGAAGGCTGGGCAGGCGCCTGGCAGGCGGCCGGTCCCGGCCGCTTCACCCGCTGAGACCGGACCGAGGTGTACTCCCGTGGCACGCACCGTCGCCCATGTGATCGTCAACGCACTCGAGGAGCTGGGAGTCCAGCACGTCTTCGGTGTCGTCGGCGACGCCCTGAACCCGCTGACCGAGGCCATCCGCACCTCGGCCACCCTGAGCTGGGTGGGCTGCCGCCACGAGGAGGCCGCCGCCTTCGCCGCCGGCGCCCAGGCACAGCTGTCCGGCACGCTGGGCGTGTGCATGGGCACCGTGGGCCCCGGCTCCGTACACCTCCTCAACGGCCTCTACGACGCCGCCAAGACCCGCGCACCCGTCCTGGCCATCTGCGGCCAGGTCCCGCTCGCCGAGATCGGCAGCGACTACTTCCAGGAGGTCGACAACGACCTCCTCTTCCGTGACGTCGCCGTCCACCGGGCCACCGTCACCTCCCCCGACCAGATGCCGCGCATGCTGGAGAGCACCGTACGCGCCGCCGTCACCCAGGGCGGGGTCGCCGTCCTGACCGTCCCCGGCGACCTCGGCGACCGGGAACTGAGCGAGGACCGGCCCGTGCGCTTCGCACTGGACCGCGCCGTCACCCGCCCCGACGACCCCGCCCTCACCCGGGCCGCCGCCCTGCTGAACGCCGCCTCCCGGGTGACCCTGCTGGTCGGCGCCGGCGCCCGCGACGCCCGCACCGAGGTCATGCGGACCGCCGAACAGCTCGCCGCGCCCATGGTCCTCACCCTGAAGGCCAAGGAGGGCTTCGAGGACCACAACCCCTTCCAGGTCGGCCAGACCGGCCTGATCGGCAACCCCGCCGCCGCCCACGCACTGGACAGCGGGGACACCCTCCTCATGCTCGGAACGGACTTCCCCTACCGGGAGTGGTACCCGCAGGACACCCGGACCGTCCAGATCGACAGCCGCGAGGACCACCTGGGCCGCCGCACCCCCGTGGACATCGGCCTCGCCGGCGACGTCGGCGCCACCCTGCGCGCCCTGCTGCCCCTCCTGGACCAGGCCCCCGACCGCACCCACCTGGACGACGCCCGGGAGAAGTTCGTCCGCTGGCAGGAAGGCCAGCAGCACCTGGC
This sequence comes from Streptomyces spororaveus, assembly GCF_016755875.1. Lineage (NCBI taxonomy): Bacteria > Bacillati > Actinomycetota > Actinomycetes > Kitasatosporales > Streptomycetaceae > Streptomyces > Streptomyces spororaveus. The sequence continues at coordinate 150,138 of NZ_BNED01000003.1, read as the reverse complement.
CGACCCCGCCCACGAACAGCACCCGGGCGGCCGGGCCCGCGCCGCCCTGGACAACCCCCACCACATGATCCGGCCCGAGGCGCTCGCCGCCGCCGTGGACACCCACGCCGCCGACGACGCCGTCTTCACCTCCGACACCGGCATGGCCACCGTCTGGCTCTCCCGCCTCGTCACCATGCGCGGCACCCGCCGCCTGATCGGCTCCTACAACCTCGGATCGATGGCCAACGCCATGCCCCAGGCCATCGGCGCCCAGCTGTGGTCACCCGACCGCCAGACCGTCGCCTTCTGCGGCGACGGCGGACTGAGCATGCTCCTCGGCGACCTGATGACGATCAAGACATACGGCCTGCCCGTCAAACTCGTCGTCTTCGACAACCACCGCCTGGGCATGGTCAAACTGGAACAGGAACAGGCGGGCCTGCCCGAGTTCGGGACCGAACTCGACAACCCGGACTTCGCCGCCGTCGCCCGGGCCCTGGGCATCGACGGCATCCGCGTCAGCGACCCGGCCGACCTGGACGACGCCGTCCGCCGCGCCTTCGCGACACCCGGACCCGTCCTCCTCGACGTCCTGACGAACCCCGGGGAAGTGGCCGTACCCGGCAGGCCCACCCTCGCACAGGGCTGGGGCTTCGCCGTCGCCAAGATCAAGGAAATGCTCTGAGACCCCGGCGGCCGGCCCCGGCCCGGCCGCCCCCCTCAGGCCAACTCGTCACGGATCGCGTTGCGGTGCTCCTCGTACACCAGCCGCGCGTCGTCGTTCGCCAGCGCCGGGGTCGTCAGGCCGCAGGCACACGTCACCACCGTGAGGCCGTCCTGCAGCGCCTGCCCCTCGGGACTCCGGTACCGCAGGTGGTGCGCGTGGCGGGGTGGGCCGACAGCGTCCGGGTCGAGGCCGGCGCTGGTGTCGTCCGAGGTGAAGAGGTGCTCACTCATGGACCCAGTGTCGTCTGCCGGACCCGGCCGACCGGCGCCCGCGCCGCGCAACGCGGGCGCAGAGTCACCGGGCCGGCCGCAGGTCCGAGCCCCGCAGGACGGGGCCTGCCGCCTGCCACGAGCTGTAAGGGCCGGGCCCGGCACGGGCTACGCGCCGGGAGGCCGGTAGCGGACGTCCGCGGCCCCGCGCAGGGCATCGAGCGTCTCGTCGACGCTCAGGAGAACGGTCGTCTCGAACGAGCCGAGCGCGCCACCGCCGCTGATCGCCAGCGCGACCGAGGCCATGGACACGTTGTCCGGAGCCTCCCAGAGGTTGTAGCCGTCGTGGGTGCCGAAGGCGTACCAGAAGCCGTGGAGCTTCCCGCCGACGGACTCGATGTACGCCCGGGCGGCCTGCGCACGGTCCTCGGGCCGGCTGATCAGCCTCGCCCACGTCTGCGGCGTGTAGCTGAACCTCGACAGATAGAGCGGCATCGCGTCCCTCTCTCGTTTCGTCCATGGATGCCCCCACCGGGCGCCGGAAGGACCGGCCGGCCCGCGGTTCCCCCGAACAGCCGCGGGCGCACGGCCCCGGTACCGCACGTGAAGAGCGGCTCCGCGCGTCGGCGGCACGAGGCGCCCGCCCGCAGCAGCCGGGCAGAGCCGCCGCGCCTGCCCCCGGCGGCGCGGCCGTCGCCCGGCCCTGTAGCGTGCAAGTGTCACCAGGTCAGAGCAGGTCAGAGCAGGTCAGGGCGGGGCTCATGGGAAAGCGCAAGATCCAGGACGAGTCGGAGGTGATCCGGTGGTTCGAGGAGGGGCGCACGTACCAGTGGATGATCGAGGAGTACCGGCGCAAGTACGGCATCGAGACCGTCGCCTCGATGTGGGGCAACTTCCGGCGCCGCCGGGGCCTTGAGCGGCGCATCGTACGCGACGACGACCTCATCCCCTGGTTCGTGAAGCAGGAGCACCGCTGGGCCTACCCGCTGGCGATGCTCCGGGCCGAAGGCCGCAGCCGCGCCGGCAAGGAGCCGACCGGCTCGGACCGGTCCCGGCTGGCCTCCTGGCGCCAGACCCTGGAGGAGAACGGCACGGTCGTCCACTACGACCCGGACACCGAGGAAGGCTTCTCCTACATCCCCCGCCAGGCGGGCGACGACGACATCATCCGCCGGCCGGGGAGGAAGACCACGCAGCGCCCCAACGCCGACAAGGCCCCGTGAGCGTCCCGACGACGAGGGCGCCGGCCGGGCTGCCGTCGCATCCGTGGCCCGGGGGCGGCGGTACGAGCGCCGGCGCCGGGGGTTGGCCGGGCGGCCCCCGGTACCGGCCGGGGAGGGGGCCGGCACCGGGCGTGCCCAGGTGCCGTACGGATCCGGGCGGCAGCCCGTCGTGCCGGCGGGCCTGCCGCAGGACGCCGGGGGGAAGGGCGGCCGCGGCGGGGCCCGCTCCGGGAGCACCCCGCCCGAGGCGGCGGCTTCCGGTATCACGCGTCTGACCCGCTCTCCCGCCCCCAAACCCCCTTTCCTGCGGCTCTTTTGAGGACGCGCCAAAAAACCGGCCGCCCCCCGAGGGGCGGGGGCGGGAACGGAACGGCCCCGGCTCAGCGGTCCCCGGCAGGCCGGCGGCGCAGGGCGGGATCGGTCAGGGCGGCCGGCCGCCACACGCCGTCCGGCTGGTACAGGTTGGTGCCCGGCGGCACGATCTCGTCGATCCGGTCCAGAACCGCGTCGTCCGGCACCACCGAAACCCCCTTCAGCAGCGACTCCAGCTGCTCCATCGTCCGCGGCCCCACGATCACCGAGGTGACCGCCGGGTGCACCAGCGGGAAAGCCACCGCCAGCTCCGGCAGCGTGCAGCCGAACTCCGCCGCCACATCCATCAGTTCACCGGCCGCCTCAAGCTTCGCCGCGTTCCCCGGCACCGCCGGATCGAACCGCGCCGGCGTCAGCGCCGCCCGCCCGCGGCTCAGATCGACCTCCCGCCCGGCCCGGTACCGCCCGCTGAGGAACCCCGAGGCCAGCGGACTCCACGTCAGCACCCCCATCCCGTACCGCCCGGCGACCGGCAGCACGTCCCTCTCCACCCCGCGCGCCAGGATCGAGTACGGCGGCTGCTCGGTCCGGAACCGGGCCAGCCCGCGCCGCTCGGACACGTGGTGCGCCTCGGCGATCTCCTCCGCCGGGAAGGTGGAACAGCCGAACGCCCGGATCTTGCCCGCCCGCACCAGGTCACCCAGCACCCCGAGGGTCTCCTCGATGTCCGTGCGCGGGTCCGGGCGGTGCACCTGGTAGAGGTCGATCACATCGGTGCCCAGCCGCGTCAGGCTGTCCTCCACCGCCCGGGTCAGCCAGCGCCGGGAGTTGCCGCCGCGGTTGCGCCCCTCGCCCATCGGGAAGTGCCCCTTGGTCGCGAGCACCACGCCCTCACGCCGCCTGCCGCGCAGCGCCTTCCCGACGATGGTCTCGGACTCGCCGGCCGAGTACATGTCCGCGGTGTCCACGAAGTTGATGCCGGCGTCCAGGGCCGCGTGGACGATCCGTACGCAGTCCTCGTGGTCGGGGTTCCCCACCGCCCCGAACATCATCGTGCCCAGGCACTGCACACTCACTTCGAGTCCGGTTCCGCCCAGGAACCTGTATCGCATCGTCATACCGGCGGACCCTACGAGTTGGAGCGCACTCCAGCGCAACCCCCGGCGCCCTTACCGCAACCCGCCCGCCGTCTTCTGCACGGTCCGGCTCTCCTGGGCGTACGGTCGCGGACACCGGCGCCTAGAGCGTGTCTCTTTGATGGGTTGGTCAGTTGATCGGATGTGTCTGTCCGATTAGTGATCACTGATGCGATGTGGGGCCGGATCGAGCCGCTGATGCCGGCCGATCCGGTCCGCGGCCGGCGGTGGGCCGACCACCGCCGCACCCTTGAGGCCATCGCTTGGAAGTACCGCACGAGCTCGCCCTGGCGGGACCTGCCCGACGAGCTCGGGTCGTTCCAGACCGCTCACAAACGACTGCTCAGATGGGCCGTCGACGGCACCTGGGAGAAAATCCTCGCCTCCGTCCTGGCAGCGGCGGACGCCGACGACGACATCGACTGGACCGTGTCAGTGGACTCCACGGTCGTCCGGGCCCACCAGCACGCGGCCGGCGCACGCAAAAGGGGGCGGCCCGCTCCGGCGAGCCCTCCGATCACGCGCTCGGACGCTCACGCGGCGGGCTGAGCACCAAGGTTCACCTGGCCGCGGACGGTGGGGCACGGCCGCTGGCATTCACCGTCACCGCAGGCCAGGCCGGTGACGCACCCGCCTTCGAGACGGTGATGGCCCGCATCCGGGTGCCCCGCAGAGGCACGGGCAGGCCGCGGACCCGCCCCTTCGTCGTTCTGGCCGACCGGGCCTACTCCTCCCGAGCCATCCGCAGCCACCTGCGACGCCGGGGCATCCGCGCGGTCGTCCCGCAGCCGTCCGACCAGATCGGCCACCGCCTGCGGCGAGGCCACCGAGGCGGCCGCCCGCCTGGCTTTGACCGAGAGGTCTACAAGCAGCGGAACACGGTCGAACGCTGCATCAACCGGCTCAAGCAGTGGCGCGGCCTGGCCACACGAACCGACAAGCTCGCCATCGCCTACCAGGCCGCACTCCACCTCGCCGGCATCCTCATCTGGACCCGACGCTGACCAAAGAGACAGAACCTAGGCCGTGCCCGCAAAGTCCCGCCTGCCCCGCGGCGTCTGGCACCGCACCTAGGGCCTCTCCTTCGGATCCTGCCGGGTGGGTTCGCGGACGGAGGGGGTCCCCGCGCCGGCTGCGGATGTGATCGGCCGCCGGGCTTTCGGGGTGAAGGCGAAGGAGCCGAAGGTTCCCTTCGCCGCGAAGAACAGCCCGCCGTCATCTGCGGCGGCCAGCGCGTCCAGGCGCCGACCCGGCAGGGAACACCCCTCCACGGTCCGGCCGTCGGGCCCCAACCGCCGGATGCCGCCGTTTGCGTCCCCCACCAGGAGGCCGTCGGCGTACGGCAGCGGGTCGACCACCATCCGCCGATCCGCCTCGACCGACCACGGCGACGTCCCGTCGGCGGGATCCACCGCGAGGAACCCTCTGCCTGACCGCAGCATCCAGACCGACCCGTGGACGTATCCGACCGCCCCGAACGGATCGTAGGATCCGAGCCGGGCGGGCTTGTCCGCGCCGGCCCCGAAGCTCACCAGGGACGAGGCCTCGCAGACCGCCACCACCCGCTCCGCATCCACGGGGACGAAGACCTTCGCGTCGGGTCCCGCGAGCGGGTCCGGCAGCCGCCACCGCGCCAGGTCGCTCCCGTCGGCCGGATCGAGAAGAACCGCCTCGTACCCGCTGCCGGTCAGCACCCCGCCGGCCCACGCAAGGGTCCGTACGGACGCCACCGGCGACGGTGTCGTCCACCGGACGCTCCCGTCGGCGAGGTCCAGGCCACTCATCGGGGTGTAGCCGCGCCAGCCGCCCGTCACCACGGTGTCCGAGTGGACCGCGAGGTTTCCCGTCCACCTCGGTGTCGGGACGCTCCACATCGACGCACCCGTCCGCAGATCGATGCAGGACAGCAGGTTCGGTGCTTGCGGCAGCACCAGCACCCGGTCTCCGGCGAGAACGATCCCGCGGGGCCAGGTACCGAGCGGGACGTCCCAGCGCACCGCGCCGTCCGCGCGCTCCAGGCAGACGAGCCGGGTGTGCCGCTCGTGCAGGACGACACAGTCAGGCCCCACGACGAAAACGGAAGCGCCGCCCCGCTGGTGCAGTTCGCGCTCCCAGAGCACTGTGGCGGTCATCGGGCCATCCCACCACAGGCGCCACGCCCCGACGAAGGTGCCCCTGGGCGGGACGGCCGCCTGGGCGGTCCACGTGCGCCGGCTCGCGCGGACGGCCCCGTACGGACGGCACAGGACGGCCGTATCGTTTTCCGGCTCTGGCGGCGGGGATCTCTTCGCGCAGTGGCTTTCACCGTCGGCGCCTCCCCGCTGAACTGGGCACATGCATCCCACACAGGCCACGACGGACGCCGGACCCCGCGACGAGGAGGGAAGCGGCGAGTGCGAGCGGGTCCGGCAGGTCCTGCGCCGCGCCGGGTTCGACACCTCGACGCCCGCGCAGGACGGCCTGCGGGTGTGGGCGGACGCCGAGGGGGTCATGGTGGGGTGGGCCGCCCGTGAGGTGCTGCGGCCGACCGTCCAGGTCCACGGCCACGAGGAGGACCTCGGCCGGCTCACCTCCCTGGCGGGGCTGCACCAGGCGCTCCGCACGGCCCTCGCCGTGATCCTGGTCGAGGCGGGCCTGGACGCCGCGCCGCACGGGGAGCACCTCGTCGTGGTCCGCCCGCCGGGGCGCGCGCGGGCCGGCGGAGCCGCGGGGGCGCCGGGCTGATCCGTCAGGGGCCGGTGAGCGTGTGCCGGGGCAGGACCCCGTACGCCTGCCGGTAGGCGGCGGCGAAACGCCCCTGGTGGTGGAAGCCCCACCGGTGGGCGACAGCCGTGACCGTGTCCCGCGCGGGATCCGCCGCGACCAGGTCGTCGTGCGCCTGTGCCAGGCGGACGCGGCGCAGGTACCCCATGGGGGTCGTGCCGAGGTGGCGCCGGAAGGCGTACTGGAGGGCCCGCGGGGTGACGCCGGCGGCGGCGGCCGTGTCGGCCAGGCCGATCTCGGCCGCGGGGTGCGACTCGATGAACGCGATGGCGCGGCGGACGGTCTCCGACGTCGCGTCGCGGGTGTCCGCGAGGACGGGCTCGGGGCGGGCATCGGTGGGGAAGGCCGCCAGGACGGTCGCGGCGAGCAGCCTGGCGGCGGCGTCGACCACCAGCGGCGCACCGTCCGCGGGCAGGGCCAGGAGGCTCTCCCCGACGTAGTCGGCGGTCCGCTTCCACTGGTCGGCCATGGCAGGGGAGACGGGGGTGAAGCGGGTGAAGCGCAGCGGGCGGCCCTGCCCGGCCGGGCGGCCCGCGGCTTCCTGCACCAGCGTGAGCGGCACCGTCACGGCCCGCAGCTCGGCGGCGTACACCCGGCCCGCGTAGGGGAGATGGGGCTGCGAGATCGCCAGGACGTCACCGGGCGCGGCCCGGGTGATGTCGTCCTTGCACTCCCGGACCATGCGGCCGCCGACGACGTGCGTGACGGCCACGGCGCCCAGCGGGCCGGTGGCGTAGGAGTACTCCGTCGGCAGCGCCAGCGTGCTGAGCGCCAGCGGGCCGGCGCTGATACGGGAGTACTGGAACGCACTGCCGGGCGCGGGCGCGGCCATGCGCAGGCTCGTCCCGTACGACGTCTTCAACCAGTCCCGGGCGACGTCGACTTCGGTGGTCCGGAAGCTCTGCCCGCCCGGCGGTACCGCCTGCGGCTGCTGTGGCATGGCAGCGGACGTCCTCTCGCGCGGCGGGCGCGGCACGGAGGAGCAGCGCGGCCCCAGAGTACGTCGGCGGACGAACACGGGGCGCGCCTTCGCGTCATGAGGGACGCGGCACGTGACCCGGGACGCGGGGCCCGCGTCCCGGGTGGCACGAGAAGCCCGGCGACGGGCAGGTCACCCCCCGGGAGCCGGAGCCGGAGCCGGAGCCGGAGCCGGAGCCGGAGCCGGGGCAGGCGCGGGCGCGGGCGCCGGTGCCGGAGCGGGCGCCGGGGCAGGTGCAGGTGCCGGGGCGGGCGCAGGTGCCGGGTTGGGCTTGGCCGGCTCGGGCTTGTGCTCGCAGTAGACCTTGCCCTTGTAGAACTTGCAGCCCGGCATGTTCTTCACGTCCTTGGGCCGGTTGTTCTTCTTGCCCTGGTGGTTTTTCCTCTTGTGCTTGTTGTGCCAGTCACCCCTGTGATGGTCACCGTGACCACCGCGGTCACCCTTGGCGAGATCGGTATGACTCACGGTCATCGAGGCGGCCTCGCTGACCGACGAGGGCGCCGTCGCCGCGAAGGCACTGCCGGGCACCAGCACACCGGCACCGACGAACGCGGCCGACACCGCGACCATGGCGAAACGCTGCTTACGAGTCGAACGGGACATGAGAAGTCCTCCTCCGGAGGGAATCGGTGAAGCGGAACCCCTCCAGTAGGCCCTCCCCGCCACCGGCGCCACACGTCCCCATATCCCGTGACTTGACAGACCGCACGCGGCGGCGCCCCGCCCCGGGACCCCCGGGGGCGGGGCGCCGCCCCGTGCGCAGGCGTTCTACAGCAGGGCGACCGAACTCGCCCGGTCGTTCATCGCGTCCCCGACGTAGGAGGTCGACTGCTGGTACTCCTGGTGGATACCGGAGGTGTCAGGGGCGTCCCACAGCTCCAGCCAGCAGGACAGGGTGGTCAGCGAGCTGACGGAGTTGTTCCAGATGCCGTCGAGGTTGAGCTGGGCGTCGCGGCCGTTGCCGCTCTGGCAGCCGCTGCCGCCGGTTAAGACCAGGGCCGAGCCGCCGTAGTTGGAGTCCGCGTAGATGACGCCGAGCTGCACGGCCTGCGCCCCCGCGGGGCCCGGAGAGGCCTTGAGACGCTCGGCCAGCTTCCGGTCGATGTGCTTCGCCGACAGCGGCGCGTCCGCGATACGCCCCTGGGTGGAGGCGGCGAGGCCTCCCGGAAGGTGCCGTAGCACTGCTTGCTGCCTGAATCGACGTCGACCACACAGTTCGCCGCCGCAGGCGCGGGCGCGGGCGCGGCGTTCGCGGTGGTGGCGGCGGTAGCCAGGGCGAGGGCGGTGGTGGCTGCGGCGATGGCGATACGTGACGTACGAGTAGACACGGGTCGCTCCTGTCCGGTGGTTGTCATGCCGACACGGTGGATGCTCGCGTCCCCGTCCGGCATGGACCAGGGGCACATTCGGCCAGAGTCGTTGTATGCGGCACGTGTTGTTGCGGGTCCTGCGGCGACGCGCCGTGCCGTGCGCGGTTCTTGACCTGCCCCGTGACACGCCGGGCAGGCCACCGGCGCCCCTCGGGAGGACACCGGGAAATGCGGCACGAACTGTTCGCGGGCCGCCGCGCACGGGCCGCCGCGCACGGCTGTCCCCGGGAGCGCCGTACCGGCCGGCCCGCCACCGGGCGGTCCAAGCCCCCGTGGCCGGATCGGCGTTCTGCCGGGGAGGGTCCGGGCTGTGTTCAGCTACGTGCCGGCACCTGCCGGGCCCCGCCGCCGCCCTTCGGCGCCGCCGCCCGTACGCACCCGTACGTACCGGACGCACCCGAGGAACCAGGAGAGAGCCATGCCTCGCATCACCCGGTCGGCGGCGGTCACCGCCGCCGCCGTCGCCTTCGCCGCCGCTCTGACCGGAACCGCCGATGCCGCCGGTGCCACCGGTGCGGTCGCGGACGCGGTCCGGACCGCCCCCCGGCCCGTGTACTGGGACGCACCGGCACAGGGCGTGACGGCCGCCGCGCCGCAGCGATTGATGAACCAGCCCGTGCGGATCACCAACGACTTCGCCAAACGCCCGACCACCCAGTGTCTGGACGTGGACGCGAACGGCGGCGGCAACGGCACGGTCGTCCAGGTCTGGCAGTGCAACGGCACCACCCAGCAGCGCTGGTACCTCTGGAACAACGGCGCGCTGGAGAGCTACCGCTTCCCCGGCAAGTGCCTGGACGCCGACCTCAACGGCGGCGGCCGCAACGGCACCAAGGTGCAGATCTGGGACTGCAACAACACCGCGCAGCAGAGCTGGTCCCACCCGTCGGGCGACCGCGCGATCTACAACGCCCGCTTCTACTCCGGCGGGAACACCGTCATGGACCGCGACGCGAACATCCCGGGCAACGGAGCCCGCGTCCAGCTGTGGCAGAAGAACTTCCAGTCGCAGCAGTGGTGGGACGTCTGGACCGACTGACCCCCGTGCCCGGAGGATGCCCGCCGCAAGATCCGGGTGCACCCTGAGGGAGCAGGGCTACGGAGTGGGGCAGCACCATGACAGGGGTATCGACCGGGCCGGCGACCGGCCCGCTGTTCTCCCACCGCGACCGGGCGGTCATCGCGGCGGCGTCGCTCTCGATGCTGCTGGTGCAGATGGACTGGTTCGCCCTGAACCTGATGCTGCCCGTGATCGCGAAGGAGTTCCGTACCCCGACGACCGATCTGCAGTGGCTCGTCAGCGGCTACATGCTGTCGCTGGGAGCCCTCATGATCGTCGGCGGCAGGCTCGCCGACGTCCGCGGCCGCCGGACCGTCATCGTCTGGGGCCTGACCGGGTTCGCACTGCTCTCGGTGGTCTGCGCCGCCGCGCGGAACGTGCCCTGGCTCGTGGCCGGCCGGGTCGTCCAGGGCGCCACGGCCGCCCTGGTCTTCCCGGTGGCCGTGGCCGTCGTGACCGCGTACTTCCAGGACCGGCGGCAGGCGAGAGCTGTGGGCACCGTCCTCGCCTTCAGCGCCGTCGGCACGGCACTCGGCCCGTTCGTGGGCGGCGCCTTCGCCGAGCACGTGAGCTGGCGCGCGGTGTTCCTGCTGAACGTGCCGGTCTGCGCGACCGCCGTCCTCCTCATCCTCAGATTCGTGACCGACACCCGCGACGAACACGCCTCGCACCGGATGGACCTGCCCGGAGCCGTCACCCTGGCGGGCGGCCTGACCGCGGTGATGCTCGCCGTGGACCAGGGCAGCCGGTGGGGATGGGCCTCGCCCGCCACCCTGCTCGTCCTCATCGGGGCGGTCCTGCTGCTCGTCGCCTTCGTACTGATCGAGTCCAGGACCGCCGAACCGCTCCTGGACCTGTCGCTGCTGCACAACAGGCCCTTCGTGACGATCACGCTCGCCGGGTCGGTGTCCAACATCGTCTACTGCCTGGTGGCCGTGCTGTGCGCGCTGTACCTGCAGCAGGCCAGGGGACTGTCCCCGCTGGACGCGGGACTGGTCTTCCTCGCCCTCTCCGTGGGCGCCGGCTCGGCCAGCTACTTCTCCGGGCACCTCGCGCAGCGGTGGCGGCCGGCGGCGCTGATGGCGGCGGGCCTGCTGCTCAGCGGCGCCGCCCTGCTGGTCCTCACCTGGAGCGGGCCCCTCGCCCTCTACACCGCCGTGTTCGCCGTGGTCGGGGTCGGGCTGGGCCTCGGCTGGGCCCTGACCAACGCCGCCACCCAGTCCTACGTGGCCCCGGGCCGCCTCGCCGCCGCGTCCGGGCTGGTCCTCACCTCCCTGGTGCTCCTGGGCGCGGTCGCCGTCAGCGTGGCCGCGACGGTCCTGGAGGCCCTGAGCGGGTCCGCGCAGGCGGCGGCCTCGGACGCGGACGCCATCGCATGGGTGCTGCGCGCGGCAGCGGTACTCGCCGTGGCCGGGGCGGCGCTCCTCGTTCCGCTCCTGCGCGCCGGCGGCGGGCACGACACCTGAGGCGCACCGCCCGCCGCCCCCGCACGAACGGGCGGCAGCGCCACCATCCAGCCGCAGCCGCCGCATTCGGCCCGGCCCGGACCGGCCCGCCCGGACCGGCACCGGCTGCGCTACGCCGGCCCGGCCCGGGCAGGTGCTCAGAAGTCCCAGCTCTGGCTCCGCGCCCCGTTGCAGCTCCAACTCACCAGGAGCTGGCCGTTCTCGGGCCGCCCGGCCAGGATGTCGAGACACTTCCCGTTCACCCGGTTACGGATCTCGCTGCCGATGCGGTACCACTTCTGGTGGAGAGCGCCGTTGCAGTCCCACAGGGACACCGAGCCCTGTTCACCCAGATGCGGACCGTAGATCTCCAGGCACTTCCCGTTCATGCTGGACCGGATCTGCTCGCCGTCCCAGTACCACTGCTGGTTGGTACCGCCGTGGCAGTCCCACGTCACGGTGGAGGCACCGTTCTCCTGGTGGAACATGAAGACGTCGGCGCACCTCCCGTTCAGGTTGGACTTGAGCAGCGGCGCCGCGGCATACGCCGGCGAGCCCGTGAACGCAGCGCCGGCCAGCAGCCCCGTGACCGCCCCCAGCAGCATCAGTCGTCGCACAGCCCTCATGATTTCCCCTTCCCATCGCCGTTGCGCGGTTGCGCTGGCCCCTTGTCTAGCCCCCGGCCGATGTCCGGCGCCGGAACAGGGATTCCGGACATCAAAAGCTGGACAAACACCACCCATCACGGCCGCGGAAAGCCGCAGGAAGGAAGGCAATGCCACGCCCCGAACGCCCGCTCGACCCGGACTCCGGTCCGCTCACACGGTTCGCGGCCGACCTCCGCCGACTGCGCGAGGCAGCCGGCCGGCCGCCCTACCGGGCACTGGCGAAAAGGGCGCACTACTCGTCCACCACCCTCTCGGACGCCGCCGGCGGACACACGTTCCCGAGCCTCGCCGTCACACTCGCGTACGTCGAGGCATGCCAGGGCGACCGCCGCACCTGGGAAACCCGATGGCACACGGCCGCCGCCGAGATCGCCGCCACCACGGCCCCACAGGCCGGCGAGCCCGGCCCCTCCGGCCGGCGGACCGCCCCCTACGCCGGACTGGCCGCATTCCAACCGGAAGACACCGACCGCTTCTTCGGGCGCGAGCAGCTGACCGGCGAGCTGCTCGCCAAGGTCCGCGACCACCGCTTCCTGACCGTCTTCGGCCCGTCCGGATCGGGAAAGTCCTCGCTGCTACGGGCCGGACTCGTCGCCCGCACCCGCACAGCGGGCCGGCCCGTGCTCCTGTTCACCCCGGGCCCCCACCCCGTACAGGAACACGCGATCCACCTCGCCGCGGCGACGGGAGAAGCCCCCGGCCCGCTGCTGGGCGAACTGCGCGACGACCCCATGGCACTGCACCTGCGGATCCGGAAAGCGATGATCGGCCACCCACCGGACGCCGACACGCTGATCGTGGTCGACCAGTTCGAGGAGACCTTCACCCTCTGCGGCGACCAGGACGAACGCGACGCCTTCATCACCATGCTGATCACCGCCGCCACGGCGCCGCCCAGCCGCACCCGCGTAGTACTCGGCGTACGCGCCGACTTCTACGGCCACTGCCTCCAACACCCCCGCCTCCTCGAAGCGATGCGCGACGCACAGCTCGCGGTCGGACCGATGAGCAGCCAGGAACTGCGCGAGGCCGTCGTCCGGCCGGCCCTGCTCGCCGACTGCACCGTGGCCGGCCCGCTGCTCGCAGCCGTGGTCGCGGACGCCACCGGCCAGCCCGGCGCGCTGCCCCTGATCTCCCACGCCATGGTCGAAACCTGGCACCGGCGCAGCGGCAGCCGCCTCACCCTGGAGGGATACCTGGCCGCGGGCGGAATCCGGCACGCGCTCGCCCACACCGCGGAGGCGGCCTACGGGGCCCTGTCACCGGCACAGCAGGACCTCGCCAAGTCCCTGTTCCTGCGGCTCACCGCACTCGGCGACGGCACCGAGGACACCCGGCGCCGCATCACCGCGAACGAACTCGACCCGCACCCCGACACCGCCCACGTACTCGAATCCCTCGCCCGCCAACGGCTCGTGACCCTCTCCGACGGATGCGTCGAGATCACCCACGAAGCGATCATCCGCTGCTGGCCCCGACTGCGCGGCTGGCTCACCGAAGACCGCGACCGGCTCCTCCTGCACCGCCGGCTCACCGACGCGAGCGCCGACTGGGAAGCACAGGACCACGACCCGCACGCCCTGTACCGGGGCGCCCGCCTGGCCGCGGCACTGGACCTGGCCGCCGCCGGCGACAGCCGCCTCACCGCCCTCGAACGCCGCTTCCTCGACGCCGGCCGCGAAGCCCAGGCCGGCGAGACCGCGGCCGTCCGACGGCGCACCGTCCGCCTGCGCCAGCTGGTCACCCTGCTCACCGTGCTGGTGGCCGTCGCGGCGACCGCAGGCGCACTGGCCGTCGGCTCACGCGACTCGGCCATCCGCCAGCGCAACGTCGCCGTCGCGCGCAAGGCCGCCGCGGACGCGGCCGAGATGCGCCCGCACGACCCCTCGCTCGCCGCGCAGCTGAACCTGGCCGCCTACCGGCTGGCAGGCACCCGTGACGTCCGCGACCAGCTCCTGAGCACCTTCGCGACCCCGTACACCGGCCGGCTCACCGGCCACACCTCCGACGTGGTATCGCTCTCCACCGCCCCGGACAGCACCCTCCTGGCCACCGCGAGCTGGGACGGCACGGCCCGGCTGTGGGACATCGAGAACGCCCGCCGCCCGCTCCAGCTGGCCGTCGTGAACCAGCACGACCGCCTGCTGTCGGTCGCCTTCGGCGAGGACGGCCGCATCCTGGCCACAGCCGGCGAACACGCCGTGCGGCTGTGGGACGTGACCGACCGGCGCGCGCCCGCCGAACTGGGCACCCTGCCCGACCAGCACGCCGCCCCGACCTGGGTGGCGTACCGGCCCGCCGGCGGTGTCCTGGCCACCGGCCACACCGACGGCACGGCGCGCCTGTGGAACGTGGACGACCCCCGCCGCCCGCGGCTGCTGGCCACCCTGCCCGGTCACACCGCCGCGGTCACCTCGGTGACGTTCAGCCCCGACAGCCGCACGCTGGCGACCACCGGCGACACCACCACCCGGCTGTGGAACGCCGGCGACCCCGCGCACCCCCTCCTCCTCGACACCCTGCGCGGCCACACCGACACCGTGACCTCGGCCGCGTTCAGCCCCGACGGCAGGACCCTGGCGACCGGCAGCTGGGACCGCACCGCACGCCTGTGGCCCATCGCCGGCGGCGAACGGACGCGACCCGCCGCCGTCCTGTCCGGCCATCCCGCGATCGTCTGGTCGGTCGCCTTCAGCCCGGACGGCACCACCCTGGTCACCATCGGCGGATCCACCCACTTCTGGGACGTCACCACCCCGGCCGGCCCGCGCCGCACCAGCACCCTCCAGGGCGGCTTCTACCAGGCCGCGTTCACCCCGGACGGCCGCGTACTCGCCAACTCCGACCGGCTCCTGGACCTGCGGGACCTCTCCCTCGCCACCCACGACGACGTCGTCACCTCCCTCGCGTTCGCCCCCGGCGGCCGCCTCCTGGCCAGCGCCAGCTGGGACGGCACCGCACGCCTGTGGCAGGTCACCGGCGGCCGCGCCCTGTGGCCGCTGTCGGCGCTGCACGGACACACCCGGTTCGTCCGCTGCGTGACGTTCAGCCCGGACGGCCGCGTCCTGGTCACCGCGAGCGAGGACGGCACCGCCCGCGTCTGGAACGTCACCGACCCCCGAAAGCCCCGCCTGACATCGGTCATCACCCCCGACGGCGGCGAGGTCGCCGGCACCGCCTTCGCCCCGGACGGCCACCTCCTGGCCGTCTGGGACCAGCAGACGGCCGGCCTGTGGGACCTCACCGATCCCGCCGCCCCCCGGCCACTGAGCCGGATCACCGACAGCGGACCCCACGTCACCACGGCCTCCTTCCGGCCCGACGGCCGCACGCTGGTCACGAGCACCGGCGAGTCCGGCTCCCTGAGGTTCTGGGACATCACCCGACCGCGCACCCCCCGCGAACTCCCGTCCCCGTTCCGGGCCGACCCCCTCACCGGCGGCGTGTTCAGCCCCGACAACCGGCAACTGGCCGCCTTCCACCGCACCGACAAAACCGTCTGGCTGATCGACGTCCACGACATCCACCACCCGGCGAAGACCGCACAACTGACCGTGCCCGGCTCCTGGCTCTACACCCTGGCCTTCGCCGCGGACGGCCGCCGGCTGGCGGCCGGCGCCGCGGACAGCAAAGCCCTCCTGTGGGACCTGAACGGCCCGCCCGCCCCCGCGGTCCTCACCGGCCACACCAACCCCGTACCGGCCGTGGCGTTCACGCCCGACGGCAACACCCTGGCCACCGGCGGCAACGACTTCACCATCCGGCTGCGGGACACCGCCCTGGACCAGGTCACCGCCCGCATCTGCGACAGCGTCCACCCCCCGATCACCCCGGCCCAGTGGGCCCAGTACTTCCCGGCACTCGACTTCGCCCCGCCCTGCCCCGCCCCGGCCGCCCGCACACGCCCCGCACCGAGATGAGACCGCGGCACCCGGACCGCGGCCGTCCGCCCCCGCCTCACCCACGGCGGCCCCACAGGGCTGCCGTGGGTGCGAACCGGGCATGCCTTCTGCCGGAGCCGCGACGCACGAGGGGGCAGCTGATGACGGACGACAGCGAACGCGGGCACGGACGGACGGGGAAGGGCGCCGCCGCCGTGCTGCGAACGGCCTCGGTGGCTGCCGGCGTGGCGGCGGCCGCGCTCCTGGTCGTCGACTTCCGGCTGACCGGTCCGGCCGGCCGGCAGGTCCTCGCGGTGGCCCTGACGGCCGCCTTCGTGAGCACATGCGCCGGCGCGGCCTCGGGCCTGACGGACCGTCTGATGCGGCCGGCCGTGCGCCGGGCCCGAAGGCTCCTCGCGCAGGAGCCCGACCCCTGGGGACCGGACCGGGAGTTCTTCGCCCCGGTGCGGCGCCTGATGCTCCTCGGGGCGCTGCAGACCCTGGCCGGCGTGCTGGTCCTGCTCACCGTGTATCCGCTCGCCCTCTGGGCGGGCGTACGGATCTGCGGCGCCGCGGGCCTGCCGGCGCGCCTGACCGGAACGTGGCCGGTCTTCGTCTCAGGGCTGCTGGTGGCGGCCGTCGCCACCACGGCCTCGACCTTCCTCGCCCTGTTCCGCCGCCGCACCGGCCGCGCGGCCGCACGCTCCCTGGCCGCCGTCCTGCTCAACGCCGCCGCACTCGCGCTCGCCTCGCTCGTGCTGGACGGCATCCGCCTCGACCCCGCGCCGGGGTGGCGCCAGGCACTGGCCCTGTGCGCCGCGGCAGCCCTGTTCATGCTGCCGCGCATCACCCTGTCCCTGCCCGTACCGGGAATCGCCTCGATCGTCCTCGTCGCCTACCACTGCCTGCTGCTGTGGCTGATCTGCGCGGCCTTCGCCTGCGCGGACCCCCGGCTTCACGCCGACGGCTTCTGGCCGCTGGCGGGGGCCGCCGCCCTCATGTGGGCGGCCGAGTGGCCCGCGCGCCTGGCCGCCGGGCGCGCGCGGGGAGCCGCCGCCCGGCCGGCTCCCGCCCTGCCCGATCCGTTCCCGCCGGATCACGGGTTCCCCTCCGGCCCGCTGTACTGAGACCGCACCGGGGGCCCGGCGGGCCCGGCGGGTGCGGCGGGTGCGGCGGGACAACGGTGCGGGGGAGAGGGGGGAACAGACGCCTCCCTCTGGCCCTGCCGCCCGCGCGCCGTATCCGTCCAGGCATGCCGTTTCGGTAGCTTTCTCCCGGTTCCGGCCCGCGATCCCGCCCGCAGGACGACAGGCGGCGGCAGGACGACGCGGGCGGGACGACCATCACCGGGGCGACAGAAGGCGGACGCGATGACGGTGCACGTGCGCAGGAACGTGTGGACACTTCCGGACGGCGACCTGACGCTCGCACACTATGCCGCGGCCGTCGCCGAGATGAAGAGCCGCGACCCGCAGGACCCCACGAGCTGGTTCTACCAGGCAGCCATGCACAAGACGACGGTGACACCGCCGAAGCCGCTGTGGAACGGCTGCCAGCACGGGTCCTGGTTCTTCCTCCCGTGGCACCGCATGTACCTCTACTTCTTCGAGCGGATCGTGCGCGCGACCGTCGTGGACCTGGGCGGCCCGGACGACTGGGCCCTGCCCTTCTGGTCCTACGACACCGGCGGCACACAAGCCCGGATCCCCGCCGCCTTCCGAGACCCGCAAGGCGGCACCAACCCCCTCTTCGCCCAGCGGGGCAACAACGTCAACCTGGGCCAGGCCCTGCCCTTCCAGATCACCTCCCCGGCATCGGCGCTGGCACGCCCCAAGTTCGTCGGAGAGGCGGAATTCGGCGGCGGCATCACCCCGGACGGTGACGCCATCTGGAACAGACACGGACAGATCGAACTCACCCCGCACGGCGCCGTGCACAACCACCTCGGCGGCCTGATGAAGAATCCCCGCACCGCCGCACAGGACCCCGTCTTCTGGCTTCACCACGCCAACATCGACCGCCTCTGGTCCGTATGGGCGAGCCGCCCCGGGCACAGCGACCCGACCGCCGACCCGCGCTGGACGGACCAGGAATACCGGTTCTTCGACGCCGACGGGACCGAGCGGACCCTGACCCCGGCCGGCGTCGAGGACATCGAGAACCAGCTCGGGTACACCTACGAACCGCACCCGGCGATCACCACCCCGACCCCGGCCCCGCCCCCGGTGCCCGAGATGGCGGCGGGCAATCCCGGCGCCTCCGGGCCGGCCCGGCCCGAGCGGAGGGAACTGATCGGCGCGTCCCGGCATCCCGTACGCCTCGTCGGCCGCGCCGCGAGTGTCGCCGTACCCATCGACGAACGCACGGTGCGTTCGCTCGGCACGGGCCTCGGCGCCATGGCCGCCGAAGCCCGGGGACGGGTCTATCTCAGCGTCGAGGACATCGAGGGCGACGAGAGCCCCGACACCGTCTACGGCATCTACGTCAACCTGCCCGACGGAGCCCCGGACGAACTGGCGGAGAGCCACCGGGTCGGCAACCTGCCGTTCTTCGGCATCGAGCTGGCACAGGATCCACGAGGCGACGAACACCCGCACGGCCTGCGGGTGACCGTGGAGATCACCCCGCTGGTGCGCAGACTCGAAGCGGAGAACGCCTGGGACGACCGCGAGGTGCGCGTGACCTTCCTTCCGCTCGGCTTCACGGAGCCGGTCGACCAGGACGACCCCCCGGTCCAGATCGGACGCGTCAGCCTCGGCTACACCTGATGACACAGGTGAACGCCCGGCGGGTGCGCTCCTTGCGGACGATGCGCGTGCGCCGGCTGCTGCGGCCGCGGGTCTGCCTCGGCTTCGAGCTGGCGGCCCTCGCCGCCTGGATCACCCTGGCCGTGCTGACCGCGGCCGCCGGGACCCACGGCGCGCACGGGGCTCCCCACACCCACGCAGCGGCCGGCCCGAAGGCGGCCGCCCCCATGGACCTGGCGATGTGGACGCTGATGAGCGTCGCGATGATGCTGCCCTCGGCGGTCCCCGAACTCGACCACGTGGGCACCAACAGCCTGCGCCGCCGACGGCAGCGCGCGATGGCGACGTTCGCCGCCGCCTACCTGGCCGTCTGGATCGGATACGGCGCCCTGCTGCTGCACCTGGCACCGCTGTGGTCGCCGCTGCCCGGGAAGGCCGTACTCGCCTCGGCGCTGGCGCTGGCGGCCGTATGGCAGCTGACCGTCCACAAACGCCGTGCCCTGCGGGACTGCCACCGCTCCTCCCCACTGCCCCTGAGCGGCTGGCCCGCGGTGGCCGGAGCCACCCGCTACGGACTGCGCCACGGCGGAGCCTGCTTGCGTTCGTGCTGGGCGCTGATGCTCGTGATGGCCGTGGCGGGAGGGGCCGCCGGGGGGATCGGGATGCTCGGCTGGACCGTGCTGCTCACCGGGATCGTCACGACCGAGAAACTCGCCCGCAGACCGCGCCGCCCCACGCACGTCGCGGCCGCGGTCCTGGCCGCCGCCGCGGTGACGGCCGCCCTCACCGCCGGGCTCGCCTGAACGCCGCCCGCCATGGCGCGAGCGGCGGGAGTGGGGGAGTGGGGCGGTCGGGGCGGAGTCCGGCCGCCGCGCTCACGGGTACCGCGGGCCGGGCCCCTTGTACGGGGCCGGCCGGTGTGCGGTGCGTCAGGCGTTGACGCAGGTGTTGCCGAAGGCCGGGTTGAGCAGGCCGATGACGTTGACGCTGTTCCCGCACACGTTGACCGGGATGTGGACGGGGACCTGGGCCAGGTTGCCGGACAGGACGCCGGGGGAACCCACAGCGGCACCGTGGGCGCCGGCGTCGGCGGAGGCCAGGCCCGCGGCGCCCATGACGACGGTGGCCGCGGTGGCGGCGATGGCGAAGCTCTTCTGCACTGCGGACATGATGCGCTCCTCGAAACATGCGATGGGGGTGGGGTTCCGCGGGGGCGGAACACGGGCACCGTCCCCGGGCCCAGGTGCACGCTTCGACCCGGGGACCATGCCGACTCCCGTGCAACGCACGCCCCCGGCCCCAGGACACGACTCTTCGCCCGGTCGGGTGCATCGCACGCACACCGGCAGGCACGCAACGGCGGGAGCCGACCCGATGCGGGGACACCGGTCGGCGCCCGAAGCCTTCGCCGCCGCCCGCGATCGCCGTCAGGGTGCACTTTGCCGCCGCCCGTGCGTCCCGCCGGGACGGGAGCCGGTCGCCCCCTAGCGTGGGTCCGCAACGATCCGGGCGTACCGCCGCCGGGATCCCGGCCGTTCGGAGGCGCTACCCCACCATGACCGTCGAAATCTCCGACCTCACCGGGGACTACGTCCTCGACCCCGCCCATACCCGGATCGGGTTCGTCGCCCGCCACGCCATGGTGACCAAGGTCCGCGGCGCGTTCCACCAGTTCGAAGGCACCGCCCACCTCGACGGCGCCGACCCGGCCCGGTCCACCGCCCAGGTGGTGATCAAGGCCGAGAGCATCGACACCGGCGTCGAACAGCGCGACCAGCACCTGCGCACCAACGACTTCCTCGACGCCCCCAACTTCCCCGACCTCACCTTCCGCAGCACCTCGGTCGAACCCCGCTCCGACACCGAGTACCGCGTCACCGGCGACCTGACCATCAAGGACACCACCCGCCCGGTCACCGTCGACCTCGAGTACACCGGCAACGCCGTCGACCCGTTCGGCAACCTGCGGGTCGGCCTGGAAGGCGCGGTGACCATCTCCCGCAAAGACTTCGGCGTGACCTGGAACGCGGCCCTGGAAGGCGGCGGCGTGCTGGTCGGCGACAAGGTCGTCCTGGAGTTCGACATCTCCGCGATCAAGCAGGGCTGACCGCGCCGTCCGGGCCGCCCCCCTCTCCCCGCACCCCCTCCCCACACCCCCTCCCCGCGCCCCGTACGCCAGACGCCGCGCGGGTGCGGGGTGCGGGCCGGGGCCTGGATGGCGGGCCGGCGCGAGGGCTGGCAGCCTGAGAGGAGAAGCCGTAGCGGCGGGCCGTGCCACGTGCCGCCACGTACGCGACGTGGCACCTTCACCGCCGGCAACCCCTGTTCGTGTTCGCGGGAGGTGGACCTCCTTGAGCAGACACGCCTCGTTCCTCACCACCGCACGGAGCCTGGCTGCGGCCGGAGTCCTGTCGGCCGCACTGATACCGGTGTCGGCCCTGCCGGCGGCAGCCGCCACGTGCGACGCCGCGGCCGCTGCCCGGGCCCCGGTCAGCAGCAACGACAGCGCCGCACGGAACGCACTGATATGCCTCATCAACAACCAGCGCACGCAGAGAGGGCTGCCCGCCCTCACCACGAACCAGGCACTGACCACCGCGGCGCAGCAGCACTCCGCCGCCGCCGTGCAGCAGAAGTGGTGGGGACCGGGCAGGGATTCGCACCGCAACCCGCAGACCGGTTCGACACCGCAGACCCGGATCAAAGCCGCGGGCTACTGCCCCAACCCCAGGTCATGGGCCGTCGCCGAGATCACCTACACCGGCTGGGGCGGCTCCGGGACCCCGAACGCCGCGGTCAACTGGTGGATGAACGTCAGCACATGGGGCCACCGCCAGATCATCCTCGACCCGTCGATGCGAGAGATCGGCGCCTGGGCCCAGCCGGGTTCGGCCGACCCGGCCGGAGCCGGCGCGAGCCAGGCCGGAACCTACGTCGTGACCTTCGGCCGCTGCCAGCAGTGAGCCGGCAGCAGTGAACCGGCAGCAGTGAACCGGTGCGCTCCGCAACCCCGTTCGCACGGCAGCCGCGGCCGCCGCCCACCCGTCCCGGCCTGCCGTGCTACGCCCGCTTCGCGGCGCACAGGGCCGTGTCCACCGCGCTCTCCACGCGCCTCGTGGCCGCCACGTCGGCGGGGACGGCGGTCACCGTGACGCTCGCCGCCGCGCGGCCGTCGTCGGTGACCCCGCCGCGGGTCTCGTACCCCGGGATGTCGCCGCCGTGGCCCCAGTAGAGGCCGCCGCACGACAGAGGCCTGCTCATGATCCCCAGTCCGTATCCGGCGCCGGTGTCCCCGAGGGGGACGGTGGCGCGCATCTCCGCGAGCTGCGCGTCCTCCAGCAGGTCACCGGCCAGGAGCGCGGTGAAGAACCGGTTGAGGTCGGAGCCGGTGGAGATCATCTGCCCCGCCGCCCAGCTCGCGGACGGGTCGATGCCCGTGACGTCGTGCCACGGCGCACCGGCCGATTCCCTGTGGTAGCCCCGGGGATGGCGTTCCCGGAGCGTCGTGTCACCGGCGGCCGGGAAGTAGGTGTGGCGCAGTCCGGCGGCCCGGACCACACGCCTGTCGATCTCCTCGGCGAGCGGCCGGCCGGTGACCTTCTGGACGATCAGGCCGGCCAGTACGTAGTTCGTGTTGCTGTAGGCCCAGCCCTTCCCGGGGGCGAAGCCGGCCTTCTTGCGCAGGGCGATGTCCAGGAGGTCGCGGGGTTCCAGGTACCGGCGTTCCAGGAGGGCGTCGCCGACCTCCTCCTCGTAGTCGGGAATCCCGCTGGTGTGCTGGAGCAGCTCACGGACGGTGATGCCGCGCCCGTCGATCCCCTCCCCGCGGACGAGACCCGGCAGATAGGTGTCGACATCGGTGTCGAGGCCGACCTTCCCCTCGGCCACCAGCTGCAGGACGACCACCGCGGTGAAGGTCTTGGTGGTGCTGCCCACCCGCACCTGCCCGTCCTGCGGCACCTTCGCCCCCGTGGCCAGGTCGCCCACCCCCGCGGTGTAGGTACGGGTGCGGCCCTTGCCGTCCCGGACGCTCGCCAGCGCGGCGGGCAGGCCGTCGGAACGCACCAGCGCGTCGAGGTGCCGCTGGACCGCGTCCGGCCGGGCGGAGGATGCCGCGGGCGGTGCCAGGGCACCCAGCGTCATCGCGCAGACGGCCACCGCCGTCGCCGCGGCCGTGGCGGTTCTGCGCCGGCCGCCCGGCCGCCGACAGGAAGAACGAAGCGTGTGCCATGTCCGGGTGTGCACGGGCCAACTCCTGTGAAGCATCGGGATTCCAGCGGTTTCCGCTCCCAGCCTCTCCGGGGGTGCCCGTCCCCGGCGATCATGCCACCCGGTCCGTCCCGGGTGGGGACACCCCCCGGGACCGGGGGACCAGGGGAGCCGTGCCGGGGCCGGGGCCGGCGGATGCGGCCCGGCGCCAGGCGTGCGGGAGCGGTACGGGTGACGGGGACGCCCGGCCGGGGATCCGCGACACGACCCCGGGGGCGCGGACCTCCGGACCCCCGGCCCTTCCCCGCCGAACCTGGCACGTCCGCGCGGGGTGCGGGCGCGAGCGGCCGGCGTGCGCCGCGGGCTCAGGCGACGACGCGTTCGACGGTGGAGAGCACCCGCACCAGCGCCGGTGACGCGGGGGCCGACGCGAAACCGAAGCGCACGGGCGGGACGACCGGAGCCAGCGCGCCGAGACCGGTCCCGCCGAAGGAGGCCCGGGCGGCCACGATCGGCCACAGGCCGCCCGCCGCGTACCACTGGCGGCAGCCGGGCCGCGAGCTGCCCCGGGTCCGCACACCGGCCATCAGGCGTGCGGGAACGTCCGTCACGGCCGCCCACAGCGGCCGTCGGGCGAGCGACCGGGGGACGGCCCGCAGCGCCAGGCCGAGAGGTCCCTGACGCCCGACCCGGAAGCACAGCTCCAGGGGTCCCGCCGCGACCTCCCACGCGCTGCCGCGGATCCGCACGCCCACCGGGCCCGTCCGGACCTCGTCGAAGTGGTAGACACCGGCGATGTACTCCGCCGTCCGGGGGGTGGGCGCGAGCAGCGTGCGCCACCCGTCGGCACGCTCCAGCATCACGTCACTGAACGGCCCGAAGGGCGACCGCGGCCAGTGGCCCACGACCACGCGCGTGCCGGATCCCGTGCCGACGGCGGCGATCCAGCCGTCGAACACCAGCCGTTCGCATCCCACGCCCCACCCGTACCCCGCCACAGGCTGCGCATACCCCGGACCGGGCGGCGGCCGTCACCGCCCGCACGTCCGAGCGGTGGTGCACAGGGGGTTCGAGGAAACGGCGCGAGCGCCTGTTACAGAGCTCTGAACCCATTCGGCGCCGGCCTGGGGCATGGCGTGAATGAACTTCTTATCTGGCCGAAATCCCCTTGTTCCGGCGCTGACGGGGCCGTCCCCGCCTCCCGCGCCCTCCGCGTCAACAGAGCCTTGACGCTTGCCTCTTACAAGGGAGAGTTACGGACATGTCCGCATTGCGCAACGCGCGTCGTGAGTTGTGGCGGTTGATGGCGGCCGCGGGCCAGAGTGTCGCTCCCCGGCAGGACGCCGGGAAACGTACGGGGCCCGCCCGGATCGCGAACGCGGCCGGACCGGCCGACTGCTGAAGGAGCCATCCGCATGTCCGCTTCCCTCGCCACCCGCCGCGCCGTCACCACGGTCCTGGCCGCCGGCGCGCTGATCGGGGCGGCCGCCCTGCCGGCCGCCGCCCACGACGACGACCGGCACGGCCACCGGGGTTCGCACTCCTCGGTCGTCATCAGCGACGTCCAGTACGGCACCGGCGGCCGGGACCGCTCCGACCGTGCGCTGAACCGTGAATGGGTCGAGGTGGAGAACACCGGCCGCCACGCCGTCAACCTGCGCGGCTTCACCCTCACCGACCGGCAGGGCAACCGCTACCGCTTCTCCGACTTCCGCCTGGACGGCCGCTCCAGCGTGAGGGTCCACACCGGCCAGGGCCGCGACACCCGCCACGACGTGTACCAGGACCGCCGCCACCAGATCTGGGACGAGCGCGACACCGCCACCCTCCGCGACAACCGCGGCAACGTCGTCGACACCGAGACCTGGGGCCGCCGCGGCTCCCGCTGACCCGGCCCGGCAGCCACACCATCGGGGACCGTGAACTGCCGGCCACCAGCAGCAACCGCGTGCCGCGGCCGACCGCCGCGGCACGCGACACCCCCGCCGTGGAAGCAGCGGCCCATCCGACGCAGGCAGGTCCTTTCGTGGAGTTCTGGCAGTACGACCCGTCCGAGGTCACGGTCCCTCAGCTGGACCTCGACCCCTACCGCTTCCCCGGCGCCGACACCGCACCGCCCGTCTCCCGCGGCGCCCTGCCGCACCACCGCCCGGGCGACACGGACCGGTACCCGCACCACCTCGGCGAAGAGCGTCCGACGGCACACGCACCCGCGCCCGCGCCCGCGTCCGACCCGCGCCTCGCCCGGTCCCTGACCCCCGTGGACCGGCGCAGGCTGGACCTGCAAGCGGCGCTGACCACCATCGGCGTTCCCCCACGGCCCGGCGATCTGGAATCCATCAACATCCTCGCGTCACTCGACGACACGACCCACGCCACCCTCGTACGGTGGATCACCACCAGCCGCTGAGCCCGCCCCCCGCCCCCACCGCACACCCCCACCGCACCCCCCCGAGACCCTGTGGAGATCACGGACCCGGGCGGACCGTTAGGGTCTGCCGGTATGACCGCCGTCCGTTCCGCGCGTTCCGCCCGCCGCGCGCGTTGCGCTGAACGGATGCAGTCGCCGAGCAGCAGAGCATCCGTAGGGATCACAGCGGACCCCTCCCGCGTTGAACCGTCGAACGGTGCGCTCCGCACAGGCACACCGCGCCGCCCACGGGACGAGGAGGATCCGATGCACGCCGCCGAGGAGAACCGGCAGGAGCTGGACCCGGCCAGCGTCCTGAACGCGAAGAGGACGCTGCTCCAGCTGCTCGGCCGGGCGGGGTTCTCCGCCGACGACGCGCAGGGCCTGATCGCCCTGGTCGAGGCGGGCGCCCTGGCCGGCGCCTGCCAGGAGGCCGGCGCGCTCGGGGCTTCCGTACCGGGGGACAAGGGCGAGCCGTACGAGTCGGGCTGGCTGGACGGTGCCCGTGCCGTCACCGACGCGCTCGCAGGGATCGCCGAACGGGCCCTGCGCCAGAGCGTCGACCCCGACGGACCGGCCGCCGGCCCGGACGTCCGGCCGCCGGTCGGGCGGATGGAGGTGGAGCGGGCGAAGGTGGCCGTCACCCCCCTCTACCTCGCCTTCACCGCGGCCTCCGACCTCGACCCCGAGGTCACCGAGGAGGTACTCGCCGCCGTCCTCGCCACGATGACCCCCTGGCAGCGGGCCGGGTACGCCGGCCGGCTGGCGGCCTTCGCCGCGGCGAACCGGGCCCGTCTGGAGCGGCTGTACGTCGCGTACGGGCCCGGCAGCGCCACCGCCATCCACAGCCGCTACTCCCTCCTGCACTCCGCCACCAGCATCGCCGTGCTGGAACGGCTCGCCACGGCGGCGACCGCGCTGCAGGAGGAGTGGGACGCCGCCGAACTGCCACCGGCCTGGCTGGACGGCCCGATGACGGCCTGGGACGCGGCGGCCTGACCCCGCAGCACCGGCCCGGCAGGGCGGCGTCACCGGAAGCCCCCGCCTCCGGTGCCTCGCCCTGTCCCCGGCCCGGTCCCGCCCCTGGCGCACCCCTGCCCGGCGCTCACGTCACCAGGCGCAGCGAGGTTCCCGCGATACCCAGCCGTACGCTCTGGCCCCAGGTCAGCTCCAGGGCGTCGGCCTCCATCCCGTCACCGAAGACCACGATCCGGTCCGACTCCACGGTCAGCCGCAGCCCCTGTCCGCGCCCCAGCTCACCGGTGACCCTCGACGTGCCGGTCGCGGGCGAGGGCCAGGCCTCGCGCACGAACCACAGGAGCCGCTCCTCGCACGGTGCGGGCAGCCCCGTGGCGCTGCCGCGCTCCAGCCACAGGGAGCGCAGCCAGCCGGTGGCGCCCGTGCCGGTGCCCACCAGCACCCCGGAGGACGCCTGGGCCTCGCCCGGGCCCTCCTCGCCGTCGGGGCCCAGGCGGTAGCGGGCCGTCTGGTGGCCGGGCGGGCCCAGGTAGATCTCGTTCAGCGCGAGCAGGCGCTGGGCGTCGTCGGCGACGGCCTCGACCATGGTCAGCTCCTCCGCCCGCCCCCCGGCGGCGGCCGCGGCACGCAGCAGGGCGGCCGTGTCGGCGCAGCGGTGACGGACCAGGACCCCGGGGTTGCGCCCCGGGTCGGTGTCGATGCCCACCACCGGCTGCCCGGCGAGGTACTTCGCGGTGTTGGCGACCAGGCCGTCCTGGCCGACCACGACCACCACGTCCTCCGGGGCGAACAGGAAGCGGTCCAGGTCCGCCCGCTCCACCCGACAGCTGCGCCAGGTCAGCGGCACCGCCGCCGCCACCTCCCGCAGCGCCTGCCGCGTGCGGTCGTGGCGGCGGACCACCTCGTCGATGGAGCGGCCCCGGCTGGAGAGGAAGAACGCCGCCTGCCCGTGCGTCCCGTGCCGGGCGAGCAGTTCCTCGTACTCGGTCCTGCGGTGCACCAGGACCGCCCGCGGGGCCAGGCTCACGCGCCCGCCCCGCCGTCCGGACGCCCGAGCCGGGTGAGGAGCCCGGTCAGGACATCGGGGGAGAGCGTGATGCTCTCGATCCGCGGCAGGTTCTCCGCCAGCCGGGTCGCCGCCAGGGCGTGCAGCGTGCCCGGGCCGGCTTCGCCGTGCACCCGCAGCCAGGCGGCCTGGGCCTCGGCGCGCGCCGCGCCCGTCTCGCGCGCCGCCTCGGCGTCCGCGCGGGCCAGGGTGACCTTGCGGGCCGCCTCGGCCTCGCTCCGCACGCCGTCCGCCGCGGCCTGCTCCTCGGCCTCACGGCGGGTGTTGATGCCGCGCTGCTCGACCAGCTGCTCCTCGCGCCGGGCCAGTTCGATCTGGCTGGCCAGCTCGTTCTCGGCGATGGCGCGCTCGCGCTCGACGGCGACGGCCCGGCGTTCGTAGGTGGCCCGGTCCGCCTCCTGCTGGATCTGCTCGCGGGCCGGGGTGCGCAGGGCGCGCTCCACCTCGGCCTCGGGGCGGATCGCGACGACCCGTACGGCCACCACGTCGATGCCGGTGTCCGGGAGCCTGGGCTCGGCGGCGAGACCGTCGGCGACCCGCTGCCGTACGGAGGCGACGCCGTCCACCAGGGCGGCGGCCAGCGGGGTGCGGGCCAGTACGTCCAGCGTGTGCTGCTGCGCGGTCTCGGTGAGGAGGGTGGCGATCTGCTCCAGGGGCGCTCCGCGCCAGCTCCCGGTGTCCGGGTCGACGGAGAAGTCGAGCCGGTCGGCCGCCCGGGCCGGGTCGCTGATCCGGTAGGTGACCGTGGCCTGCACGGTGACGTCCTGGAAGTCGGCGGTACGGGCGTGGAACGCCATGGCCAGCTCCCGGTCGTCGACCGGTACTTCGGACAGCGCCGCCGACAGCGACCGGTACCAGAAACTGAGCCCCCGGCCGTCGTGGACGAGCCGGCCGCGCCGGTGGTGGCGGATGTGTGCGGTGGGCGCGGAGCGCAGATGGCGCCAGCCGAGGCGCCGGGTGATGTCGGCCATGGCGAACCCCCTTCATTTCGTCAAACCGACGATAACGAGGAACCCTCTTACCGTCAAGGTGACGAAAATGGGGGGCGGGCGCGATCCGCGGAGCACCGGGAAAAGAGAAAGGCACCCACCGCGTCGCGGAGGTGCCTGTCCCTGCGCACTGCAGGCCACGCGCCAACATGAGCCTGCGTCTGTCCCTGTTCGCCGGGGTCGGAGCCAGTAGCACTCAGGGATGACGGGCGGGGCGCCGTGCCAGGCGCCCGCCACGCCAGAGACCGTCTCATCAGACCCGGGCGCGGGCAAGTGCAACTGGGACGCACCCGAGCCAACGAACGGGCCCGAACCGTCGCACCGCAACGGCACCCAGCACGTCCTCCCTGGTCGCGGCGGGCGGTGTACCAGAACGCGACAGCCGGGGAAGAACTGCGGGCCGGGACGCCCGCGAGCCAACCACCCGGGCCCCCTTCCCGGGCTGTCCACGAACGGCCCGGCAGCTGGGATGCTCGGTTCCAGGCATCACACCCGGCGGCGCCAACCGCCCTGTGAGACAACGCCTTTGGAGCCAGTAGCCCGCGTCCTGCCGGCCTGCGACCCATGCCGGCAGGGCGCACGATCAGGAGATCGCGCCATGCCCCGTCCCCACTCGTCCGCCCCGGCGAGCCCCTCCCTGCCCCCGCCCCCGCCGCAGGCCGCCACCGGATTCGGTCCCGCTCACGCAGCCGTCATCATCGCCTTCCTTCTCACCGCCGCACTGCTGGCCGTTCTCCACATGCCCGTCGCCGACGTGCTGTGGCTGATCGGCGGAGCCGGAGCCATCGGATCGAGCGTCGTCCTCCTCACCGTCACGGGAGGAGCCGGACGGTTCGGCGCCGCACTGCGCGCCCTGCTGGGACCGGAGAAGTAGCAGTGGCGCGCCCCGAGAAGCCCGTGGACCGCAGCGTCCCCGAACACGCCGCCCTGGCCGACTTCCTGCGCGCCCTCAGGGCCGCCTCACAGGTGACCTACGGCCGGCTCGCATCCGCGGCTCAGCTGTCACCGGCCACCCTCAAACGGGCCGCCTCGGGAGCCGGTGTGCCCAAACTCCCCACCGTCCTCGCCTACGTCACGGCCTGCACACCGCCCGGAACGGCCGGCGCCGCGGACGCGGCGGCCCATGCACGGCTTCTGTGGCGGAAGGCGCGCTACGCCTCGGTCCTGCCCCGCTACAGCTACCACGCACCCGATCCGAAACTCTGCGCCACGGCGGACGATCTGCGCAGCAGCCTGCGCGACCTCCACCTGTGGGCGGGCCGCCCGACCACGCGCTCCATGGAAGGAGAGGCCGGAGGCCTCGGCATCCTCCCGCGGTCGACCGCGCATCGCATCAGCCTGGGCAGGACACTGCCGATCTCCGAGCGCCAGATGCGCAGCTACCTGACCGCATGCGAGGTACCCACCCACCGCCACGAGGACTGGACGCAAGCCCTCCGGCGCATACGCCCGGTCGCCGAGCGGCCCGGCGCACACAGAACCCCACCCGACCGCAACCACACGGGCCACCGGGGCCGACCCCGCGGCCCCATCCGTGCGGCCACCGGGGAGGCGCACGATCTCGCGGCCTTTCTGCGCCACCTGGTGGACGAGGCCGGCATCAGAACCCCCGAGCTGAGCCGGAAGCTGCGCATGCCCGTGTCCCGGGTCTCCGTCCACCTGTCCGGCCGCGTCCCTCCCCGCGTATTCGTCGTGGACCTGGTGAGGGCGGTCACCCCGCCCGCAGTCGCGGAACGCCGGCTCACCCAGGCCATGTCCCTGTGGGACCGAGCCGTGAAGCCGGGCGCGAGGGAGCCTGCGGTCTCGTCCGGCGCAGTCGTCCGAACCGGCTCACGCGAGATCGCGGTGTACGAGCGGCTCTCGGCGTCACTGGAACAGCAGCAGGCGCTGCGGCAGTCGATGGAGAACGCGCAGAGGCTGACCATCATCCTCATGGCCATGATCGGCAAGCTCCAGGCGGACATCGCCACCCTCGAAGAGAGGCGATTCCGCCTGAGCGACACCTCGCCCTCCTACGCCGACCTCGCGGAGCGCCTGCAACGGGCCCGGGAGCAGGCCGAGCGCGCACAGCAGGCCAGGATCAGGGCGGAAGAACTGGCGTTGCGACTCCTGGAGCGGCTCGCGGGTCCCCGCTCCGGGCTCCAGCTCGAACGGGCCGACCGGCCGCAGGAGTGCCTCGGGCCCGTCGAACCGCTGACGGGGACCGGCCGGGATGCCGCCGCGCCCGGCCACGACGACATCGACATCGCACTGTTCAGGGCCCGGCAGATCCTCGACCAGAGCGAAGCGGGGCTCGAACACTTCGCTGACGATCTGGGGCCGCACCGCCCGGGAAAGGCTGCCTAGTACCCCTGTGGAGGCCGTGAGCGGGCGTCGGCGCCCGCTCTCCTTGCTTCAGAACCGGCCGGCGGACCCGGCTGGGTCCGCCGGCCGGTCCTCGTCACAGTCGTAGCCGCACTGGAAACCGCCCTGTGCCGGGCCGGAAAGCGGGCATGCGTACGCAGAAGGGCCTGCCAAAGCGTTGGGACACCCATGGGCAGAAGAACCGTCGCGCAGGAAGCCGCCATCGGGCCGGACCTGAACGGCCGGCAGTGAACAGCCAGAGCTGTTGTCAGAAAATGACCAGCTTCTGCTGCGGGCCGTCCTGCGTCTCTTGGACGAAGACGGAACCGCCGTCGCTCAGCACCTGTTCGATGTAGGCGTAGAGAGACAGAGCTCGGTTGATGCTGTCCGTCTTGCTGTCGCCTGTTAGTTCGACTGCCCGATCGAGCGACCTGGATGCCCGTGCGGTCAGATTGACGGTGACCCTGTCCAGTGGACTGGTCCCTCGCCCAGAAGCGGCTGGGCGACCTCCGTCGACAGTGGTGCCAGCACTCCTTGGCATGACAGCTTCCTTCCCTCTCCGACTTCGACCTCCGCGTTGCCTCTCAAGCGGGCCGGAGGTCCTGCATGCTGCCGCCTCAAACGCCAATTTGATGCGGCTGGTCTGCACAGCATGCGCTTCCTGTCATCACAAGTCAAGCGATTGAGGCTGCTTGGGGACGTCACGTTCGATGTGCAGCCCAAGGCCTCTTCGGGCGCCGGCGGCGCCCGTCGGCGCACCCGGCAACCGCGCCGTCCCGGTTGGTCCAGAAGCTCGATCGGTGCTGTCCGGCAGCCCTTGAGGGTGCCTTGAGCGGCGGCCGCCGACGCCCGCCGCCAGTCCTGGACCGACCCCTCGGATTCGATTGCACTCGCATATCAAGCACATTTTATGCACGGTACAGCTGGTTTTCGTCTGGTCTTTATACAGACATCGTGCGCATCGCTGGTACGCTCTAAGCGGGACACCCGTCGCCACCGGCGACAGGCAGAAAGAACCGTTGAAAACTAAACAGAAGGGCTGAAATGGCCACGCGTAAGTACACGGACACCGACCTCTCGCACGAGGAGCCGACGCACCGGGCGGACCTGGGGATGGAGCGCGTCGACCTCGAGGTGGGTACCGGCGGGGTGCGTCTCAGGAGCACCCTGCGCAGTAACTCCCCGATCGCGCGCGCCGTGCAGTGTCTGCTGCTGGCGATCGTGATCCTCGGACTCCCCGCCGGGGCCGGGGCGGTGGCGATGTGGCTGGGCCTCGGACCCGTCGTCATCGGCATCTTCTCCGGTACCGGCCTCGTTGCGGCCGTCGGGATCGTTGCCTTCGTCTACAAGAAGCCCGGTGCCGACGCCGACAGGCAGGAGCCGGCGAGCCGGCCTCCCGCCCAGCGGCGCAACCGGAAGACCAGGCGAGGAAAGAACAACTCGCGCCGCTAACCGATTTCTTTCTCCTCCACCAGCCGGTGGGCGGAGCAGCAGTCGCTGCTCCGCCCACCGGCCTTTCCGCGTTCCCCGATCGCTCGGCACGGGGCGAGACCGGCCCGCTTCCGGCTCCCCGGTCATGGGGACGCAGATGTTCCGGACACGGACACGGGCGGAAGCCGCGACCGAGAAGCACCGGGCCGGCGGTGGCGCCTGTGATCCGTCCGGCCCCGGTGCTGCGGCGCCGACGACCACGGCTTGACGATGCCGAGGCGAGCGGCGCCGTACGCGGCAGAGCCGATGCCATTCCCGTGAACTCCCGCATCCCACCCGCGTCTTCCCGCGGCCGGAAGCACATCGCGACGATCGACGGGCACCACCGATCAGCGCCTCGGGCACCTCCCCGCGGTACGCCCCGTTGCCACCCGCCGTCGTGTGCATCCGTAAAGCCGGAAGGCCTCGGGACGCCCCGGACCGCAGGCGGCCCGGCGGGCCGGTACTCCGCTCGGGTCGGTCCCTCCCTCTCCGGCGTCAGCCCAGTTGCTCGGCCAGTCCGACGATGATGCCCTCGGGGCCGCGGACGTAGCAGAGCAGATAGCTGTCCTCGAACCGGGCCATCTCGCCGACGAGTTCGGCGCCGTGAGGGCGCAGGCGGGCAACGGTGTCCTCGATGTCGTCGACGGCGAACATGACGCGGTGCGTGCCCAGAATGTTGTGCGGCCGGTTGCGCGGCCCGGCGCTGACCGCCGCGGGGCTGCGGTACTTCGCGAGCTCGATCCGGCTGAGACCGTCCGGGGTCCGGACCATCGCGATGTCACAGCGGACGCCGTCGAGCCCGGTGCACCGGTCGGCGACGGGGCCCTCGACCTGCGCCCTGCCCTCCAGCTCCATGCCGAGTTCCACGAAGAACGCGACGGCGGCGTCCAAGTCCCCGACGACGATGCCGACGTTGTCCATCCGCTGAATCGCCATGCTGCTTCCTCCTTCTTCCTCGTGCAGCCGGTGGTGGTGGCCGCTGATGCCCCGGGGACGGAGCCGGTGACGCGTTCTCGACATCCGCAGCCGCAGCGCACCGACCCCGCTTCTCCATGCAACCCCGGCGATCGGCAGCGTGCGCGCTCCGGCGTCGCGCCGCCCCGCCGGTTCACCGTGCCGGGTCATCCCGGGCGGGCGGGGTTCCCCGGTGAACGGGAACACGCTCCGGTACGTTCCCTGTCCGGCCGAAGCCCGCCGGTACCGCCGCCCGGTGCGCTACCCGCGTCCGCGGGAGGACCTCACCCGTCCGAAGGGGGGTGCGGCTGAGCCGGTTCGGGGGCGGCGGTCTCCCAGGGAGGAGGCATGCGCGACTCCGTCCACGCGGCCAGGTCGTCGGCGTCGACGCAGACGATGCCGCACGTGGCGGCGTACTCCTGGGCCGGAGCGGTGAAGGAGCTGGTGGTCACCACCACGGCCACATCGGCCTCGTGGACGGCGAAACAGGTACCGCCGAAGCGCTGCAGGTCCTGCGAGCCGACCCGGTTGCCCTCGCCGTAGTGCTTGCACTGGACGACGACGCGCAGGCCGTCCGCCGTCGTGGCGATCACGTCGGCGCCCAAGTCGCCCGCCCCGCCCACGACTTCCACCTGGAGGCAGCCGTCCCGGGCGCACAGCGCGGCGATCGTGTGCTCGAAGCCGTCGGCGTCCACCGCCGCGTGATCCAGCGCGCCGGGCCCCACCTCGGGCACATCGGCCGCAACCGCCGCAGGCCCGGCAGCGGCAGGCGCAACGAGGAGCGACGTCACGGCCGGCGGATCTGCGGACGGCGGGTACGCGGGGCCCTGCGGATACGCGGTCGCCGGGTAAGCCGTCCCCGGACACGCGGGGGCACGGCGCCGGACGGGGGCCAGGCCCCACCGGGCCAGCGCCACCCCGGCCACCAGGACGATCACCGTGACGATCGGCGTCACAGGTATGCCGCCACCCGCCCCCGCCCCCGCCGCCGTCCGTACGAACACGGCCAGTCCGCCCAGGCAGATACCCACGAGCCCGACCGCCAGCACGACGTCCCGCCCCACGGACGCGTCACCCTCACCCGCACCCGGACCACCCCGACGGCCTCCCGATCTCGCCATCCAGGCCCCCTCCCTCACTCGTTCCCGCGGCTGGACCCCGTACGTTCCCTCGTCTGATCACTCATCCCGGATCCAAACGGTCCCGCCGGCGCGGGGTGCGGGAGCTCACCCCCGCTGCCATGAGCTGCAGCCGTGCAGGTTCCCTCGCGTTGCCGAGCCGGTACTCGGGCAAGGGGTCGGGTCCCGCGGGGGTTCGGAGGAGCGCTCCCAGCGGTACGGTCCGGCCGGATCGGCCGCCGGTTCCTCCAGGTACAAGGTGGTCGCGCCACCGACCAGGACCAGTGCCGCCCAACTGCCCCATAACCACCGTCGTATCGGCGTTGACACGTTCATCTCCCTGTTGCGCAGCTGTCCTTCGGACTCCGGGTGCCCATGGTCGAGGCAGCGGTGGACCGCTGTCAGACCGGCGGCGTTGCCGCAGAGCACCGGAGCCCGTCACCCGGTGCGGGCCCCGCGAGCGGCGCGGCGCGGCCGTTCCGCAGCGGGCCCGGGCCCATCGCAGTGTAAAAAATGGTGCACATCTGCACGCCTTTGATGCAACCCTGGTGCGCATCGTGGCCCCCAGTGCTCCAAGGAAGGCATCACCATGGATCAGCAGCAGCTTCCCGCGCACCCCGACAGCGAGCGGTACTCGGTGACCCTGTGCCCCCCGGCGGTCACCGTCGTCTCCGAGCTGACCGCCGCGAGCGGCGTCAGCAAGTCCGACGTGATCAACCGGGCGGTGCTCCTGCTCGGGTTCATCGAGAACGAGCGGGCCAAGGGCAACGACCTGATGATCCGCGACACCGGCGGCGCCCTGGAGCGCATCCACATCATCTGAAGCACGACCCGCAGGCCGCCCTGCCGCGGGCTCGTGATCAGGAACGCGGCGATACCGGGCCGCCGAGCGGCGCGGTCAACCGCGACCGCCAGCCTTCCTCCGTCAGCGCCACCAACTGGAGCGCGGCCGCACGGGTGCGCAGAGGCAGCAGGCGGCCGGCCGCCGCGCGGACACGGGCGGCGGTCGGGTCGTCCGCGCCCATGGCGACCGTGACATGCGCGGCGGGCCGCTCCCCGAAGCGGCCCCCGTACGGGCGCAACCCGGGCCACCGGGCGCGGAACGCATCGACGACCGGCTGGAGTTGCGGAACGGTGACGCCGACGAAGCCGGACGCCGTCACGACTTCCTCCATCAGCAGATCAGCGGCCGGAAAACTCGCCGCCAGGGAACGCACGCCCCTCTCGTCCTGACCCGTCAGCGCCGATTCCGGTACGAAGGGGTAGAGCAGTGAGACGTGCGCCGGCATCCCCCGACGCACCAGAGCCGGGTCGATGCGCCGCGCCGCGTCGAGGAGCGGCGCGGCATCGGGCAGAACAATGACGACGGCGGTGGTTCCTGGCTCTGGCACCCCGTCATCATCGCAGGCCAGGTACGGGATTGGCCCTGACCGACCGGGGTCAGCGGAATGAGCCGATGGTCTCGCTCACCCAGATGTCACGGCCGAGGGCCGCGGCGGCCAGCACCCGCACGGGCCGGCCCATGGCGAGCAACTGCCGTGCCAGGCAACGCCCGACGATCCCCGTCGGGCTGTTGCCCTCGTCCTTGCGCGGGCCGACGACGGTCAGCAGAAAACGGCGTTCACCGGCCGGCGGGACCGGTTCCGCGTGATCATCGGCCGGAACTCCGGCGGCGATGCCGTCACGCTGGCCGAAATGCGCGCAGCGCCGCAGGGGAACGGGCGCAGGCTCTCCCCAACCCGCACTGTCCATGGTCCACTTGAGGGTCGGCCGTGCCACGAGGGGGAGCAGCACATGTCGGAAGTCCTGGTGACCACAGCCGTTCCCGGTGAGGGCAGGGGGCGTCGGCGACGCCGTTGGCCCGTAGGGGCGGTTCCCGTACTCGCCGTGCTCCTCGCGGGTACGGTCGCGTGCGGCGGGGACGGTGGGGGCGGGCAGCCGCCGGCCGACAAGGCAGTACCGACGGCGGCCGGCCAGAGCGCCTCGGCGAAGACGGAGCACAAGAGCCTGGAGATGAAGGGCCTGGTCGCGCTGGTGTCCGGCAACCTCACCGAGCTCGTGGTCTTCGACGAGACGACCGGCAGGACCAAGGCGGGAGCCTTCCTGCCCCAGTACGCCGTACCGAGCGCGTGGAGGAGGCAGGCCTTCTCGCCGGACTGGCACTCCGTCGTGTGGACGACGAAGGGCGGCGACCTGTACTTCGGGGAGTACACGAGCGGCGCGGGCCCGAACGGGAACTACGGCGACACACCCGTGCATATAGGGGGTAAGCCGACATATTCGGGTGGCAAGCCCGGATACACGCAACCCCGCTTCGGCCCGGACGGGAAGCGCGTGTACTTCCTGGCCAACAACGACAAGGTGTACTCCGCCGACCCCAAGAGCCCGGATGACCTGAAGGAAGAGGCGACCCTCGGGCCCGGAACATCCGCGCAGGAGAACGAGCTCGCCTGGGACATCGCCGCGTCCGGCCAGGTCGAGAAGCGACAGGCCGCGTCCCCCGGACGCGACAGCGAGGTGCCCGCCCCGGACGGCAAGAGGACCCTCGTCAAGAACGGATCAGGCTGGTTCCTGAAGGAAACGGGCAGCAGCGCCGAGCCGAAGTTCCTCTTCGAACACCTCCTCGACTACGACGAGAAGCCACTGGCGAACAAGAGCGTGACCGTCGACGTCCTCGGCTGGTACTGACCTGCCGCCGCCCTGACGCGTGGTGGCCGCCGCGCACACGGGATCGCCGCCCAAGACACGACGTCAGGACGGCGTCACCGGCTGGGGAGGAGCACGCGGATACGAGGCCGCAGGACCGGCTCAGGGCCGTGAGCCGGGTGCGGGCCGTTCACGCGTGGGGGCCGACTGCCCGTCACAAGGCCGCGTCGACCGGCTCGGGATGGTTCGACTGGATCTGCGCCACGGCAAGAGGCATGAACGACATGACGGCATCGGCCTCCGGCTGGGTCAGCGAGAGGACGCTGCTGATGACGACGAGCGAACTCCCCACGCGTACCACGGTCGCGTCGGCACGTTGCGCGTCACCCGTGGTGCCCATCGTCACCGACGCCTGGATGACGAGGCTCTCGTCCCCGAGCCGTGGACCTTCGGCGACGGCGAAACCGGCGGCCACGGCCGGCTCCCATGACGCACGGGGCAGGTCCACGCTCCGGCACCGGCCCACCAGGTCACGCATGTCCTGCAGCGCCTGGTGCGCACCGTCGCCCGGGAACGAGTAGAGCATCTCCGATCCGGGGATGACGCCGTTCCCGGCGGAGTGCCCGCCGCTGAACACGGCTGCCGCAGACGCAGCCGAGGCCGCCGTACCCGCGTCCGCGACACTCTGCCCGTCGAGAAGGCCCGCGCAGGTCGGCGGTGTCGCCGCCGCGCCCGGTGTTCCCTTCGGGCGCTCCTTCGCGGGCTCCGCCACGGAGGTCCAGCCACCCGGCATGACCGCGGGCAGGAGGTGTGTTCGCAGCTCTGCAGCCGACATCGGCGTTTGCGGCGCCGATATCGGCTGTTGCGGCTCCGTCGGGCTTCCGCAAGCCGTGATCGACGCAAGCATCACAAGTCCAGCCACGCACCGGATCCCGGAGTCGGTCACCTCGGCACACCTCCCACCTCAAGTGATCGAACTGCCAGGAGCCGGCAGGATAGCGGTGCCTTTGACCGTCCCGGCGGCCGGGAGGCGCCGGACCCGGACCACCGGCACCGCTCACGCGGCGACGTCGTCGAGGCCGTCACGGCCCCGCAGCGCGCTGGTCGACGCGTCAGCCGTCGAAGCGGTGGCGGGAAGCCTCGATGTGACCGAGGTGCCGGTGGGTCCAGTCGCACAGTCCGTCGATCGTCACGCGCAAAGCCCGGCCCGGGCCGGTGAGGGTGTACTCGACCCGCGGCGGCACGACGGGGTGGACCGTCCGCTCGACCAGACCGTTGCGCTCCAGCATGCGCAGGTTCTGGGTGAGCATCTTGTGGCTGATGCCCTCGATCTCGTCCCGCAGCCCACCGAAGCGCAGGGTGCGCTCTCCCAGGGCCTCGATGATCAGGAGAGCCCACTTGTTGGCGACGTCCGAGAAGATCTCCCGGGCCAGGGAGTCGGCGCGCCTCACGTCCCCGTCGTCGGCCGAGCCGCCGAGCTGCTTGGTCACCACAAGGTTCCCCAGTCACCGAAAAGTGCGTTCTTCCATGTCAGCGATCACTCTCCTACGGTTCCTGAGTAACCACAAGAGAGCACGTAAGCCACGCGCGCCACGGAGCGCACTCTGACAAGGAGACAGCAGCATGCCCGTCACCCTGGTGAACCCCGGCGGACTGCCGAAGATCGATGCCTACCGGCAGGTGTCGGTAGCGACCGGCTCGAAGCTGGTCTTCATCGCAGGCCAGGTCGCCTGGGATGCCGACGGTGCCACGGTCGGCGAGGGTGACCTCGCCGCTCAGGTCGAGCAGTGCTACCTCAACCTCAACACCGCCCTGGACGAGGTCGGTGCCTCATTCGACGACGTGGCGAAGCTGACCGTCTACGTCGCCGACTGGACCCCCGGCAAGATGCCGCTGCTCATGGAAGGGATCACCCGGGCGGTCGCGAAACTGGGCGTCACCCCGACACCCCCGGCCACCCTGCTGGGCGTTGCGGCTCTGGACGTACCCGAGCACCTGGTCGAGATCGAAGCCACCGCAGTCATCGACTGAACAGGTCCTGTGAACAGGCCCTTTGGGCAGGCCCTTTGGACAGGTCCTTTCCGCCGGGGCCGAACCGAGTACGCGCCACCGGCGGCGAGGCGGCCCCCGGCCGACCGGGCTAGCCCGCGCCGGTCGCGCCGGGTGGCGGGAGGTGTCGGGTGATCCGGTCGAAGAGCTCGACCAGTGGTTCGCTGATGTGCCTGCCGAACTCGGTGAGCCCGTAGGTGACCTGAGGCGGCGTCGTGGGCTCGACCGCCCGCCACACCACCTCGTCCCGGACCAGAGCGCGGAGGGTCTGGGCGAGCATCTTCTCGCTGATGCCCTGGATGCTCTCGCGGAGCTCGTAGAACCGAAGGTCCTTGCTCCGCAAGGAGATCAGCACCCAGATGCCCCAACGACTGGTCACGTGGTCGACCATGTCGCGCGCGGGGCAGTCCGTGTGAAACACGTCATACCGCTTCACCGCATCACCGGCTCCGAGCTGCGCGCTACCCCTCATGTGAGGAGCTTACCCACAGGTATGTCCTTACCAGAAGTTAGTCCTCCTCCTAGCGTCAGGTGCGTACAAGTCACGGGGACGAAGGAGCTGATCATGATCGTGGTGACCGGGGCTACCGGGAACGTGGGCCGGCCGCTGACGCGGGCCCTTGCAAAGGCCGGCGAGGAAGTGCTGGCGGTATCGCGGCACAAGGCGCCGGTGCCGGACGGCGTCCGCCGACTGGCGGCCGATCTCGCCGAGCCCGCCGCTCTGCAGCCTGTACTCGCAGGGGCGAAGGCCCTGTTCCTGCTGCTGTCCGGGGACCTGCACGGTCCCGGCACCGGCCCGGCCGAGACCGTCAACCGGGCCGCGGCCGCCGGGGTCCGCCGGGTCGTCCTGCTCTCCACACAGGGCGTGGCGACCAGGCCGTACGGTCCGACACGGATCGCGATGCGCGCCCTGGAGGAAACGGTTCGGGAATCCGGCATGGAGTGGTCGATCCTGCGGCCGGGCGGCTTCGCCTCCAACGCCCTGTGGTGGGCCCCTGCCGTCCGCGCGCAGCGGGCCGTCGCCGCCCCGTTCGCGGATGTCGGCGTCCCGGTCATCGACCCGTGGGACATCGCCGAGGTCGCGGCGGCCTGCCTGCTGGAGGACCGGCACCTGGGCGGCGTGTACGAGCTGACCGGCCCGGAGGTGATCACCCCCCGGCAGCAGGCACAGGCCATCGCCACCGCACTCGGCTCGCCCCTTCGCGTCCACGACCTCACCCGCGACGAGGCCAAGGCCGCCATGACCCGGAACATGCCTGCAGAACTCGCGGACGACACCCTGGACATCCTCGGCGCCCCGAGCGACGCGGAACTGCGCATCAGCCCCGCCGTCCAGCAGGTCCTGACCCGCCCCGCACGCCCCTTCGCCGACTGGGCCGCACGCAACGTCGCCGCGTTCCGCTGAGCCGCCGCCCGCGCGGGGTGGGCCCCGCCCGGGCGTTCGCAGGGTGTGGTCGGGGGGCCGGCGGCTGTAGGCGC
Organism: Streptomyces spororaveus; assembly: GCF_016755875.1. Taxonomy (NCBI): domain Bacteria; kingdom Bacillati; phylum Actinomycetota; class Actinomycetes; order Kitasatosporales; family Streptomycetaceae; genus Streptomyces; species Streptomyces spororaveus. The sequence goes on along the minus strand of NZ_BNED01000003.1, from coordinate 109,922 downwards.
GTGACCTGCTAGGTTGACCGTTCTTTTGTCAGGCGCGGCTGGGGGAGCAAGGGTGATGGGGCGCGGGCTGGTGCGATCGGCGACAGGGGCGATCGGGACCGGTGTCCTGGCGGCGGGGCTGATGGCCTGCGGGCCGTCGGAATCCAAGCAGACCCCAGCGGGCAGGGGCGTGCAGGATCCGAAGCCGGCCGCGAGTGCGAGTGCGAGTGCGAGTGCGGGTACGGGAACGGCCGCCGGTGTCAAGGCAGTCGGTTCCGTCGGCGGCGAAGACACCCCGTGCCGCCTGCCCGTCTCCTTCGACCTGGTCCAGGACTGGAAGCCGAAAGCCGTCACGCACGCCGAGGACGACCGGTTCGCTTCCCTCTTCCAGCAGGGCGGGATGACCCTCGCCTGCGAGATCGACGCCAAGCCTGCCGGGAACATCGGCTTCCTGCGCGTCTGGGTCGCCGACGAGCCGGCCGCGCCCGGAGACGCCCGCAAGGTCCTCGAAGCGTTCATGGCCGGCGAGAAGGCCAAGGGCACCCCGGTCTACACCGACCTGAAGGCAGGCCCGGCCGGCGCCGCGCTCCCGGCCGTCCAGGCCGCGTACGAGACCGACCCCCTGGACGAACCCAAGAAGGAGAGCGCCTTCGCCGCCGTCACCCCGGGCGGCGAGGCGGTCGTCGTCCAACTGGGCGGGCTGGACAGCGGCGAGCACGATGAGATGCTGCCCGCCTTCCGGCTGGCCCAGCAGTCCCTGAAAGCCGCCAACCAGCGATGACCGCCCCACGGCGGAACGTGGTCTCGCACGGCTGACCCACCGCTCACCCGTGCCGCAGTACGCATACGGTCCCCGGCCGACGGGCATCCGTCCAGGGTGATCGGAACCGAACCGCCCCAGGGCCAGGACCCGCCTCCGCAAGCCGTCCGGGCCGGACCGGTCCGCGCCCTGCACGCGTCCTACCAGGCCCTCGCGGCCGTCGTGGCCCCGCTGGAGGACGAAGACTCCTGGCAGCCCACCGGCTGTACGGGCTGGGCCGTCCGGGACCTGCTCTTCCACTGCCTCATGGACTGCCAGCGCGGGCTCGTGGCCCTGCACACCCCCGCGCCCGGACCGGCGGACCGGGACGCCGTCACCTACTGGAGCGACAGGCGCCCCGATAGGGAAGGCGCGGCCAACGGCCGACGCTGGGCGCGGGTCAGCGCCGGCATGTTCCTGCATTTCGGCCAACTGCGCGGACTGTACCTGGAGACCGCGGCAGCCACCCTGAACGCCGCCGCCGCGACCGACCCCGGCCTCCTCCTCTCGACCCAGGGCCACACCATGACCGCCGGCGACCTGATGAAGACCCTCACCGCCGAGGCGACCGTCCACCACCTCGACCTCGTCGCCTCACTCCCACACGCTCCCGGGGCCTCACCGCCCGGACTGGCATGCGTACGTGCCACCCTGGACGGCCTGCTGGGCCGCCCGCTCCCGCTCGACTGGAGCGACGAGCACTACGCACGCGCCGGCACGGGCCGCCTGCCCCTCACGAACGCCGAAGAACGGGCACTGGGACCGGACGCCGCCTCCTTCCCCCTGTTCGGCTGACAGGACCGGTGTCCCCAGGACGCGCAGTCCATGTCTGCCCGATGCCGGCGGCGGCGGTCCTTCGCGTCCACCATCCGTTCCGGCCGGTTCCGGACGTTCCTGGACACCCGCCGGTGAGCCCGCTTCCCTGCGGGGCCCGGGAACGGGCGCTCGGGTGAACCCGGGCAGACTGGCCGAAACTGGCATCGATGAGATAGGTGCCTTAGGCATGTAATGGAGTCCGGCGTGAACGGAACCATCGCTTGCGAGGTGTTGCTTTCCATGACCGAGGCCATGTCCCATGCCCTGCCGGATGTCGTCGCCTTCCCCCAGGACCGCACCTGCCCCTACCACCCGCCGGCCGCGTACGGGCCGCTGCGGCAGAACCGGCCCCTCTCACGGGTCACCCTCTTCGACGGCCGCTCCGTATGGGTGGTCACCGGCCACGCCGAGGCGCGCGCCCTGCTCTCCGACGCGCGGCTGTCCAGCGACCGCACCAAGGAGGCATTCCCCGCCCCCACCCGCCGCTTCAAGGGCGTCCAGGGCCGGCGCACCGCGCTGCTCGGGGTGGACGACCCCGAGCACAACCGGCAGCGCAGGATGCTGATCCCGAGCTTCTCGGTCAAGCGGATGGCGGCCATGCGGCCGCAGATCCAGGAGACCGTGGACCGGCTGATCGACGCCATGACAGCGCGCGGCACACGGGCCGAACTCGTCAGCTCCTTCGCCCTGCCGGTCCCGTCCATGGTGATCTGCTCCCTGCTCGGGGTCCCGTACGCGGACCACGAGTTCTTCGAGGGGGAGTCGCGGCGGCTGCTGCGCGGCCCCGAGCCCGCCGATGTCGAGGACGCCCGCCGCCGGCTGGACAGCTACCTGGAGGCCCTGATCCGGCACAAGCGCACCGATCCGGGCGACGGGCTGCTGGACGAGCTGATCGCCACCCGGCTGGAGACCGGCACGACCACCGTGGAGGAACTGGTCGACCTGGCTCTGATCCTGCTGATCGCGGGCCACGAGACCACGGCAAACATGATCTCCCTCGGCACCTTCACGCTGCTGCGCCACCCCGAGCAGCTCTCCGAACTGCGCGACGACCCCTCGCTGATGTCGGAGGCGGTGGAGGAGCTGATGCGGTTCCTCTCCATCGCCGACGGCATGCTGCGGATGGCCACCGAGGAGATCGAGGTCGGCGGCGTGACGATCCGCCCCGACGAGGGGGTGGTCTTCTCCACCTCCGTCATCAACCGCGACGAGACGGTCTTCGAGGAGCCGGACGCACTCGACTGGAATCGGCCCACCCGCCACCACCTGGCCTTCGGCTTCGGCATCCACCAGTGCCTGGGCCAGAACCTGGCCCGCGCCGAGATGGAGATCGCCCTGGGCACCCTCTTCCGGCGGCTGCCCGGCCTGCGCCTGGCGGCCGACCCGGACGAGATCCCCTTCAAGCCCGGGGACACCATCCAGGGCATGCTCGAACTCCCCGTGGCCTGGTGAGCGGCATGCAGATCTCGGTCGACCAGGACATCTGCATCGGCGCCGGCCAGTGCGCGCTGACCGCGCCCCAGGTGTTCACCCAGGACGACGACGGGCTCAGCGAGGTGCTCCCGGGCCGCGAGGACGGCCACGGCAGCCCGCTCGTACGGGAGGCCGCCCGGGCCTGCCCGGTCTCGGCGATCACCGTCGCGGAGGGCTGAGGCTCCGCCGGACCGGCGGGCCCGCAGAGCCGGACCGTCCGTCGGGGCGCCACACCCGGCGAGCGCCCGTCAGGGGCCGGGTGGTGGGTGGTGGGTGGTGGGTGGTTGCACATGCCGTAGCGGCATGTGGTGTCGTCGAGGGCACCACAGCACGAAAGGCCCCGTCTGCGATGTACCCCTCCGCCACGCCTCCCCGCGAGGTCAAGATCGGCGATGCCGCCGCCTTCGCCGGAACCACCCCGCGCGCCATTCGTCACTACCACCAGATCGGTCTGCTGCCGGAGCCCGGGCGAGGCGGAGACGGCCGCCGCCGCTACGGCTACGACGACATGATCCGCCTGCTGTGGATCCGCAAGATGTCCGAAGCCGGCATCAGCCTGGACGACATGCGGGCCGCCTTCGACGAAGCCCGGGACGTCGAGGACGTCCTGGGCCGGCTGGAGGAGACCCTGGCCGCCCAGGAGGCCGACATCAAGCGCCAGCGCGCGGCAGTCCAGCGCCTGCGGGCCGTGGGCAGCCCACTGGGCCTGCTCTCCCCGTTGGTCACGGACCGGCTCAGCCACCTGCCTTCCGGCGCACTGCGCCCCTCCGACCTGGACGCCCTGCTCGTCACAGAACGGATCTTCGGGCCGCTGGGAGCCGCAGTTCAGGCCAGCGTGTTCATCACCCTGGCGACCCATCCCGGCCTGCGGGCCGAGGCAGACCGACTCGACGCGGCCGACGCCGCCCTCGATGACACCGTCGACCCCCACGACCCGCAGGTCGGGGAACTCGCCGCGCGGCACTGCGCCCACCACAAGGCCCTGCTCCAGGCCATTGAAGCGGCCGGACTGGACGTGGCCGAGGAGAAGCTCTTCGAGATCTGCGACGACGAGGCGAGCGGCGAGGAGGACGCCCGGATGAGTGCCTTCGAAGCGGTGACCAAGATGCCCTACGGCTTCTCCGCGGCCCGGACGCGGTGCGTGGAACTCACGGCACGGCTCCTTGCCGGGGACCTCTCCGCAAGCGGCTGACCGCTGGTGTGGCCGTGCGTGCGGATCCCGGCGACTGAGCCGGGCCCTTCGGTGCACGCGATGTGCGGACACCATGCCGCAACGGCCGCCCTCCGCGCCCTATGACTACGCGTCACGAGCCCGCGTGACTGCCGGGTTCGGGCAGGTCAGGCGGGCCGGCGGAGCTTCTAGGATCTGCGGCATGGCAACACGACTCGTGCAGATCAATATGAAGGCCCGTGACGACTCCGCGCTCGGCCGGTTCTGGGCGGAGGCACTCGGCTGGGGTGTCGACAGCGAGGGACCCGGCGTGACCAACCTCGAACCCGTGGGCTTCGCCTACCCCGACCCCGTGGCCGTTTGCATCGACATCGTCGCCCGCCCGGAACCCAAAACGGTCAAGAACCGCGTGCACCTCGATCTGGCCACCACCTCGACCGCCCATCAGGCGGAGTTGGTCGCGCGCTTGAAGGATCTCGGCGCGACGCTCGCCGACGTGGGGCAGGGCGACGTCCCCTGGACGGTCATGGCCGACCCGGAAGGCAACGAGTTCTGCGTCCTGGAGCCCCGTCCGGTCTACCAGGACACCGGGCCGGTCGCCGCGGTGGTGGTCGACTGCACCGACCCACGGGAGATGGCGCGGTTCTGGGGCGAGGCGATGGACTGGACGCTGTGCGAGGTCACCGACGAGCAGGCGACCATGCGCTCCGCCAAAGGCGTAGGCCCCTACCTGGAGTTCGTCCGCACTCCCGACACCAAGAGCGTGTGGAACCGCGTCCACCTCGACGTCCGCCCCTACCCCGGTGACGACCTGGCCGCAGAGGCAGCCCGACTGTGCGCCCTGGGAGCCACCGCCCCCGATTTTGACCGGTCCGCAATCTCCTGGACGGTTCTGGCCGACCCGGAAGGCAACGAGTTCTGCCTCCTCACGCCTCGCTGACGTGAGCGGACACGGGGTGACCTCCGATCGGCGGTGGCCGTTTCCCCGGGCCGCCGTCACGTTCCCGGCGCCCTGGGCGGCGTTGGACAGGCGGCCCCGGCACGCGTAGCAGTCCGCCGCAGGGCCTCCGCGTCCGCGTCCTCGTCGGCGGTGGCGCGGGCACCGGGCCGGCGACACCGGGCCGGCACCCGTCGTGGGCGTCCCGGCCGCCGATCGTCCTCGGCCCGGATGCCATCGGGCATGCGGCTGGGGGGCGATCCAGCCGGAGTTCCAGCGTGAGGCGGTGTGGACAGACCGGGGCCGGCTCCCAGCCGGCGGCCCACTGGCAGGCGCACCGGCCCGCGCCGATAGGGTGCGGGCCGGACTGCCGGGAGGGGCTGAGGATGAGACCAGGGCGAAGACTGTGGATCACAGGGCTGGTGCTGGTGCCCCTGGGGGTGCTGCTGGCGGCGGGCACGTGGCTGCTCGGTGACTCCGCCTTCGGCGGCCACAGCGTCGGCTCCGATGCCATGCGGCCGACGTACGAGCAGGGCGACACCGTCTTCACGAAGAAGATCGACGGCACCGACGTCCATCGCGGCGACGCGGTCTTCTACTACCTGCCCGGGCGCTACACCGACACCGCTCTCGTCTTCCAGCGCGTCATCGGGGTCGGCGGCGACCGGGTGAGCTGTGACGGGCAGCAGGTACGGGTGAACGGCAAGCCGCTGCACGAGACGTACGTCGCCGGGGGCGACCCCGTAGGTGACGGCAAGAGCTATGACGTGAAGGTGCCGGACGGCAGGATCTTCGTGATGGGCGACAACCGGGTCAACTCCCGGGACTCCCGCTACTTCCTGTCGGACGGACAGAGCGGCACGATCCCTGCGGACGCGGTCCGCGAGCGGGCGTTCGACGGCGCGGGCCTCGCCATCGCGATGGCCGGCCTCCTGATCGGCGGGTTCGTCCTCGCGCTCATCGGGCTCGGCTGCGGTCTGGCCGGATATCTGATCATGCGCCGGGGCCCTCGGGCGCAGCCCGCGCCCGCGCCGCCCTACGTCTTCCCGTCACCCTGACCAGGACCCCGACGCAGGAAGGTCACAGCCGCCCGTACGTCTCCCGATCACCGTCGCCCGCACCGGGGACCTGCCCCGCCGGCATGCCTTCGCCACCGGGCCGGAACTGTCAGACCCCTGCGCCATGCTCACCGGCATGAACGAAGACGCCTTCTGGCAGCTCATCGAGGACTGCAGGCCCACAGAACCCGACCCGGACGCCGACCTCCTTGCGGACACGCTGACCGAGCGGCTTGCCCGATCCCCGTTGCCGCTGGTCACCGGCTTCGCCGAACGACTGTCATGGGCGCTCTACCGGCTGGACCGCAAGGAGTACGGACACGACCTGGGCGCAGACGCCTTCCTCTACACCCGTGCCGCGGTCGTCGCCGCCGGCCGCACCGCATTCGACAGCGTTCTCAAAGATCCTGCCGCCTTCACTCCTTACGCCACCGACCTCGTCTGGGCCGAAAGCCTGCTCTACACACCGGACCGGGCATACAGACGCATCACCGGGCAGGAGTGGGACCGCAACACGCGCTACTCCTACGAGTCGTACTCGAACACCGGGGGCTGGACCGATTGACCGGCACGGCCTGCCGATGGTTCCGGACTCCAGGAGCCCGAGCGGCTCACCGGCCCGTCTCGGTGATCATGTCGATCAGGCCCTGGGCCGTGTTGTACTCGGAGTCGATCCCCGGATCCTCTCCACCGTCAAAGGTGGCGACCCCGGCGCTGCGGGGGAACATGGCCTGCTCGTACTCGGTGAGCGCGGCCTCGACATCGCCGGGGTGCGCGGCGAGGGCCTTGCCGAGTTCGGCGCCGTCGTACATGGCCAGGTTGGCGCCCTCGCCGTTCGGGCCCGCGAGGTGGGCGGCGTCACCGAGCAGGGTGACCCCCGGCACCCGGTCCCACCGGTGCCCGGTCGGCAGAGCGTAGTGGGGGCGCAGGACCGGCGCTGTGTCGCCGTCGGTGATCAGCGCGGTGAGTTCCGGTGCCCAGCCGTCGAACTCGCGCGCGATCCGCGCCGTGGCCGCGGCGGCATCGGTGAAGTCTATGGCGGCGAACCAGTCCTGAGGCCTGGTCAGCGCCACGTAGGCGTGCAGGGTGTCGCCGCTCTCCCGGTGGGCGAAAATCTCCCTGCCCGGCGAGGGAGCGATCAGCATCCCTCCGCCGACCGCCTTCGCGGCGGCCGGGTGGCGGGTGTCGGCGTGGAACAGGTAGGTCTCGACGAACGACGTGCCGGTGTACTCGGGCGTGGCCGCGGAGAGCAGTGGCCGTACCCGTGACCAGGCGCCGTCGGCGCCGACCAGCAGGCGGGTGACGACGGTGCTGCCGTCGGCGAACGTCACCTCGTGGCGGCCCGAGCCGAGCGCGCGGGTGCCGCTGACCTTGCGCCCCCACCGGACGGTGCCGGCCGGGAGCGAGTCGAGCAGGATCTGCCGCAACTCGGCACGCTGCACCTCGGGGCGTCCGCCCGTGCCGTCGTCGGCCTTGTCGAGCAGGACGGTCCCGTCCGGGTCGAGGACCCGCATCGCCTGGCGGCCCTCCAGGACGATGGCGTGGAACTGCTCCGTCAGGCCGGCCGCCTCCAGGGCGAGCTGCCCGTTGTAGTCGTGGATGTCGAGCATCCCGCCCTGCGCACGCGCCGTCGGGGAGGACTCGGCCTCGTAGACCGTGACCGGGATTCCGTGGACGTGCAGGACGCGGGCCAGAGCAAGTCCGCCGAGTCCCGCGCCGATGATCGTGACGGGCAGGTGCATGGTGCCTCCTGGGAACGGGGCCGCCCGGTGAGCTCCGGCCGGCCGTCTCCCGTACGGTGTCGGACCTCGCCGACAAGCCACCGACACCGAACCGGCAGCCGCCGATGGACGACCGACACCGCACCTGCGCCAGGTGGGTGAGCGGGCGATCATCGCTCACGCCTCGGTGAGGGCCTGCCGCCCTCACCCGTCGGCTTGTACTCGGGCGGCGTCGCCGCGGGGGAGGCCAGGCGGGGGAGTCAGGCGGGGGAGCCGGCCCCGTGGAAGGCGCGGGCGGCCAGACCGATCCACTCCGGGCGCTCCCGGGTGCTCCAGCGGGTTCGAGCGGCGTGTTCGACGGCGGCGGCTGCCTCGTCCACGGTCTCGCCGCCCACCGCTGCGGCGGCGTCTCGGGACGCGAAGCCGAACACCCCGGCGGGCAACGCTGAATCCACCTCACACGCCATCAGGCCCCCGCTGGACGTCTGGACGTCCCGGCGGGGGCCTGACTGTGCGCCCGGGCGCAGCACCCGGCGGGAGTTGACGAAGGCGGCCCCTTCCGCCAGCGGCGTTGCCCGGGGGCGGCCGCCGCGCGGGCGGGGGGTCTACAGGTGGGGCAGGACGAAGTCGTACCCGGCCATCGAGTGGGCGTTTCCGGCGGGGCAGCGGCCGTTGGTGGGGTAGCCGTAGTAGTAGAGGCCGTAGCACTTGGGGCAGAAGCGCCAGTTGCGCTGGGTGGTCGCGGTCTCCGGGATGTCGTGCGGGAGGACGAAGTCGTACCCGGCCGCCGCGTGGGCGTTTCCGGCGGGGCAGCGGCCGTCGTCGGGGTAGCCCCAGAAGAACATGCCGTAGCACTTGGTGCAGAACCGCCAGTTGTGCTGGGCGGTGGGCGTCTCGGGGATGTTGTACGGGAGGTTGAAGTTGTAGCCGGCCGCGTCGTGGCCGCTGCCTGCCGGGCAGGCGCCGTCGGTGGGGTAGCCCCGGAAGAACATGCCGTAGCACTTGGTGCAGAACCGCCAGTCGGCCTGGTTGGCCAGGGCCGCCTTGGTCTTGGCGGGCGAGGAGGTCTTCGCCGGCGACGCCGAGGCCGGCCCGGTCGCCGCCCCCACCGCGGCCGCGGTGCCCAGGCCGGCCGCCGCGAGGCCCAGCGCCCGGGCCAGCACGGCCCGCCGCCCGGGCCGCGACTGCGGATCCTCATCACGCACTGTCAGAAAACCCATGAATGTCCACCTCTCCGCCGGCGGTGGCCGGCGAATCCACAGGCGAAGCCCGGTCAGGCATTCGTTGCGCCGAGTATCCGACCGTCACTGTGCGTGGTCAACGGAGCGCGGGGGTGCGCCGGGCCCGCACGGCGCGCCCCCGCGCTCACCCTCACGGGTGTCCTGTCCCTCGGGCTCACCCCGACCCTTTGCCGGCTCGCCCTGAGAACGGATCCGGGCCGGCGGGGTCTGGCGGCCTGCGATCGATCCTGCCCGCGCAAGGGGCCGTTCAGGAGAGGCGCAGCCCCTGCAGGAGCAGTCCGATCAGCCTTCGCGGGTCGTAGCGGGGGTCGCTGTCGCGTCCGATGCAGAGGTTGCCGATGCCGCGCATGAGTTCGTACGGCTGCGTGCCGGGCCTGATCTCGCCGGCGTCGGCGGCGGCGCCGAGCAGCTGGTCGCAGACGGGCAGCAGCCGGTCGAGGAAGAGGGTGTGCAGCGTGGCGAAGCGTTCGCTGTCGGACTGGAGGGCGTCGGCGAGGCCGTGCTTGGTGATCAGGAAGTCGGCGAAGAGGTCGACCCACTGGCGCAGCGCGTCGAACGGGGAGGCCGCCTCGGCCAGCAGCTTCGGGCCGGCTTCGGCGCAGGCCTCGATCTGGTGGTGGTAGACGGCGGTGACCAGGTCCGCCCGGGTGGGGAAGTGCCGGTAGAGCGTCCCCAGTCCGACACCCGCCCGGGCCGCGATCTGGCGGATCGGTGCGTCGATCCCCGAGGTCACGAAGACCTCCGCGGCGGCGTCGAGCAGCGTCTGCTGGTTGCGTACGGCGTCTGCCCGCTTGCTGCGGGCGGACGCTCCTCTGGCCGGGCCTGCTGTGGGCACCGCGCTCTCCTTCCGGCGGCCGTTGACGAAACGGATCAGCGTTCCATATTTTAAATGGAACAACGATCCGCTTGCAGGTTAGTCGACTGCGGGCACTCCGTCACACCCGCCGTCGCCGTACGCGGCCGGCGGCGGGGGCCATCGAAGGGCATCTGCTCATGAGTGAACCTGCTTGCACAGCCGCCACCCTCCACTCGCCCGCCCCTGTCCTCTCGGTCGGCCCGGTGGTGCTGCCGGCTCCCGGCCGCGCCGTGGACCTCCAGGTGCGTATCTCCGCGCCGGTGACCGGGAGCGAGTTGCCGGTCATCCTCCTCTCGCACGGTCTTGGCCTCTCCAACAACCTCTCCTCGATGAACGGGTACGCCCCGCTCGCGCACGTCTGGGCCGCACGCGGTTTCGTCGTCATCCAGCCCACCCACCTGGACTCCAGGACGCTGAGCCTGGCCCCCGACGCCTCCGGCGCCCCCGGGGCCGCTGCGCACTGGCGCACCCGAGCCGAGGACATGACGCGCGTCCTGGACCGGCTCGCCATGATCGAGGATGCCCTCCCGCAGCTCGCCGGACGCCTCGACCGGAGCCGGGTCGCCGTCGCCGGACACTCCATGGGCGGGCACACCGCGAGCCTGCTGCTCGGCGCCCGGCTCACCGATCCCCGCGACGGAACCGAAGCGGACCTGGCCGACCCGCGGATCAGGGCGGGCGTGCTGCTCGCCGCGCCCGGCCGGGGCGGAGACGCGCTCACCGAGTTCACGGCCGAGAACTACCCCTTCCTCCTGACCACCGACTTCTCGACGATGACGGCGCCCGCGCTCGTGGTCGCCGGCGACAAGGACGACTCCGCCTTCCTGACCGTCAGCGGCCCGGACTGGCACACCGACCCCTACGTCCTCTCCCCGGGCCCCAAGTCCCTGCTCACCCTGTTCGGCGCGGAGCACGGGCTGGGCGGGGTCTCCGGATACGACGTCGCCGAGACCACGGACGAGAACCCCGAGCGGGTCGCCGCCCTCGCCCGGCTCGCCTGGGCCTACCTGCGCAGCGAGCTCTACCCCGGGGACCCCGCCTGGCAGGCGGCCCGCGACGCGGTGACGGCCGGCCCCAACCCTCTCGGGCGGGTCGAATCCAAGGAGAACCCGCGACCCTGACGGCGCCGCACGTGACAGCGCGACCGCGGCGGCCGCGTCCTACGTGAGGGGGAGGGGGCGGACCGCCGGGGCGCGGGCGGTGTCCGCCGGGTGCGCCGAGCCGGTCGCCGCACCTCGCGTACCAGCGGTGATCACGCCTGCGTCCGGCCGGTGCCGTGGTCGCGCCGGAACGAGGAACGGAGGCCATTCGGCAGCGGGTTTCGGCCGCTTGTCCGGATATTGCATGCTACGGGAGAGGGACCTGGGGTGATCCTTTCGGTGGATTCGCTGCTGCCCGCCGATGCAACACGGTGGCCACATCAGCGATTTCACCGGAAGAAGGATGACACGCCTCCATGAAACGCCTCGCACCGCTGCTCGCCACGATCGGACTCGTCGCAACCTCCGTGCCCCTGCTGACGGCCACCCAGGCCGCTGCCGCCCAGATCCCCGGCTACATGCGCCAGCAACCGGACTGGCACCGCTGCAGCCCCGACCGGCCGGTGACGTACGAGTGCGCGACCCTCAAGGTGCCGCTCGACTACCGGCACCCCCAGGGCCGCATGCTCGACCTTGCGATATCCCGGATCAAGACCGAGAACCCGGGCAAGCGGCGGGGAGTCCTCCTCTTCAACCCCGGTGGCCCCGGCGCCTCCGGGCTGTTCCGGCCGCTGGACCTGAACACGAGGATCCCCAAGGACGTCCGGGACCAGTACGACCTCATCGGCTTCGACCCGCGCGGCGTCGGCAAGAGCAGCCCGATCTCCTGCGGACTGAACCCGGACGAGGGGGGTCTCGGCGGCGCCTACCGGCCCGAGACCTTCCCCTCGGACGTGGCCTGGGCGCGAAGCGTCGCCGACAAGTGCAGGGAGAAGTCCGGCGACGTCATTCCCCACATCACCACCCGCAACACGGCCCGCGACCTGGACGTCGTCCGTGCGGCGCTCGGCGAGCGGAAGATCTCGTACCTGAGTTACTCGTACGGGACCTACCTCGGAGCGGTGTACTCCCAGATGTTCCCGCAGCGCACCGACCGCTTCGTGCTGGACAGCGGGGTGGATCCGCAGCGCGTCTGGCGCGGCATGATCCAGGTGTGGGCCACCGAAGCGGAGCCCGCCTTCGCACGGTGGACGCGGTGGGCCGCGGAGCGCTCGGACCGATACGGGCTCGGCACCACGCCCGAAGAGGTGTCCGCCACCTTCTGGGCCCTGGTGGCCCGGGCCGACAGAGACCCGATCGTCCAGGACGGGCAGAAGATCACGGGTGACTACCTCAGGTCGGAACCCTCGCTGTTCTTCTCCCCGTACGGAGCCTCGGCCGTCATCAAGCACCTCAAGTCCCTGGCCGAGAACGGGCCCGGGCAGGCGGACGGCGACGCGCCGGATCTGAAGCAACTGCTCGCCGGCTCCCGGCCCTCCGAGCCGAACGCAGCGGCGCCGAACGCAGCGGCGCCGAACGCATCGGCGCCGGGCGCGGCGGCCGCCGATTCCGGCGGCGACGGCATGGCCGTCTACTGGTCCGTCGTGTGCGGGGACACCGACACCTGGCCGCGCGACCCCGATCAGTACGCGCGGGACGCGGCACGGGACAAGGCGAAGTACCCGCTGTACGGGGACTTCGCGTCGAACATCAAGCCGTGCGCCTTCTGGCAGCGGCCGGTTGAGCCCGCGACGCCCATGAAGACCCGGGCCGACGTGCTGACCGTGCAGAACGAATGGGACTCCCAGACCCCGCTGGTCAGCGGCCAGGGCCTGCACAAGGCACTGAAGGGCTCACGGATGGTGCTGGCGCTGGGCGGCGAGAAGCACGGTGTGTACCTCTCCGATCCCGCTTCCTGCGCCGACGCCACGGTCAACACCTACCTCGCCACGGGCCGGCTGCCCGCCGCAGACGTGACCTGCCAGGACCCGCCGCCGTTCCCGTAGGGAGCCGAGGGCGGCGGCCGGCCCCGCGCCACCCCGGTCGGCCTAGTACGGGAGGTAGTAGCTGAGTACGTCCGCGGTGAGGGGAGGGAAGAGCACCTGGAACAGCTCCTCGTCCGCGGAGTAGACGTCGGGGCGGATCCGGGTCAGCCCCTCGATTCCGAGCGGGCCGAACAGCAGGGCGGCCAGATGGTCGGGCGCCACCCCGGCGCCTTCCACCGCTCCGGGCGACTGCACCGGGCCGCCGGTGACGACCTCACCGAGCCCGTCGGCGAGAACCGGAATCCGGTGGTGTGCGCCGAAGGTGGACAGGACGATGTCCCGGCCGATGCGGTCGATCCCGGCCGCGGTGAGGCGCTGCCAGAACAGCGGACGCAGCCTGTCGAGCAGCGCCGCGACATCCGGGAGGCGGATGTAGTACTGCTCTGCGTTCCGCCGCGGTTCGCGGTCGGTGAACTCCTGCCACGCGTCGGCTGTCACGGTGCCCGCCCGATGGACGACCTGTACCCGGCTACCGGGTGCCAGGGAGGCGACGCCACTCAGGAGGTCCCGTGCCGCCGCCCCGTCGCGTGCCGCGGCCTCTGCCAGGAGCATCTCCTCACCGGGAGGCGTGGTGCGCGCGGTGGCAATGACCGTATCGGCATGCTCGAGAACCCAGAGGTTGCTCGACTCGTGGTCCAGGAGCCATCGCCAGCACGCCGCGGAGTGCGGCATGGCCACATCGAACCCGCTCTGGGCCGAGGCCTGCAGGGCAGACAGGGAGGGGATGTCCGAGGGCCGGGCGGCACGGAGCGTGCCCGCTCCATCGCCGGGCGGCAAGGCGTTCACGTTCAGCACCTGCGGTATGTCGATCGCGTACTCATAGCCGAACAGCCGGTAGAAGTACGGGATTCCGATCATCGCCTGGACGATGTGGCCACGGGCGGCGGAACGCTCGTGAGCCCAGTGCATCAACGCCCTGACGAGACCGCGTCCCTCGTACTCGCTGTCGGTGGCGACCAGTTCCACCTGGCCGGCGGGCAGACGGACGCCGCCGATGCGCACCTCCTCGTCGAGGAGCGTCGCGGTGGACACGACCCGGTCGCCGTCGACCACCACGGCACAGGCGGACAAGCCCGCGTCGGGGTCGGTGACGACCAGCCGGTGGTCGACGGCGTCGTCCGGCTCACCGCGCCCGGACAGGAGCGCGCCGATCTGGTCGAGATCCGTCGGCCTCGCCTCGCGCAGGGTGAGGCCGCCGGCCAACGAAACAGGTGCGGAAGAACCGCTGGTCATGATCACAGCCAGACTGTGGCATCGCCCGGCCGTCCCGGCCAACACGTTTTCCGCGGCTCGTCGCCGGCGCCGACGGGCACAGGTGGCCGGCACCCGGTCCGGCGCCTCTGGCTGGGAGAGCGCTCTGCGTGGCGCCCTTGACGGTGCCGCCGACAGCGAGGAGAGGAGATCCGCCGCGCCACCGCGACTGCGGACGGCTCGTGGCCCAGGATCTCGATCGTGATGACGTTCCCGTCGTTCATGCCCTCGGCAACCCGCCTGCCGTGGACGCGGTTTCGCGCGTGCGCCGGGTGCACCCCGTCGGGTGCTCCGGATCAGGGACCGCTGCCGCGCGAGCGCGGACCGAACAACCCTCCGGGGTTAAAACCAGAGCTAATGGATACGGGAATCCAGGGTTAAGGTGAGCTAGGGTCGAGGTATGCCAACCGAGGATGAGCTGTTCGCGGCCGTGGACGCCCTGCTGACCGGTGAGCCCGAGATGCCGCCGCCGGCGGAGCGGGCCCGGCTGCGCGAGGCGGCGGGGATCACCCAGGCGCGCCTCGCGCAGGTCCTGCAGACCACGACCCAGTCGGTGAAGAACTGGGAAGCGGGACGCAGCGAGCCGAGGCCGCCGCGCCGTCAGGCGTACCAGCGGCTGCTGGACGGCTGGGCCGCCCAGCAGCCCGCCCGGCCGAGCGTGCCGATGCCCCCCGCACCGTCCGGCAGGCCCGCACCGGCCGCCCCCGCACCTGCTCCGGCCGCACCGGCCGCCCCCGCACCTGCCCCGGCCGCCCCGTCAGCCGCGTCCGGCAGTGCGGCCGTTGCCGCATCCGTACACCGTCCGGCCCCTGCGACGTCGCGGCGCCCCGCCATGAAGAAGAAGGCCGCCAGGCCCGCCACCACCACAGCGGCCGCCGATCCCCGGTTCCCGCACGGCCCGCTCGCCGTCCTGGACGGTGACGGCAGCGCGTACGGCCTGAACGGGACCGTGCTGGACTGCCCCGCCACCACCATCACCGAGTTGGTGGAGTGGACGCTGAAGGAGTCCGGGCTCGGCGCCACGCGCCTGAACCACAACGGCAAGGACTCCGACCCGCTGATCGTGCTCACCGCCGCGGCCGCCGTGAAGCTCGGACTCCCGGAGCGCCTCGAGGGCCGCGAGGAGCGCCGCTCGCTGCGCCTGGCGGAGGACCACCCCGTCGTGCAGCAGATCGGCAAGGCGAAGTGGCAGCTCACGCAGCGCGGTTTCGGCCCGTGGGCGCGCGTCTACCGCAAGACCGAAGGCAGCGCACGGCAGTGCGTGCAGCTCGCGGTCCTGTCCTGGGACGCCCTCGACACCCGCTCGTGGCCGGGCGTCGCCGCCATGCACCCGGCCGACATCGCCGGCGTCCTCGGCGTCTACGCCCAGCGGGTCATCACCCCGCGCGGTTCGACCGCCGTGTCCGGGCTGGAGCTGATGACCGCCCTGCGCCCGCCCACCCGGGCCGTGCAGGACAACGGGACGTGGGTGTCGGGCCACAACCCCGGCAGCCTCGGCTCGGACCCGATGGACCCGGCGCCCCCGGAGGCCATCGCCGAGCACCCCGTCGTCGTCCGGTCCGGCTGGAGCGGGGGTTTCCTGAACGAGGAGGCCTACCAGTGGGTCCGCGACCCCGCTCTCCTCTCCGACGAGGAGTGCCTGCTGCCGTACGCGGTCGGCCTGGACCTCAACACCGCCTTCCTCGCCGCGTCCGCACGCCTGACGGTGGGCCTGTCCGCCCCCGACCACTTCCACCGGCCGGTGTTCAACAAGAAGATCCCCGGCTCCTGGCTGGCCGACCTCTCCCACATCGACCTCGACCCGCGCCTGCCGTCACCGTTCACCCCGGACGGCACCCGCCCGGGCGGCCCGGCCTGGTACCAGACCCACACCCTCGCCTACGCCCAGGAACTCGGCCACGACGTCCACCCCGTCGAGGCCTACCTGCGCCGGGAGACCGGCGCCTACCTCGACCCCTGGCACGACCGCCTCAAGACCGCGTACGTGGACACCCTCGCCGACCTCGGCGTCACCGCGGATCTCACCGACGCCGGCTTCCTCGCGGCGATGGAGGACCACCAGCAGACCGACCCGGCCATGGCCGCCGTCCTCGCCGCGATCAAGGCCACGGTCAAGGGCGGCATCGGCAAGCTCCGCGAACGCCCCCAGGGCCGCACCTACCGCGACGGCGACCCCTGGCCCGCCATGCAGCGCCCGACCTGGCGCCCCGACATCCGCGCCGCCGTCATCTCCAAGGCCCGCGTCAACATGCACCGCAAGCTCGCCAACATGGTCAAGCTCACCGGCCTGTACCCCCTCGCGGTCCTCTCCGACTGCGTCGTCTACCCCAGCCCCGGTCCGTCGCCGCTGGACTTCCTGCCCTACGCCGCCTCCGGCAAGCCGCTGATGGGCGGCTTCCGCCTCGGCCCCACCCCGGGCCTGGCCAAACTGGAAGGGGTGCAGGAGATGGCATGGGCGGTGGACCTGATGGAGAAGGGCCTCAACCCCGCCCGCCACATCAAGGGCGGCGACGCCGTCCTCGACGACGGCGAATAGAACCAGGCCATGGCCTGCGGTACGGACTTCTGCGTCGAGGAGCTGAACAGCTGTGGGAGAGATCGAGGACGCCATCGTCCGCGCCGATCAGGAGGCCTTCACCAAAGCCCCGCCCAAGACCCTGAAAGGCCGGATCAACTTCCTGCTGAAGCAGCTCAAGACGACCAAGGCGGTCGCCGCCGAGCTCGGGCTCAGCCAGCGGTCGGTCGAGCGCTACCGCAAGGGCGACCGCAAGACCCCGCCCCAGCCCGTCGCGGAGCGCATCGACACGGCCGTACGCGCCCGCTGGCAGCCCGTGGTACGGGGCCGCCGCCGTAAGGAGGCCGCCACCAGCACCGGCATCACCGTCGAGACCCGCGCCCGGTTCGGCTACACCGCCCCCGTCGGCACCACCGACGACGGCCGGGTGCGCCGCCTGACCGTCCACCTCCCCGCCGCCTACGCCCAACGCCTGTTCGACGCCCGCGCACAGGGCGCCGCCGACCGCGACCTGCGGGCGATCGTCGCCGAGGGACTGCAGGAGATCTACTTCAAGGACGGCGGAACCCGGGCCGACGAGCTCCGGGTCGAGCTCACCGACATCGACTACTTCGACGTCTCCTTCTGACCGCGACAGCCGGCACACAGACATCGCGCGCGCGTGCCTGACGGTCCGGAACGGCCGGCCCATCCCGTACCGGGTCGTGCCGCAGGGGCTCTACCGGCATGCAGGGCAGCGGATGTGTACTGGAGTCCTGCCGCATCAAGGGGGAGGCATGCCGCACACACCGGATCCGGAAACCCCGGAGCCAGAGCATGAAGAGGAGCCCTGGCTCGGCAGTGACCAGGTGGCGAAGCTGTGGCCGGTACGCAAGGACTGGCTGCCGGGCGCCGCCCGACGCGCGGATGTCCGCGTCCGCAGCTTCGGCGGGGCAAGCCGCGGCACGTGGGGGGCGGAACCGACCTTCTATCACTTCCACCCAGGGGACGTGCGCAGGGCCGCGCCGGCCATCGCCGAGGGACGCGTCGACATCCCGTCGGACTGGCGCACCGACACTCCCGACGGCCGGCGGGCGGAGTTCTGGGGCGCGCTGAGCGCCCGTGTCGCCATCACGCTCTTCATCGCGGCCCTCCTGTGCGGGCTCCTCCTCGGCCTGGCCACAGTGATCTTCCTGCTGACAGTGGAATGACCACCAGCGCCGCAGCCGACGGGCAGCACGCTTCCCGCCGTTCTCCTCGTCCCCTCGGAGGAGGCTGCGTTCAGCGGTCCGTCGGAGGCTCCGTTCAGCGGTCCGTCCGTTCCGGCCCGGTCCCCAGCCGGCGGCGGGCCGTCCCGGGCACGGGCTGCTCGGCAGCGGCCTGCGGCGGATCCTGCCGCTCGGGGTACGCCGGTTCGGCGGCGAGGCGGCGGCGCAGGCCTGGCGCGGGCGCGGTGTCGGTGGTGGGGCGGGGGCCGGTGCCCAGGGGGCGGCGCTCGATCATCCTCCCAGTGTGACCCTGCCGTTCCCACCGGGAACACCCGGGCCTGCGCAACCAGAACACCCCTCCGACGCCCGGATCAGCGGCGGGGGTAGACGAGGATGACCGGCGCCGCAACACCTCGAAGGACAACCGGCCTGCCCCTCACCCGTCCGGCCGCGGCCGGCCGCGTCCCGAACGGCCCCGGCTGACTTCCCGCCCTGGATTCGACGACGTCCGTACCAGTGCGTGCGAGGCGGCCAACCACCGCCCGACCCCCGTCGACGCGTGGCGAGCGAAGGGCAGGACATGACCGGCCGCCCCGACATCCTGCTGATCGTCACCGACGAGGAGCGCGCCTGGCTGCCTGGCAGCGCCTGGGCGAGGCTCCGTTCACCGACGGCTCGGCGCGGCAGGCCCTCCTCCGCTAACGCCGGCACCGCGCACGCCCTGGAACGGAGGTGCAGGCGCCTCACCAGCAACGGCTCCGTATCATCCCCGCATGTCCTGGATACGCCGCCGCCCGCGCGCCACCGAGCCCCACGCGGGCCGACTGCCCGATCTCGACTTCCTCGCCCTGGTCCGCGACGCCCTGGAGGAGGTCGCCCCCGGCTGTACGGCGGGCGCCGGACTCAAGGGCAACTCGCTGGAAAGCCCGCACGGTTGGGCCGTGGCTGTCGGACCGGCGGGGCACGGGGACGAGCGGCACTACGACCTGATCGCCTTCCCGGACGTGAGCATCCAGCCCGACGTGCCCTGCTTCGTGGACTGCGTCGTGGTGGTCACCACCCCGCGCGACGCGGCCGGCCTCTGGGCCCGTTCGGCCGGCGCCTGCCTGCTCGGGCTGCTCTACGAGCATGAGGAGCTCGCCGAGCACTGCGGCCCCGACGAGGGGCGCGGCGTGCCGGGATGGCGGTCCATCACCTCGGGCGTGCTGGCCTACGGACTCTCCGACACGGAGAACCTCCGTCTCCAGAACGCACTGCTGGAGGCGGACGTGCTCCGCGAGATCGCCGACACCTTCACTGCCGACCTGGAGTCACCCTGGTTCAACGGCGTACGGGTCTTCTACGGCGGTGCCCCGGGCGCCGTGGAGGCCGAGGTCCGGGTCAACGGCGAACGCCACGAGGCCGCCTCCGCCGCGCTGGCCGCGCTCGGCCTGCCCGAGCCGGCCGTCTTCACCGTCGCCCGGTCCTTCACCCTGGTGCTGCCCGTAGGCTCCGGCCAGGAGGCGCACGGCCACGGGGCCGACGGCTGCGGGTGCGACTGCGGCGGCACCTTGGACCCGGAGCATCCCGGCTTCGCCCACGCCCTGCCCCACCTGATCGGCGAACTCTCCCCGGCCGAGCAGGCGGAGCGGGTCACCGTCGACACCGGCGCGATGATCGTCGCCCGAGGTGTCGGCAACTTCCTCAAGGTCCGGCTGCCGATCCGCCTCGACGACGGCCGCACCGTGGTCCACCTGGCCTGGGTGCGCCTGGCCGCCGAAGTGATCCAGGACTACACCCGCCGGGTGCACGACGGCACCTTGGAGGGACACCGCTTCGAGGGCCTGTTTGGCAACGCCATCGAGCCGTGGGGCGAGGAGCTGCTCCAGGCACCCGTCCTCCTCGGCGGGCAGCGGGAAGAGGCGGACGGCTCGATCCGGCCCAGCGAGGTTCTCGACTCCGAGCACCCACTGCTGGCCCGGATCCTGCACGAGAGCTGGCCGGCCGCGTTCGTGCTCGGCGACCGCGACCCCCGGCGGCCGTCCCGCTCCTGATCACCGCCGGGTGCCCCACCCCGTACGCCGTGGCGACGTACACCCGTCGTGCGCAGGAGGTGGTGACGCCGCAGTGGGCGCGTATACGGCCGCCGCACGCGTCACCGCCCGTGAGCGGGTACGGCCTCAGTGGGCCGGCGCCGGCCTCCGGTCCACGCGGGCCGGACACCTGGTGGTGCCGCGCACGGCAAGCAGGAACGCGACGATGGGGTCCGGTGCGGCCGGATCCTCCGCGCGCAGGATCCGGTAGTCGTCGACTTCGACGCCGCGGACGCCGAGCTGGTGCTGCAGCCCTTCCTGAGGCGGTTCCACTGTGCCGGCCTTCGGCCGATATTGCAGCGCGTAGGCACCTGCGGCAATGACTTCGGCGAGCCGGTTGGCGAAGGACGCGTTGCATCCTCCGAGCCGGACGAAGCCGTGGCCGGCCACGGGCCCGTCGTTGCTCAGGGAGGGAAGGGTCAGATCTGCGAGCGCGAGCGCCGCCTGAAGGTTGCTGACTGCATCTTGACCAGCCTGGTAGGCGGTGTCCTGGCGCCGCTTGTACTGGATTCGCTCTGCGTAGGTCAATTCGTACATGTCGCTGATCTCTCATGATGGGCGTGCAGGCTAGGCGCCGGAGCGCGTTGTGTGTTCGGTTCAGCGGAGTGTGGCCCTTTGCCCGGCGCGCACTGGCTCTTTGCGCACCAACCTCGCGGCTGCCAAAGCGCTGATCACCTGGGCAGCAGGGCTGCAGCAGATGCCGTGGGCCGACTCCCGCTGCCGGGCATGGCCGTTCCCTACGGCACGTCGGTCGGTTGTGCCGCAGTGATCGGACGCCTGGGGTGCGGGGTCCAGGCGGCACCGCGGTGGACGACTCAGGCTCGGCTCGCGATGGGGGTGAGAGCGGGTGGAACCGTCGGACTGAGTCTGGTGCGGCCCGTGACTATCGGTTTCGATCTTCGTTTCAAGAGTGCAGGTGAACACCCCCTTTGACGTGTGGGAAGGACCGGGTTGGCCAGGGAGGAGTCAGCAGCTGCTACCGCCTTTGCTCCTCGCGGTCGCCACCCGCGGGTTGATCGGCCCTCTCGCGTCGTCATGCGACTGCTCGGTTCCCGCGGGGACACCCGCCCGGCGACTCCGCCCCCAAGCTCGGCCGGCGCATCGCTCTGGCCGGTGGCGAGGCCGTCGGCCGGCCGGACTCCCCTGACGGTACCGACTCGCGCCCCGTCCTCCTGTGGTGGCGCAGTGGTTCCCGCCGGGCCGAAAGAGGATGAAACCAGAGGCAGCCCCAGCACGGCCGGTGCGACATCGAGCGTTGTTGCGACGTCCATCGCCCGTTGCGGCAACCGGTACCCATCGCCCGGGCCAAGGGCCTTTGCGCTGAGCGCAGGTGGCACTGCCGCACGCGTACGACCGTCATGCGTCCTATCCGAATCTTTGGCTGTGGGACGGCGAGTGGACTGTCCTGCTGCCGGCCGCGGGGTAGCCGGGAGGGACGCTGCCCGGGCCGCGTCTGGCGGAGGCCGTCTGCCGGAGCGCGGCGGACACGGAAGCCGTCGGGTTGCGGTGCCGCGGAGCGGCCTGGCGAGGCGGTCGCGTGAGCGTGATCTGGCGGACCAGCTGTTGGAAGCAGGCCAGCGCCGCGACTGCGGGAAGAGCAGATGCTGCCCCGGCGGCGATCGTTCTGGGTGCCTGGGCCACGCACAGGAGCGTGGCCAGGGTGGAGAACAGCAGAACGATGGACCAGGAATGAAGCGCGCGGCGCTGGTGCAAGGCGGATCTGAGGATGGACAGGGAGGCGACCGTCCAGGGGCCGTAGATCAGCAGGGGCCACCAGCTGACCACTTCACGGGCCGTGTTGGGTCCGGCGCTGTGGCGCAGGGTGTCGCAGAGGGCCAGTCCACTGAGGATGCTCACCACTGCGGCGATGCCGCCCACCAGCGCGGCGGTGAACAGACTGCCCTTTTGCACCAGGGACACGACCGGCGATTTCGGCAGGTTCCGCCGGTGCCCCCTGGAGGCTTGAGCGGGCGGCCCGGGAGTGGAGTTCTTCAGCCCTGCGATGAGGCCGATGGTGCTGGTCGTGGCACCGGCACAGTCGAAGCCGTCTCGGGTGAGGGGCTCCCGCTGCCCGTGCGCAGCGCTCTCCTGGAGTAGGCCGGCGAGTTCCTCCGCCGGATCCCATGGTCGATGCGCCTCGCCGGGTCCGCCGAGCGGTTGCCCAGGAGCGGGGGGCTGCACGTGGTCGGGCCAGCCCCAGAACGCCGAGGTCTCCGGCTGGGGGCGGACACCTTGGATGTCCGGGTACCCGTACGACTCATACACGGGAGCTGCCACCCGGGCACTCGCCGCCGGCGGACGCTGCCGTGTTCCCCAACCGCCTGCCGAAGTCGGTCTGGATCATGCTCATCCTATGGAGGAACTCCTCAAAGATCGTCGACGAGTCACTCAGATCGATTTCCAGACTCTCGTGTTCCAGCGTCGCGTTCCGGGTCACGCCGCAGTCGGCCGAGCCCGGAACAAAAAGCCACTTCCCAATCCGGATCGCACCGGAGCGAGAACTGTCTCCCTGTCCGTCTTCTTCCGCGGTCCTGCGGAAGAGGGCGGGGAGCTTTGCTGTTGTCATATTCCATAAACGCTGTCGATGTTGGTCAGGGTATGCGCCATCCGGGTGATGGTGCCCGATGGGCAAGTATTGGGCCCTGTCTTATCGATTTCAACAAACAGCTGAAACGTTGTTTCCGGCGCCGTGCCACCCCGCGAATCAGGTAAACGACGAGCCTCGGCCCGATGCAGGACTCCGGTGTCGCCTCCCGGCTGTCGAGCCCCGTCGGCGGAGTCTCTGTGCGGAAGGGGGCGAGTGCGCCTGTCGGTATTGAGCCCCTCATCGGCTCCGCCGGCGCCGCCGCCCCGGGCCGGCTGGGCCGGCTCCAGGTGTGGAGCGCGGAGGGTCGACCGATCATCGGTAAATAGATCGAGATGCCAAGGCTGGTGGGTTGCCGCGCATGGCTGCAATCGGGGGACAGGGCGCAACCAGGCATATGCCCTTGCGTTATGCCGGTCGATCGCCGGGGGTTTGGCCCGGGCGGTCCTTGCTCGGCTACGACTTTCGAAAGGACCAGCTGTGGGAGGCATCCTCCTGTGGATCGTGCTGATTTCCACCTCATTGGGCACAGTTTTCACTGCGTTGAGCCCCCCGGGGGCCGGCCGTCTCTGGGGCGTGGACGCCCTCGAGCTGAGGCGCCAACGACGCTTCAAGCAGGTTCTGTCCCTGCATGTAGACGCCATCCGGCTGTCCCGCCGGGAAGCCGCGGTGCCGGTGTGGCCGGGGGAGGGGCCGGCGGTCGTCTCCGCGCCAGGATCGGTCATGAGCCATGTGGGCCACCCGTCGTACTGCGAAACGCCCGCTTGCCGGCGGCCGGAGCCGCCCGCCGAACGACTGCAGCCCTGAGGGCGGAGTGCTCGCGTTGGCGGGGCGCGTGATGCCGCGCCTCGGGCGATGAGGCTCCGGGACGGGGCACGCTGAGGCCGCCGAATAGGCGTCGGCGAGAGCACATTCAGTCCTGCCGACTCGCCGTCGGTGCACCGGTGGAAAGGGTGTCAGCGCCCTGAAAAACCCCGGCAATTCGTACATCCTCGGAGTGGGGTGAAAACCCCCGGCAATTCGTACATCTGTGAGCAGGTGAAAACCCCGGGCAATTCGCACATTGTTGTTCTCGCGCCGGTGGTGGCCGGTCTGGTTCGCGCCCGGTGCATTCTGTCCTGAGAGCCGAGGGGAAAGTTGAGAGTTTTCTGAACCGAAAAAATTATCGTCGGTCTGCCATTGCGAGGGCCGTCATCTGTAAAAGATGGTGCGCTTCGGGAAGGTCCATCCCCCCGAGACGCGCGGCAGGTGAGGAAGCTTCGTTGCACGGACCGGATTCCGGATCATCTGGACACAGTCTGCAAGAAGGGTTGCGTGAGTATGCCCCCGTGCGGTGACCCAGCAGCTCGTGGTCCATGGACGACGGCACAACGGGTGGCGGGCACGGTGCGGGCGGTGGTGATGCGGGCGATCCGCCGCCTGGCCGAAGCAGGAACGGCCGGCGCAACCACCCCGACCAGCACACGAACGAGCCCGATGCCAGAACTTCAGGACGAATACAGGTCGGGCTTTGCCCTGCCCCCGCCTCCGCCGGCGAGCTCGGCGAGCGACCTCCGCGAATGTCCATGGTGCCGGTCCCTCGCGGATCCCGGGACTTCTGGCGGGTCCGCGCCCACTGAGGGCTGTCAGCCATGACGGAGGGGGCCGTCAGCCGACGGAGCGGCCGAGGCGGACTGGCGTCGTAGTCCAAGACGGTGGCACGGCAGGGCGCGCTCTTCCTCCCGGCTGGTGGTTCCGGAGCGGACGGTCCTGGCGCAGGCGCAGGCGCAGGCGCAGGCGCAGGCACGGTCAATGTCGGGAACGAGAGCGTGGGCGGGCGAGCGGTCGAGAGAGTGAGCGCGGTCAAGGTCACCGGCGTGGGCCTGGGCGCTGTTCAGGACGAGGAGGAGCTCCGAGACGAGGCCGAGGGCCGCGGCACGGGCGCGGGCGAACGCCATCGGGGTCGGTGATCTTCCGTATCCCCAGGTCAGTGGCCATGGGCAAGCCCTTTCGGAAAACGACGCCCCTTTCCCCCGCGATAGCCGAGGGAAAGAGGCGTCGTCCATCAGGGGCTGGCCGGGGAGCTCAGGCCGGCAGACCCGGCCGGCAGCATCCAGCCGCCGTGCCCGCCAGCCCCGGACAGACGTCACCGCAGCGGTCGCGGCCGCGGCTTCGGCGCGGGCCGCGGGAAGTCAATGCCGGCAGGACGGCCGGACGCGGAGCAGCTCGGTCCGCAGCACGGGTGTGCCGTCGACCGGTGCCGGGTCCTCCGCGGTCGGCTCGATTCCTCCGGCGGCGGTTTTGTCCAGAGTCGCCAGGCCGTCGGGGCCGACCGTGCCGAACACCGTGTAGTTCGGGCGCAGTGCGGAGTCGCCGTAGACGACGAAGAACTGCGAGCCGTTCGTGTCCGGACCGGCGTTGGCCATCGCCAGCAGGCCGCGCCCGTACAGGCGGCGCGCGCCGGTCGGATCGGTCGGTGCGGGTGGCAGATCCACCGGCAGCTCGTCCTTGTACTTGTACCCGGGCCCTCCCTCACCGGTACCGGTCGGGTCGCCGCACTGCAGGACCTTCAGCGTCGGATACGCCGTCAGACGGTGGCACACCGTTCGGTCGTAGAACCCATGCCGTGCCAGGTGCAGGAAACTCTGGACCGTGCACGGCGCCTTGGCCTGGTCCAAACGCAGCGGGAGCGGACCCTGGCTGGTCGGAACAGCCACGTCAACCATGCCGCGGCTAGGGGTGCGCCGCGGGTCAGGCGGCAGCGGAACATGACGCGCGGGCGGCTCGTCCGGGGTCTGTGCGTACTGGCAAGGGCCGTGCGTGGTGCGCGGCGGAGCGCCGTCGGAAGCGGTGGCGGCACTTCCCCCGGACACAACTAACGTCACGGCCGCAAATGCGCTGATCAGTGCTCGGTTCATCTTGTGCGCCCTCCTGATGATCGCCAGGTTTTGGAGCGGTCGCAGTCTAGGGCGTGGTGTGGTCGGCGGGAATGGACAACGACAGGAGGCCGGCGAGGGGCGCTGGTCGAGGACCGCGGCGGTCGGACCTGGTGGCGGCCGCCGGGCAGCGCCCCGACGGCCCTTTCCCCGACGGCGGACTCGCCGTCGGGGACGCCGAGCAGAGCCGCCCCGAAGCCGCCGTCCGGGCGGAGGACGCCCCCGCCCTCGCCGCTCAGTCGCGGGCCGAGACCGAGGGCACCGCCTGGCGGTCGATCAGCACGGCGGGGACCCACGGGGGCAGGCAGGTCAGCGGGTGGCCGCGTTGCGCAGTGCGAGGGTGGTGCGGGCGGCGTCTGCGAGGTCGGTTGACCGCAGGCGTACTCCGACGAGGTTGACGGCGTCGCTCCACGCGCAGAGTGTCCGGTCGCCGTCGGGGCCGGCCACGAGGCCGCAGCTGAGGCCGCCGCCGTGCTTGCCCGCGTCGAAGGGGGTCACGTCGCGGGCGTTACTGGAGTGGAAGAAGCCGCGGAGCTCCTGCGCGATCGATTTGGTCGCCTTGTTCTCGGCGACCTTGGGGTCCCAGTCGGCGCTGTTGACCAGGACGAAGAGGTCGTAGGACCCGTCGGCGTCCTGGTCGTAGTAGCCGGTCCGCATGCTGTGCGGGAGTTTCCGGCCGGCCAGCACTTCGGTCTCGGCGCGTTGGGCGTCCTCGCCCGTCAGGAGGCGGAAGCGGTCGAAGATCTCCGGGAGGATGATGACGAGGGACTCCTCGGCGCCGTCCGCGGAGAGCGCTTCGACGGCGCGGGGTTCGGGATGGTAGGAGGCGGCGGCCTTCACGCTCGCGACAGCCACTATCAACACGGTCACGCCCCCGATGAAGCCGTTCCGCCTCCTCTTCTCGCGCAGGGCCAGCGCGGGGTCGCCGCCGGGCGGGGTGGACTGCGCGCGCCAGGAGCGGCTCAGCCACCAGAGCAGCGCGACGGCCGTGGCGGCCGCGGCCATGACTCCGATGACCTCGCCGACGGCGAAAGCCTGCGAGGTGGGGTCGACAGAAGCGACGATCATGCCCCGCATCGTACGTGTGACCGAAACCCCGCGGGACAAGCCCCGGTCCCCGATCACGCGACGCAGTACGGTCGGAGCCCCGCCGCAGGAGCCCGGCTCAGGCGCCGCTGCGCCCCGGCCCGCGGGCCGGAAGACGCGGTGTGGAAGTGCGGGACCTGCATCCATACCGCCCCGGCCGGCCTCCCCCTTCTGCCGACCGGGGCCCGCCCCGACCCGCCACCCCCCAGGCTTGTCCATGGCGAACATTGGCCCCAGCACGAACGGTTCGCAGTTCTTCATCACGGTCGCGCCGACCACCTGACTGAACTTCAAGCGCACGATCTTCGGCGAAGTCGCCGACGAGGACTCGCGCAAGGTCGTGGACTCCGTTGCCGCCAGGTCTTTGGCCCTGCGTTCCATCAGGACCGGCAGGTAGGTACGCACGCGCGCGTACCTGAGCTCTTCGTACGCCGTCTGTACTGAGCTTTGCGCCAGCCCCGCGTCCATCCGGGAGCGCGCTTTCATCAGCCGCTCGGTGACGTGGCGGATGGCAACGGCATCCTCCGATTCCGCGCTACGGCGGCCCGCCCACGGCGCAGGGCAATGGGCGACAAGCTAGCGGTCCGCTATGAGGCGACCGTCCTCATGGCGGCCATCGGCGCATGGCTGTGACCAGCACGCGTCAAGCGCGTTCAGAACGAGCCCGCAGGCGGGGAGGTGCTCTCATTCCACGCAGCATTGAGGAGGATCTGCGCCAGCTCGCGCGGCTGGGAGAACATCGGCCAATGGCCGGTGTCCATCTTGGCCAGCCGCCAGCGCTTGCTGCTCAGCAGCTCGGCCACATCTTCGTCTGGCTCGGCGTCGTCTGGCTCGGCCCCCGGCATCACGCACAGGATGTAGGTCGCCGGAAGTTCGCCGAGCGGCCCCGCCAGCACAGCGGGCTCGGTCAGCGTGGCACCCGGGTGAGGCGTCGAGCCACGCACGAGGCGTGCGATCTGCTCATCGGTGAGACCCTCGCCGTCAAAGTGAGCAGCTGGCGCGGGCGGCCAGAACCCTCCGTTCTCGGCGATCGATGCCTCCACTGCCGCCCCGCCGTCCGGCCAGGCGGAGACAAACGACGCGCCGTCAGTTGGAACACTTGAGTCGACGAATACCACGTGGGCCAGTCGGTCACCGATCCGCTCCGCGGCCTGGCCTACCGGGATGCCCGAGTAGCTGTGGCCCACCAGGACTACGTCACGCAGACCCTGGCGTTCTACCTCGGCAACGATGTCCTGGACGTGAGTCGCTTGCCCCGCCGGTACACCCTGCTTGTCGGCAAGACCGGACAGCGTCAACGGACAGACACCGTGGCCGGCCGCGCGCAGGTACGGCACCACGTCGTCCCACGCCCACGCCCCGAGCCGTGCACCTGCAACCAGCACGAAATTCACCATGCCCGCACCGTAGCCGGGCAGCCTGACGATCTCCCAGAAAATACTTTCGATACGCGCCCGCTGCAGACATGGCGGCCCGTGGGCGGAGGCGGGTGAAGGCTGGCTGATCTCACTGAACCCTGACCGGGCCGGCCGCCGGGGTCCTGTGTCAGCGCGCGGTGACTGAATACGCGGCGAGAGCGCGGTTGCCGCGCGGCTTGGCAATGGCCCGGAGGACGTCGAGCTGGCTCAGGACGAGCTGTCGCACCGGCTCGGGCAGCATGGCCAGACGCTCATCGCTTCCCACCAGGTCGAGGCAGGCTGCGATTTCCCAGTCGCCGTCCTGCAGTTCTTCGGTATCGACCGGCTGGCTGCCGTCGGCCGTCCAGCCGGCCTCAGGCAGGAGCCGCAGCAGGCCCTCACGGGAGAAAGGTGTGCGGACGTTGCCCTGGCCGTGCGATCCCGCGGCTTCGGTCTGCCCCTGGATCAGCACGGCGAGCAGGTGCGCCAACTGGTCGTCGGAGGCAGGCGTCAGGTCCCACTCGGTGAACCACAGTCGCCGCGCCCACGGCCGCACCCGGACCAGCGTGTCGCGCAGTTGTCCCAGCGATGCGAAGTACCAGGAGCAATGTGCCAGCACCACATGGTCGAAGGTGCTTTCGGGAAAGTCGACTGACGGGTCAAGGACGTCGGTGCCGAAGCGGAAGTCGATGCGTGGCCCGAGAGGGCCCGCCGCGAGCCGGGCTGCCGATTCTCCGAGCGTGACCGGCGTCCCGTAGGAGGGGTCGGCCACGTCAACGGCCACCACGCGCCCCTTGGGCCCAACCGCCTCTGCGAGGACGGCGGTCATGTCGCCCTGGCCGCAGCCCAGCTCGAGGACGGTTGAGCCGGGTGTGATGTGCCAGCTCGCCACGAGCGCGGCGCGGTGACGAGTCTGGGCCAGCTGGGTATCCGGGCTGTGATCGGCGGCGGCCATGCCGGCCGCGAGCGAGGGGGCCTTGGCGAGGAGATCGGAGTGATTCACAGAGTCCTTGGTGATTTCGACGGGTCGGTGCGGGCCGAGGGTATGAGATGCACGGGCAGCGGCGCCTTCGATTTCCTGGACATCACCGGCACGACGGCGGCCCACCCTGTGGGCCGGCAGTGACCTCCGCCTCGTGGACGAGACCCTCCGTGCCCTGACCGCGCCGCCCTCCGCGTCGCCCGCGTCCGCTTCCCGGCGGTGGGTCTCCCCGATGGCCGGCCCGCTCCCGCTCCACCCCCACCCCCGCCCCCGGTCGAAGCCGCCGTCCCCGCCCACCGACAGCAGGCCGCGCCCACCAAGGGAGCGGGGCGCGGGCGCTGACAGGGCGTCCGGCCCCGGACGGGAGCGGATGGGGGGCCGCGAGCTGCGCGAGACTCCGGGTGTCGGGGTGGGGTGGCTTCGGGGGGGGGCGTCCTGTGGTGTGTGGGTCCCCTCGCCTCTTGACCCGTCATGGCCTGCAGGTCCGGCGGGGCCGCGCCCCCGCGCCGGCCGGGGTTTCGTCCGGCCGGCGCGGGTGGGGGTGCGCGGTTGGCTGTCCGTCAGGGGCAGCTGATGCGGGTGTCGCCGGTGTCGGTGGTGCAGGTGTCGGAGCCGGAGCCGCCGTTGGCGGTGTCGTTGGCGCTCACGCCGTCGGTGGTGGTCAGGCGGTCGTTGCCGTAGTAGCCGGTGAGGACGTCGTTGCCGCGGTCGCCGTTCATGGTGTCGTCACCGAAGCCGCCGTCGAGGTTGTCGTTGCCCGGGCCGCCGTAGACGGTGTCGTTGCCGAAGCCCGCACGCACGGTGTCGTTGCCGGAGAGCGCGCAGATGACGTCGTTGCCGTAGCCACCGGTGAGGGTGTCGGTGCCGGACGTGCCGACGATCGTGCAGCCCCGGGCGTTGTTGACGGAGGTGGTGGCGGTGGCGCTGTTGTCGCCGGTGTTCGGGTCCTGCGGGGAGCCGGTCACGGACGCGGTGTCCCGGAGGGTGCCGGTCGTGCGCGGTTCGGCGGTCACGGTGACCGTGGCGCTCGCGCCGGGGGCCAGGCTGCCCAGGGCGCAGGTCGCGCCCGTCGCGGTGGTGGTGCAGGTGCCCTGGGAGGGCACGGCCGAGATCAGGGTGCCGCCGGCCCCGGAGAGGGAGTCGGTCAGGGAGACGCCCGTCGCGGTCGCCGTGGAGGAGGCCGCGTTGGTCACCCGGACCGTGTACGTCGCCTGGTCGCCGATGCTCACCGTCGTCGTACCGGACTTGGTGACCGACAGGTCCGCCGACTGCGGCGGGGGCGTGGTGCCGCCACCACCGAGGTAGCGGGCCACGCCGCGGTCGGCGGCAAGGCTGTTGGCCTGGCCGACGACCCCGTCGGCGACGATCTTCCCGTCGGGCTGCAGGGCCACTTGGGAGGCCTGCTCGGAGGGGCCGCCGAAGTCGGTCGTCAGCCGGCCGTCGCCGTCGAAGGAGGTGTCCGCGGCGCCGTTGGTGTTGTACCGGGCCAGCGCCCAGTCGCCCGCGTACCGGCCCGCGACGACGATCCGGCCGTCGGACTGCAGGGCGACGTCCGCGGCGTCGGCGATGTCCGGTCCGAAGGTGGTGGTGACCCGGCCGGCGCTGCCGAACGTCGGGTCCACGGCGCCTGCGGCGGTGAATCGCGCCAGCCCGAAGACGTTGTCATCGCCGGTCGCGACGACGATCCGGCCGTCGGACTGCAGGGCCACGCCCCGGGCCCTGGCCCCGAAGCCGGGGGTCGCCCGGCCGTCGCCGTCGAAGGCGGGGTCGAGGCTGCCGTCGGTGTTGTAGCGGGCGAGCGTGACGCCGCCGGGGCCGGCCCCGGCGACGACGACCCGGCCGTCGGGCTGGAGGGCCAGGTCGGCGGCAGATGCGAAGGTTCCGCCCGGGAAGGTGGTGACGGCCTTGCCGTCGCCGTCGAAGGCCGGGTCCAGGGAGCCGTTGGCGTTCCAGCGGACCACGACCCAGCTCGCGAGGCTCTGGCCGGCCGCCACGATGCGGCCGTCGGGCTGTACGGCCACGGTCATGGCGGTCTCGATCGCGTCCGGGTCGATGTCGGTGACCGCCCTGCCGCCGGTGCCGAAGGTCGTGTCGAGGCTGCCGTCGGGGTTGTAGCGGGCGGCCACCCAGTCGCCGTAACCGGCGATCGAGGTGGACCCGCCGACCGCGATGATCTTGCCGTCGGGTTGCAGGGCCAGGGCCCTGGCCTCGTCGTTGTTGAGGTCGAAGTCGGTGTTGACGATGCCGTCGCCGCCGAAGGTCGTGTCCAGGCTGCCGTCGGCGTTGTAGCGCACCAGCACGAAGTCGCCGCTGGTCTCGTCGAAGTAGCCGTCGCCCACCGTGATGATCTTGCCGTCGGGCTGGACGGCCATGCCCGAGACGTTCTCGTAGCCGGTCACGTCCGTGACGACCTTGCCGTCGCCGCTGAAGGCGGGGTCCAGATCGCCCGGAGCGGCCGTGGCCGCCGTGGGCAGTCCGAGTACGAGCGCCAAGGCGGCGGTGCCGACGGCACCGGAGCGCCAGGCCCGGCGCCGTGGGGAGTGCTGGGGCATGCGCGAACCACTTCCGTCCGTCGGTTCCTCGGGTGCCCCAGCTTTCTGGGACACCGGGTCGGGACGGGGCCGCGGCGGGCCGGGGCTGCGCCCACTGGACCGCCGTGTTCCACCCTCAGGAGTGACGGACCGCTCGCCGACCTCCTCCCCGCCACCTGGCTTGGTTGCCGGTGAGGTCGCGCATGTCAGGAGTTCGCCCGGCGTGAAGGACGACCGTGACTGCGAGGATCGGTGTGCGGCAGGAGAACGGGACGCAGAAAGGGGCAAGCAGCTGCTGGCGGAGACTTCCTGATGAAGCAGCACACCTTGTGCGGTCGCCGACGAGCTCGGTGTGATCGAGCGGTCGGTGGCAGCCCGTCGGCCTGGACAGGGTGCTCCTCTCGGCCCGCCCCCAAAAAAGCAACTAAACGAAAACACCCACCTCGGCCGATAAAGTTGCAGCTCAGAAAGGTCGACCCCGCGCCTGCGGGGATGGTCCGGTCAAGGCCCCGCACGGCCGGGACGAGCAGGCGTGGATGGTCCGTCCGGTACCGCGATGCTCAAGGTGCGGACGCGGTCGACCCTGAGCCCGCGGGGATAGGTCCGGTTCACCTGAGGGGCCTGAGGGCCCGGCGTCTGGCTGGTCAGCGGGGTTGGGGGCCTTCTGCTGCGTTTAGGTGGATCACTGTGATGTCTCGGACTGCGGCGACCGCTTCGGGGACGCCCGCCGCCGCATCTCCCAGAAGAAGCAGCTCAGCCTCTCCGCCCTCGCCAAGGAGCCTGAACCAGTCTGACCGACGACTCGGTACCCGGCCACGGCGCTCGAAGCGCCAGGCCGCAAGGACCGGCTCGATCAACTCCCAGCGTGCGTCGGACAGATCACTCGGATACGGACGTCGTGTTGTCATGAGTCCGGCGTACCGCCGCGGACCGAATGCGCCCAGGCGCACGGCCGCGACGCTGGAAGCACACGGGCCGCCAATCGACGGACATCCTGGGATGAGACAGGCGCAAGAACCAGCCCGCCCCACAAGCCACCCCACACACCCCACAGAAACCGACTCCGTCAATAGTCACTACCGCACCGTGGTCGACCACTTCAAGAATCGCATCAAATCTCCAGATTCTGGGATAAAAAGACCTCTTAGAGGTCGTTTTATCCCTCTGTTTCATCCCGGAATCGGGTGTTCTGTGGTCTTCTTCGGGTCGCGCCAGGAGACGGTGTTCTCGCCGGTGAGGCGGCGGGCCATGAGGTCGGTCATCGCGATGTGGATGACGGCTTCGGAGCGGGTGGGCAGGGTTTCGTAGTCGCGGGCCAGGCGGCGGTGGAGCATGAGCCAGCCGTAGGTCCGCTCGACTGCCCACCGCTTGGGTATGGGGGTGAAACCCTTGGTCCCGGGCTTGCGTGCGGTGATCTCCATGTCGATGCCCAGAGCGGCGGCATGCTCGACCAGGTGCTGACGGTATCCGCCGTCGACCCACACTTTGCGGATTGACGGGTGGTCTGCGGCGGTCTGGTCGATGAGGCGGGTGCCGGCCGCGGAGTCCTGCACGCTGGCCGCGGTGACCAGCACGGCGAGGAGGAGGCCGAGGGTGTCGGTGACGATGCTGCGTTTGCGGCCCGCGATCTTCTTGCCCGCGTCGATGCCCTGGCTGGTGGCGGGAACGCTGGTGGATGTCTTGACGCTCTGCGCGTCGATCACACACGCAGTTGGCTCTGCATTCCGCCCTTCCTTCTCCCGTAAAAGCTGCCTGAGCAGGCCATTGAGCTGGGCAAATACGCCCTCGTCAGCCCATCTGGCGAAGTAGCCGTAGACGCTCTGGTGCGGTGGGAAGTCGTGCGGGAGGTAGGCCCACTGGCAGCCGGTGCGGTCCACGTAGAGGATCGCGTTCATGATCTCGCGCAGGTCATGCCTCGGAGGCCGGCCAAAGTCCAGAGCCCGGCCACGGCGCTCGAAGCGCCAGGCCGCAAGGACCGGCTCGATCAACTCCCAGCGTGCGTCGGACAGATCACTCGGATACGGACGTCGTGTTGTCATGAGTCCGGCGTACCGCCGCGGACCGAATGCGCCCAAGCGCACGGCCGCGACGCTGGAAGCACACGGGCCGCCAATCGACGGACATCCTGGGATGAGACAGGCGCAAGAACCAGCCCGCCCCACAAGCCACCCCACACACCCCACAGAAACCGACTCCGTCAATGGTCACTACCGCACCGTGGTCGACCACTTCAAGAATCGCATCAAATCTCCAGATTCTGGGATAAAAAGACCTCTAAGGGAAGGAGCGCGGTATGAGAGCGAGAAGGGGTGCCATCTGTGGTTCTCCCCGGTGCGGCCTGGTGACCCCGGCCGCCGGGTGGATGTATGGCTGGGTCCTCTGCCGATGGTGCGCGTGTTCAGCGGTCGTGGGCATGTAGGTCGGTTTGGCGCGGTGGTCAATTGGTGAAGCTGGCGGTGGCCGTGGTGGCGTCGGCGCCGCCTGCGGCGTCGGCCCAGTTGTTCCAGGTGCCGGTGTTGTAGTCGCCGTCGCGTTCGATGAGGCGGTTGTCGCCGGTGGTCGCGAAGACGTGGTTGACGCCGTTCGCTGCGGCGCTGGTGACGCGCGTGAGGTTGTCGCCGCCCATGTTGCTCCAGCCGTTCCAGGCTCCACCGCGGTCGAAGTCGCCGTCGGTGTTGTAGTACTGGCCGGCCGGGCTGATCGCTCCGAGGTGCACGGTGTTCCCGCTCGCGGAGGCGGTGACATCGAGCGCTTTGAAGCCGCCGGTGGGGCCGGCGAGGTTCCAGTTGCCCCACGCGCCGGCGGCGTAGTCGGCGTCGAGTTGGAGGATCTGGCCTGTGGTGTCGGTGGCGAAGACGTGGTTGACCTGGTCGGCGGTGGTGGCGCTGGTGACGTGCTTGAGGTTGGTGCCGCCTTGGTCGCTCCAGCCGTTCCACTTTCCGGCCGTGTAGTCGCCGTCGGTGTTGTAGAGGTGTCCGTCCGTGCCGATGGCCACGAGGTGGACGGTGTTGCCGTAGGAGGACGCGGACAGTGCGGTGTAGGTCGTGGAGTTGTTGATGGCGGGTGTGAACCAGCCCGACCATTTTCCGGCTGCGTAGTCGCCGTCGTTCTCGTAGATCTTGTTGTCGCTGCCGATAGCGAAGACCCGGTTCACCGGTCCCGTGCCGGTACTGGTGACCTCCTTCAGCTGCGAGGCCCCCTGGGCGCTCCAGCCGCTCCACCTGCCTGCCGCGAAGTCGCCCTCGGTGTTGAACAGGTCCCCGTTGGGCGCGATCCGCTGCAAATGCACCGTGTTCTTGAGCCGGGGCTGATCCGGCCGGGCGGGGCCGCCGGTGAACCAGTGTGCCGAATACGCCTCGTCCAGAGGGGTGAAGAAGGCCTGGGCCAGTCGGGCGTATCCGGCGTCGTTGGGGTGCAGACCGTCGGACATCTGCGCGGGATGGGTTGCGTCCGCCCGGTCGGTCGGCGTCAGTGCAGGTGCGTCGACGAAACGGAAACGCTTTCCGGCCTGCTGCTCCACCTGTTCCAGCTGCTTCAGCCGCTGGTTGTACCGTGCTGCGGGCTGGGACAGGTCCTGATGGTTCCATCCGGGGGTTGTCGGGATGAGACCTTCCATGATGACGGCGACTCCGGGACGGGCCGCGAAGATCTGGTCGACGAGGGCGGAGGCCTGGTCTGCGGCCTGCCCCGGGTCCGCACCCTGGTTGAGATCGTTGATTCCGACGTGGAGCAGTACGACGTCGGGCTGGGCTGCCGCCAGCCAGCGGTTCGCGCCGGCACGGATGCGCTCGATGGTGTAGCCCGCGTGCCCCTCGTGCGCGGAGTCCGGCATCGCACCGTGCTCAAGGGACCCGACGAAGTCGAGCGAGTAGCGAGACTGCTTGGCGGCGAGCCCGTGCAGTGGCAAGCGGTAGCCCGATTCGTTGGAACTGCCCTGCCCGTAGGTGATCGAATCACCGAGAGGCAGGACGCGGACCACGGGTGCCGGCGGTGCGGCGGACGCGGCCACCGCCCCCAGGACCGGGGCCGTGGCCGCCACCAGGAAGACAGTGGCGCTGGTCAAGATGGCGAGGCGGTGCACGGTTCTCCTTGTGAAAGCCGTCCTGCCCGGCACGTAGTCGTGCCGGGCAGGACGGGACGGGACGCGGGAGCGGTGGTCGGGGCGCGCCGCACGGCGTCACCGACGCTCACGTGCCCGGGCCTCGCACCTGCCTGAGAAGGTGCGCGGCCCGGACAGCGGGGGTTAGGCGCCGGGGGTGGCGCTGATCTGCTTGAAGCCTGCGGCGTCGCCGACGAGGTTGAAGGGGCTCCAGGACCCGGCGGCGTAGTCGCCGTTCGCGTTGTACACCCGGTCATCCGAGCCGATCGCGTACAGGTGCACGGTCTTGCCAGCAGGGGTGGCAGCGAGCTGCTTGAACCCGGCCGTGCCACTGACCACGCTGTAGCCGCTCCACGTGCCGGCGGAGTAGTTGCCGTTGTTGTTGTAGATCCGATCGTCCGAACCGATCGCGTACAGCCTGACCGTGCCCTCGCTCGTCGCCGTGGCAGCGACCTGCTTGAAGCCGGCCGTGTTGCCGACGAGGTTGTAGCCGCTCCACGCGCCGGTGGAGTAGTTGCCGTTGTTGTTGTAAATCCGGTCGTCGGAGCCGATGGCGTACAGCCGGACGGTGTTGCCGGTCGCGGCGGCGGTGATCTTCTTGAACCCCGCAGTGCCGTCCACCAGCTGGAAGCCGCTCCAGTCGCTCTGCCCGTAGTCCCCGTCGTTGCTGTATACGCGGCCGTCGGAGCCGAGGGCGAAGAGGCGGACGGTGTTGCCGGTCGCCACGACCGAGATCTGCTGGAAGCCCTGCGTGTTGTCGACGAGCTGGAAGCCGGTCCAGGTGCCGGTTTTGTAGTTGCCGCGGTCTTCGTAGATACGGTCGTCCGCGCCGATCGCGTAGACGTGGACCTCGTCGCCCACCTGGATCGAGGTGGTCTGCTTGAAGCCCTGCGTGCCGTCGACGCTCTGGTACCCGTCCCACGTCCCTACCGAGTAGTTCGCGTTGTTGCCGTACACCCGGCCGTCCGAACCGATCCCGTACAGGTGGACCGTCGGGGACACCGCAGGAGCCGCCGGGGTCTGCGGGGTGCCTTCCTCGCCGCTGCCCAGCGGGGAGATGTAGGCGGTGATGACCTGGCCGAACGGGGACTGGCCTACGCGCCAGTTGGTGGTCGTGTTCGTGTGGACCGCGTTGCTCTCGTTGCCGCCCGTGATGGTGACGCTGTCGCCGGAAATGGCGGTCACGATGGCGACGTGGTCGTTGATGTAGGTGCCGTCGTTCATGTTGTAGACGACAGCATCGCCGACGTGCGGGGTGGTCGACCGGGTGCCGTACTTGTTCCCGTAGTCGAGGAAGCTGTTGGCCATGTCGGTCAGCGTGCCCCGGCCGGCGACCCCGGCCTGGGCCCACGCCCAGCCGGCGAAGTCCGCGCACCAGGCGTGGGTGCGCCGGCCGTTGCTGCAGCTGCTGTTCTGGTTCGGGCCGCCGACGTATCCACCGTGCGCGCAGGGCCCGTTCCCGGTCTCGCCCCTGGCCGCGGAGGCGATGGTCTCGCCGATCGTGGCGGCGCTGGCAGGGGCCGCTCCGAGGACGCCCAGCGCGGCGACCGAGATCGCGGAAGTGAGCGCGAACGAGACGGAGCGGCGCAGCGAAGACGCAGAGACACGGATGGACTTGGACATGGTGGTTCCCCCACAGAGTCGATCGGTGGCGCTCGGATCTTCCGTCCGGCGCTTCGAGATCAACTCTGTCCCGGGTCCCTGACCTGCGGAAGTGTAATCCGCTGGACGGAAAGGGACTTGGCCCAAAGGGGCCCGGGTGGGCTCTCGGGACCTTCCGGAGCAATAGTCGCGGGAGGCTCCGGGGGGACCGTTGCCACTACCTGTTCCCGAACCGGATCGATGAGCCACGCTGCTTGAAGCCGGGTCGCCGCGCCTGAGAACCGCCAACAGAAGGAGGCTGGGCGAACCTGGTTGTGCCCGAGGATTTCGTTCACCACCATGAGCCCTGACATTCCCTGACCGCCGCGATTTCGCAGCGATCCGTGTGCTGTTCAAGCCGCACCACTTGGTCGAAGTCGGTGCGGGATCCTTCAGACCGGACCGCCTGTCCAGCCTGGTCGCGGCACGATGCAAGCGCGGCCATCCGCTCCGGATGGCCGCCGGGGAACTCACCCCACCCAACGCAGACCACAGCCTCCTGCCCCAAGCCGCCACCGGCCGGCATCCAGGTGGCGCCACGCGTCCCGAGGAACACTGCCGGCCGGTAGATGATGCGCCGTCAAACACCTGTTCTCACGACCGCTTGATTGAACCTCACCCAGCCGCAGGGTCGGTGTTCGAGGCGCGCCGAAGTTCTAGATGATCCGTGCACGGCCCGAAAGGTCGATGCCCACGCTCGTATACCCGGCACGCAAGAGCAGAGCCTTCATCCATCCGGCACGGCCAGGACCCGGGACACGCGAGACCGCGCCCTGTCCACACTGTGGACCCAAGAGGCCATGGCCCGAACGGGCCACATCGCAGCGCCTGACATGCGAGTCGGCCGTTGGAAGAGTCGACTTCATGTACCTCGTCCACACCGGACTGCGCGCACCGCGCGACGCCCGCGCCGCCATAGACCTGCCCACACTGATCCGTTCCCGCCTCGGCCCGGACGACGGAGCCGAGCACATCAGTGTCCATCCGCACGCCCGGCCGGATCCCGTGATCGGCCTGTACCTGCGCGCGCAGTCTCCCGGAGGCGGAGGAACACGCGACCATCCTGATCCGCCTTCTGCTCTCGCGCTGCCCTGAGCTCGCCGACTGGACGCCACTGAGGCCGGAAGTGCCGCTCATCGCCGCCGCGTTCGAAAACCAGCCGCCCATTTCCGAGCCTTCGCTGGACGGATCGGTCCAATGCCGCTTCGGGCCACCCCAATCCCCTTCCACCCCCTCTGAACAGCGACGAAAGTAGTTCTCGCCAGCAGGGACCAGCTCCCGGCGGGCCAGGACCGGACAGCGCCACCGCGGGACGCAGGCCGGTTGAGGACACGGACCCATCGCTCGAACTGTCAGAAGAGGGCACCCCCATGCTCCGCACCCGTATCGCCCAGGCCGCCGCGGTCACCGCCCTTTCCGCCCTCACCGCCCTCGGTGTCAACGCCGCCGGCCAGGTCGACGGACCGGGCCGCCTGGTTGCCGCCGCTCCCGCCGCCGAGCAGGCCGGAACCTCCGCGGACTCCATGGGCTGGTCGTAGGACCGCAGCGCTCGTCAGTCAACCCTCCGCACACACGCCGAACCACCGAACCGAGGTATCCCCATGTCTGCAACCGTCCGTCCCCGCACGAAGATCGCCGCCCTGGCCGGCCTGACCCTTGCCGGTCTCACCCTCTCCCTGGTGCCCGCCGGTACTGCGAGCGCCGCCTCCCTCGCCACCTGGGACAAGGTCGCCCACTGCGAGTCGACGGACAACTGGAGCACCAACACGGGCAACGGCTACTACGGCGGACTCCAGATATACAAGCCGACGTGGGACGCCTACGGCGGCCAGCAGTACGCCGCATACCCGCACCAGGCCACCAAGCAGCAGCAGATCCTGATAGCCGAGAAGATCCTCGCGGGTCAGGGCGCCGGAGCCTGGGGCAGCTGCGGAGCAGCCGCGGGTCTCGCCGACGACCACGCCGACCCCTACCCGGACGTCCCGCCCACCGGTTCGGTCTCCGCGACGGTCCACTTGTACGGGATCGGTTCGGACGGCCGGGTGTACGGCAACAACGCGAACTACTCGGTAGGGACGTGGGACGGGTACCAGAGCGTCGACGGCACGCAGGGCTTCAAGCAGACCACCTCGATCCAGGTGGGCGACGAGGTCCACGTCTACGCGATCGGCGCGGACGACCGTATCTACGAAGACCGCGGCAACTACAAAACCGGCACCTGGACCGGCTTCCAGCTCGTCGACAACACGCAGGGCTTCCAGCAGATCTCGGTCGTGGCGACCGGCAACACCGTCCGCCTCTTCGCCCTCGGCTCCGACGGCCGCGTATACGGGAAGAGCGCCGACTACACCCAGGGCAGCTTCACCACCCTCCAGCTGGTGGACGGCACCGCAGGATTCAAGAAGATCACCGCCGCCGCGACCGGCAACACCGTCCGGCTGTACGCCATCGGCTCCGACGACCGGATTTACAACAACAACGGCAACTACTCCACCGGCGCGTGGAGCGGCTACAACCTCGTCGGCAACACGGCCGGCTTCAAGCAGGTCGCTGCCACGGCGACGAGCGAGGGCACGGTCAGGCTGTACGCGATCGGTTCGGACGATCGGATCTACAACAACAACGGCAACTACTCCGCCGGCACGTGGAGCGGCTACAGCGTGGTCAGTGGCACGGCCGGGTTCAAGCAGCTCGCTGCCACCCCTGCTGGCAAGACCGTGCACCTGTACGCGATCGGCTCGGATGACCGGGTGTACAACGCGAACGGCGACTACGCCGCCGGGTCCTGGAGCCCCTTCAACCTCGTCGGCGACGCCGCAGGCTTCAAGCAGATCAGCGCCACCCCCGGCGCCTAACCCTCTGCTCGGGCCCGGCCCTGTGCCTGTCTGGGCTGGGCCGGGCCGTGCCGCCACGGCTGTGACGGCGGCTGCTCGCCGCCCTCGCCCAGGTCACGCCGGACACGGTCCGGGTCCTGCTCGCCGAGGCGGCCGGGATGGCGCGCGTGGCGGTGGTCAACTGGCGCCGCCGCAACTTGCAGATGCTCAGGAGGCGCTGCGCGGCGGCGGGACACCAGTGACCGGCGGCGGCCGCCTCGGAGTCGGCGACGCGGTGTTCGACCGTGACCGCCAGGCGCGCGGCGAGGTCATCGACGCCAGGTCGGCTCGACCGGCAGTCCGACCGCGCTCGCGGCGCTGCTGTCGGTGGTCGGCCCGGGCCCGGACCGGATCCCGTTTCTCACCGTGGTGTGCACCTACGACTCCCTGGACAAGATCCGCGATGCCCAGCACACCGGCCGTCCGGTGTCGCCGTTCGATTTGGCGATCATGGACGAGGCGCACCGGATCGCGGGCCGCGGACAAGAAGTGGACGGTCATCAACGACGGCGCGGCCATCCACGCGGACCGCCGCCTCTACATGACCGCGACCCCGCGCAGCTTTGCCGCCCCCGAGGTGTCGGATCGGAGTCCGCGAGCCTGATCCGCCCGCGCCGCCACCGTCCCGCCGCCGCGCTGGCCGACGCGTCCGCCAACTCGATGAACAGCGAGGCCGTCTACGGCAAAAAGATCTTCGAATATCCCCTGGCGACCGCCATCGCGGACGGTAGAGCCGCGGACTACCGGATCGTGGTCCCCACGATCACCGACGCCGACCTCCGCGCCGTCCTCAACCTCCCCCCACCCGGCACCGCCGGTACCCCGGCCGCGGACGGAAGCACCGCCCATGGCGGGGCCGGAGAGGCCGCGGCGCGCACCACTGCCCTGCACCTGGCCGTCCTCAAGGCCATGACCCAGCACGGCCTGCGCAGAGTGCTGGTGTACTTCCACCTCGTCGAGGACGCCACACGCTTCACCCGCGAGCTCGGCCACACCCTGCGCCTGCTCAGACGGAACGCCCCCGACCTGTGCCCGGACCTCGACCCGGCCCTGTTCTTCGTCCACGGAGACCACACCCCCGACGAACGGGCCGCCACCTTCGCAGCCTTCGCCGCCGCCGACCACGCCATCCTGACGAACGCGAAGCTCATCTCGGAAGGCGTCGACATCCCCAGCGTCGACGCCGTCGTCTTCGCCGACCCCACCCGCAGCGTCATCCGCTGCGTCCAAGCCCTCGGCCGCGCCCTGCGCCTGGACGTCTCCGGCAAAACCGCCTCCCTGATCGTCCCCGTCTACCTCCCACCGGACGCCGACCCCGAAGACATCCTCGGCACCGCCTACGAGCCGGTGTGGGCGATCACCACAGCGCTGGCGAGCCACGACCACCGCATCGTGGAACGCCTCCCGGACAAAGCGAACCGGCTC
The DNA here is from genome assembly GCF_016755875.1 of Streptomyces spororaveus. Lineage (NCBI taxonomy): Bacteria > Bacillati > Actinomycetota > Actinomycetes > Kitasatosporales > Streptomycetaceae > Streptomyces > Streptomyces spororaveus. The sequence continues at coordinate 68,249 of NZ_BNED01000003.1, read as the reverse complement.
CCCAAAGAGACGAGCACCCTGGTCGCCAAGCGCTGGCACTTCGACTTCACCCTCCACCCCGAACGCATCGCCCGCGCCATGGACCTCATCGCCTTCAACCCCCACGGCCTCCTGACCCGCTCACGCCGCGCGGGCCTCGCCGCCGCACAGGCCTTCCACGACGACTACGGCCACCTCGACGTCCCCGCCGACCCGATCGGCTTCGAACTGGGCAGCTTCATCAACACGATGCGCGAAGCCCGGACAGCCGGCCGCCTCGACCCGCAGTGGATCGCCGAACTCGACGCACTCGGCATGATCTGGGACAAACACCAGGCCGCCTGGCGCGCCCGCCTCACCGCCGCAGCCGACTACCACCACACCCACGGCCACCTCGCAGCCCTCGCCACCACCCCCATCGGCGCCTGGCTCGCCGAACAACGCTCCCACGCCGCCAAGGACCAGCTCGCCCCCCAGCGGGCCGCCGACCTGGCCGCACTCGACCCCCACTGGTAACTCCCACACGGCCCCGACTGGCACCGCAAATACCACCAACTGCGCCACCACCTCGAAACCGGCCGCCCCCTCACCCCCGACACCACCACCGGCAGCATCAACCTCGGCGGCTGGGCCATCCGCCAGCTCACCCACTGGACCACCCTGGCCACCGGCCAGCGCCAGCTCCTGGAAGCCCTCGGCATCACCCCGACCACCACCAGCCTGGCCCCCCGCCCGACAGCCCGCTGCATCTTCCCCCAGACCGTCCAGCTCCTCGAACTCTTCCTTCACCGAGAACACCGCGCCCCAACCGCCCGCGAAACCATCACCGTCGACGGCGACACCGTCAACATCGGCCCCTGGTTCGCCAAGACCCGCACCAAGATGCGCACAGGCCAACTCGACCCCGAACACGCCCAACTCGTCGCAGCACTCTTCGACGGCGACTGGACCGACGAAGACCCTGCCCCGGCCTTCACCTGACCCTGCCGCCAGCAATGTCCGGACTGCACGACCCCACGATGAACAGAAACCCCAGCCCAAAGAGGCACGACCTCCACATCCAGATTCCTGGAAAGTTTTGAGGGAAGGAAGCAGCGATCCGCAGGGGCGTAACGGTAGGCCGATCGAAGCAGCGATCTGGCGTGACCATCACGCTGACGCGAAGGTCCGGTGCTGGTCCCGGGTTACCGGGCGCGGCACGGACGGGACCCCGCAGGCGCACGTGACGCAGCTACTCCTCATCGAAGTACAACGGTGACAGCCTGGCGCCGCGCTCGGAAGCATCCACGTCAGGTGGTGTGATGTGGGCGAGGTCGCCGTCGATTGGGATGTCGAATTCTCGGCCGATCTCAGCGATGGCAACTCCAACCCGGCCGCGCAGCACACCCAGTGCCTGAAGTCCCCACATCCATTGCTTCCGATCCAGATCCCTAGGTGGGGCGTCTGGGTTACTTATTCTCTCAACGAATCTGTGTGCTGACTCGACATCGGTGAGCCACTGCCTCACGGCGGCGTGCATCGCGCGCACTTGCTTCCGCAGTTCTTCTGACTCGCACTGCTCGACCTGTTCGTTCAGATACGCACGCAGTTCCTCGATGGACCCCCAGGTCCCATCTGCCTCCTCGGTTTCATACGGCGCATAGAGCACCCGGTGGTCTTCCAGGCGGAGCAGGATGGACCTCGCCCGATCGCGCTCACCCAGGGGGCTGAGCTCCACGGTGGCGCCCTGTCCAAAGAACGATAGGTTGATCGTCTGTAGCCGACCGCGCCAGCGCCATCGCCATTGCTTGAACATCCCACCGCCAGCTGCTTCTGGCGTACAGGAGAGCCAGCATTTTCACACGCCCACAGGAAAGCCAGACGGTCCGACTGGCCGGGTCGCAAAAGTCAGCCTCCGCCCGGGTGATACGGCTCTCCGCCCGCGTCCACCGCTGCACGGCGATCCGAACGAACAGTCGAAGCTGCCGACTACGGTTCCCGCACGGGACTCACTCAGCGTGTGCGCTTCACGGAAAGTGAACCAGACCCCATGTTTCGACAGCGCCAAGGCCTGATCGTTCCCCCGCTGACCACGGACACGGGCCGGTAAGAGCCCCAGCCGTATAGGGCCGCGGCGTGCTTCTGGGTTACGGGTGTACCTGCCACCAGCCAGCCGCCTCAGCGCGAGTCGCTTTGGCGTCGTACTGACTCGCGTTGAAGTGGAATTCCGGCGGAGGGTAGGGCGCGGGTGCGAGCGGGGACTCCGACGGAACCTCCCAGTCCGACCACTGCACGATCTCCTCGAATCGCTGCACGACCACGGTCAGGAAGCCGCAGCAGTCACCGGTGGTCCCGGTTGCCCCAGCTCCAGGCGGCGTGCCTCGCCGGTCGCCCGGTAAGGGCTGGGGCGGCCAGCCGGCAGGGCATCAGACGCGTACGGCCCGCGGCCCGCGTATGGTTCGGATCCGCCGATCACTTCCTCGACCAAGTCCTCGCCGTTGACCCAGAACCGCACCTGGGCAGCGAACCGGGATCCCCGCGGCAACACCTTGATCTCCAAACGATCGAACATCAGACCACCCTACGGCGTGCCTGACATCCGGACTTGGCCCAGCCGACGCCTGCCTCCACTCGGCCGGCGGGAGGGTCCACGAGGCGCCTCCCGCCCCTGTGAACATCAACCACGGCCCAGGCGGGGCGCCTCCCGAAGTCGTGCACAACTACGGCCGGAACTCGTGAACAGAACCAGGTCACAGACCGTGGGCGACGGGGTGCAGCGGTTCGTACAGCGGGAGTTCGGCTCCGCTGGGAAGCCGGATCGCAGTCAGTCTGCCCCAGCGCTGCTCGCTGACCGGACGGGTGATCTCGACACCCTGCGCGCGGAACTCGCCGAGCTGGGCGTCAAGGTCGTCGCACATGAGGAAGAACTCGTTCTGCGGTGGGCCGTCGGTCGGGTGCACGGCCACCTCGGCCGGGGGCAGCTTGAAGATGAGCCAGCCGTCGCCCGCGTCGATGCCGGGAAAGCCGAGGACGTCGCGGAGGAAGACGCGGTCCGCCTCGGCGTCCTGACTGTAGAGGATGACATGTGCACCGCTGATCATGGCTGGCTCCTGCCCGTCGACGTGCAAGCGGTCGTGCCCCCCCCCGGCATCCTGGCACGCTCAGGCCCAAGAAGACCTTCGACTCGATCCGATGACACGACCGCCCCTTCGCCGCCAGTCAACCCGCGGCAGCGGGCCCAGTCCTGAATACCTCTTACTCACTGAGGCACACCTAGCGTATTCTTGTCCATTTTTGAGCCTTCCAAGTCAGCCCCGCTCAATTTGGCGCCACGCAAGTCAGCTCCTCGCAGATCAGCAGTGCTGAAGTCGACGTCGCGCAGGTCAGCGCCGCGCAGGTCGGCGCCAGAGAGGTTGGTGTGCGTGAGGTTGGCTTTGGCTAGCTTTACCCCGGTCAGAATCCCGTGGTTCAGATCCGCATTAGTCAGGTCAGCAGCGCTGAAATCAGCGTTGCTGAAGGTGGTGTCGTGCCGGATCGCTGCACCGGACAAGTCGGCGTGGCCGAGGTCGGCGTGACTGAGGTTTGAGTAATAGAAATTCACATTTGCCAAATTCGCGCCGCGTAGAATTGCTTCACTCAGGTCGCATTTGGCCAGGTGTGAATTTTCCCAGTTTACTGCTGCGAGAATCGCATGGTGGAAGTCGAAATTGGAGAGAAGTACCCCACTCAGGTCGGAGCCGCCCAGGTCTGCATAGCGGAAATTTCGTTTGGTCAAACCGGTGCCTTTGAAAAGCGGTAGAGAGCCATCATTGAGGCCTGTAAGGTTGACAAATGTCAGATGCGGAATAGATGGCAGTGGCTCGACTGGGCGGTTGGCCAGGACGGTGAGTGCTGCCGCGACGTCGGCGGGCAGCACAGCCGGGTCCTCAGGCTTTTCGAAATTCCGTGGGACTTTGTCACGGATATAGGCGGACAATACCGAGGTGACCGCAGGTTCATCTCGCGCCGAGTCCTGCATGATGCGGCCAAGGGCGTAGATGCCGCCGATCCGGACGTGCAGGGACGATGCTCCCAAGTTGACGACTGCGCTGTTGAACCGGTTGGTGATCTGCCCCTCTTCGGAAACACGCAGTTCCTTGCTAGCCTGCCCTACTTGCATCCACGTGAAGAGTGCCGCCGCTAGCGCCGCCAGCCCCGGCAAGGTCGAGGCCACCAGCACCCACCTCTGATGCCGGGGCCCACTCGTCTCCTCGACTGAGCCTGACCCGTGACCACCGCGCGCTGACCTCCCTGCCGTCCGCCGTCGTGCGATGACACGCAACCGCTCCAGACCAAAGTTCCGCTGCACAGACCCATGGCACATCACACGGTCCATTCGTGAATCGCGCCACGCGGCTCAAACCGCAGCCGAAGAGTGAGCAGCCCTGCAAGCGGCGTAAACCCTCCCCAAGCAGCTGCTACCGCCAGCCGGCTCGCAGGAGCGGGCTCAGGTCCTGGAGGCGGCTGGCGGCTCCCGAGGTCAGTGGGTTCCTTCGTTGCCGTCGTAGGTGGGGCCGGGGGTGCTGCCCCATGTGCCGTCCTGGGGTCCGCCGCTTGCTCCGATGACCCAGAAGCCGGTCAGTGAGATGACTGCGGGTGCCACGGCCAGGGCTTTGATCCATTTCCCCAGGGCGTCTTGGATGCCTTGGGTAGCAGGGCTGAGCATGATGACGGCGACGGCAGCCCATATCACCACGCATAGTGTCGTGCTGATGATCGTCCATCGCTTGATCCGGCTCATGGCGCCCCCCACTCGTTCTTCATCCCATCTGCCGGTCCATCATGCAGGCACCAGCAGAAGAAGCCAGCCCGAGCCCCGCTTACTGCTGCCAGCTGGCCCGCGGCAGCGGGCCTGGTCCTGGCGGCGGAGCCGTAAGGACCTGAAGGGGCGGGAGCGTCAGCGGACACCCCTTCGACGTCCGCGCTTGCGCGGACATCCGGTGGCGTGTCAACGCCACCGGCCCGGCGCTTGCGCCGGGCCTTTCCTTGAACGGCCGCTTGCGAACCGTCGATTCCCGGGCTTGCACAGGCATCTGGCGGAGCGTCAGTGGAGTCTGTCCGGAGTGGAGCCGTAGGGGCGTCGCTCCGGGCAGGTCGGCGCTCAGGGGTCCGACAGGGCGCTCAGCCCAGTTCTTGTGCCTGGCATGATCTCGTTATGGCTATCACCGTCGAGTTTTTCGTTGCTCCGGATGATGTGACGGCAGCCGGGATGCGTCCCCGGTATCGGGATCACGGTCTCCCGGCGGTCGTGTTCGAGGGGTTCTTCCCGGATGAGGCTGTACTGGAGTGGGAGAGCCTGTTTACCGGCGAGCCGATCGACCGGATCGCGCAGGGGGAGCCGCGAATGGTGGTTCCCACAGCGAATGACGGTTTCGGAGTGTTCGAGGTGGGCGCGGGCCTGCGGGCCCTGCTCGCGGGGGCTGGCACGCTGCGGTTGGGAGGGATTGCCGAGGGGTGGGCGGCTCTCGATTCACGCGCGGACGATGAGGTCTCGCGTGAGGAGGCCGTGGACATCCTTGAGGCAGTTGGGGCGCTCGCCCGGGAGGCGGTCAGGGCTGGACGAGGCTTGTACTGCTGGTACTTCGCCCCCTGAATACGGATGTGGGATCGCGTCGGAGGAGTCCGGCTGCACGGCGGGGTGCGCTTGCCAGGCATGATGCACCGGGACCGGTTGCGTCGGTCGTCTCGGCTTCTCCGTCCTGCTCCGCCCTGATGGGAGACGGCTGGAGAGACCAGGCGTAGCCGCCTACCGCTGTCTGGACTGGGTTGGGACGGGGCCGGCGCTGGCAAGCGTCTGCTTGGCCCTTTTTCCCCGGCCGCCGGTTGGGCCGTGACCACCCCCGCGCAGACCGGGAGGTTTATGCCGTTGGGTTTCCTGTGCTGGAGGCTTCGCCACCGACCCCGTCGAAGTGGACCTTAGCCGGGCCGGCACGCGGCAGCGGCACATTCGGAAGGGCCAGGGGCGGGAGAGAGCCAGCCCCACCGGAGCCGGGGCCACTGACACCGTCGCCGGCACTCGGCAGACCACCCCAGCCCCCTCACCGCTGCCAGCTGGCCCGCGGCAGCGGGCCCAGGTCCTGAAGGCGAAGCCGGAAGGACGCGTACTGGGAGCGCCGGCGGGAGAACCTGATCCGCTCCGGCTGGCTCGTCCGCCACCTCGACAACGACGGCCGGGGCCGCCGCATGGAGATCTACCCCGTCGACCAGAGCCACGTGGATTCCAAGTACAGCTGGCCCCTGAACGACCGCTCCATCACCGTCCGGTACATCTGGCCCGACCTCGTCCACGCCTGGGCCGCCCGTAACGAGGCGATGGTGGACGAGATCTGGGACGACGTCATCACCGACCTCGACTCCGACTACGCCGCCTACGCCTACGTCTCCTCCGTCGGCATCGGAGCCTGACCCCTCACCTGACGGAAGTGGCTGAGGCCGCTCGTACGCGACAGGACGGCCGCCACCGGTTCGGCAGCGGCCGTCCTGTTGTTCGCCCTCCGGGAGCCTCGACGACCGAGTCGTCGCGGATCGGCATGGGGGTTTTGTCGGCCGAGGAAGCGTGGGTCGGCCGTCTGCATGTGGTGGCCGAGGCGTTCACGGCTTTGGAAGGCGGAGTGCAGGCGCAGTGCAGGCGGACAGCCAGGCGTGCCGGCCGCCCGCCTCGCTACTGCGCGTCGCGGAAATCGTAGTAGTCCTTGCCCGCGACGAGGACCGAGGTGAAGGAGACGGGCAGGCCGTGCGGTCCGCGGGGCACTTCCTGGGAGGTCTGGCGGGTGAAGCCCAGCGAGACGCCCGGGACCACGATGTTCTCCGGGTCCTCGGTGTCCACGGTCGCGCCGCGCCCGGTCAGCTCCGCGAGGATCGTGTCGGCGGGGTCCGCGAAGACATCATGACCGTCCAGGAGGACGCGCGTGGTACTCCGGCGGCCCTCGCCGGGCCACCACAGCTCCACGGCCGTCACATGGTCCTCCGCATCGAAGAACACCGTGTAGCCGACCCCGTCGACATCGCCCATGAGCCGGCGCGCGCGCCGGGAGGTCGGGCCGACGACCCGGGGCTCGCCCCAGGGCTGCAGCGCGGCCACCGCCTCTTCGTACGTACTGCCGAGGTGCACGGGTCCGGCGGCGGTCGGCGGTGTCAGGAGCAGATCCATATTGCTTCTCCGATTGTCTACTTGAGCACTTCGTAGTCTATTGTCCACTCCCGCTTCTCGAGCATCTTCTGGAACTTCTTGTTCACCTTGAGGCTCTCCACCATGTCCGCAATGTGCGTGTCGTACTTGTCGCCGTACAACTCCCGGATCTCGTCGATGTCCATCTTCATCGCGAGGTCCCACCGACCGGCGTCGATCAGCGCACGCTGGTCGGCCCGCCACTTGATGGACTCCGCGCTCGATCCGGTGCTCGTCACCCCGCGGTGGTCGTCGTACTCCATCCGGATCGCCGGGCCCATGCCGGCGCCGCCGCCGTCCTTGTTGGTCTTGAAGCCGGGCTCGTCCAGGTGCGCGTACGCATTCTTCGCCGGAATGTGGTTGACCTCCATATTGGTCTCCGTGCGCCGCGTACCGTCCTCGTTCTTCAGGTTGGCCGGGCTGAGACCGCTGTACCAGCCGCCGTGCTCCGTACAGCCCTTGGCGATGAGGCCCTCGGGGTCGGACCAGCGGTAGGGATTGACCACGAACGCGACGGGGTTCGCGGCCGCGCCCAGGCCCAGCGGGTCAGGACTGGCGTAGCGGGCCGTCTGCGGGTCGTAGTGCCGGTGGAGGTTGTAGTACAAGCCCGTCTCGGCGTCGTCGTACTGACCCGGCAGCCGCAGCGGCGTGTAGGCGGCCGCGTTGCGGTTCCAGGTCGTCGCGCCCCACACGGTGGACCGGGCGTGCCAGGCGATCCGGCCGTCCTCGTCCACCAGCTCGCTCGGCGCGCCCGCCAGGTCGGTGATGATCGCGAAGAACCTGGCGTCGATGTCCCGGTCGGCTGCCCCTTCCACGGCTGCCCCCTCCACGGCCGGCGCGCTCTGCGGCGCGCGCAGTCGCCGTTCCCACTGCGCCAGCGGGCGGTACCCGTCGTACTCCCACGTGGTGACCGTGGAGTGCGCGGTGTCGACCTGCTCGGCGAGACGGGTGCCGTCCCAGACGAAGTGCACCGAGTGCACGGCGGTGCGGTCGTCCTGCGCCATGCGGTGCTTGGCGGTCCGGCGGCCCAGCGGGTCGTAGTCGTAGCGCCACAGGACCCCGTCCGGCGTCCGGCATGAGGTCATGCGGTTCTCCGCGTCCCAGGTGTAGCGCCACGCCTCCTTGCGGCCCGACAGGGTCGTCCGGTGCCGCGCCACGGTGCGCCCCGCCGCGTCGTACTCGCACCGGATGCCCCCCGCGCCCATCAGCCGCGTCCCCCGATACGTGCGCTCGCCGCGCCCCTCGGCGCGGTGCGCGCGGTCCGGCCAGTCGGCCGCGGTCTGGTTGCCGGCCAAGTCGTACGCGTAGGACTCCTGCCAGTCCGCCGCGGTGACCCGCAGTGGGCGACCGACCGGATCCATCTCGAAGTTGAGCGTCACACCACCGAGTTCATCGGTGAGCCGGTCGAGGTGGCCGTCCGCACGGTAGCCGTAGGAGTGGGACCGCAGCGTCCGGTCGCCCGCGGTCACCTTGCGGGTGGCGAGCCGGCCCGCGGTGTCCCAGGTGGAACCGATGACGAGCGGCCGGTCCTCCCTCCCGACGCTGCGGGTCAGCTCCCGGCCCCGGCCGTCCCGTTCGAAGCCGATGCGGTGGCCGCCCACCAGGAGCGCCTCGCGCCGCCCCGCAGTGTCGTAGGAGGCCCGGGAGACGGTCCCGCCCGGCGTGGTGCGTGCAACGACCCGGCCCGTGGCGTCGTAGGCGTAGCGCATGGTGCGCCCGTTCACCGTCTCCGCGAGGATCCGGCCGAGCTGATCGCGTTCGACGGTGACGGAGCAGACGGCGGCCCCGGCGGCAGATGCAGACGAGGATGCCGAGGCCGACGTCGAGAGGGCGGACACGAGCTGTCCCGACGTGTCGTAACCGAAGCGGGTCGACACGTCGCCCACCTGCTTGCGCGTGACACGGCCGCAGGCGTCGTACTCACTGGTGAGCACGTCACCGGTCGGGGTCGTGACGGAGACCATCCGCCCCGCACCGTCATAGGCGTAGTCGAGGCCGCGGCCGTCGAAGTCGCTCTCCCGCGTCAGGTTTCCGGCCGCGTCGTAGGTGTAGTCCCAGGTGAGACCCTGCGGGTTGCGGACCTGGACCAGTCGCAGCTCGGTGTCGTGCCGGAACTCGTAGCGGGCGCCGTCGGCACCGGTCCGCGCGGTCAGCAGGTCGAACGGGCCGTACTCGAAGCGGGTCGTGTCGCCCGCCGCGTCCGTGCGCGAAGTGCAGTTGCCCTCGGCGTCCCATGTCCAGCTCTCCGCACCGCCGTCGGGCGCGGTCGTACGCAGCGCCCACCCCTCCGGGCTCCATTGCGTACGGGTCACCGCACCCTGGGGGTCGGTGCCTTCGAGGGGGCGGCCGAAGGGGTCCCGTACGACCGAGAAGGTGTTGCCGAGCGCGTCGGTCAGCGAGAGGGCGAGGCCGGCGGCGTCGCGCGTGAGCCGTTCCACCGCGCCCGACGGGTCGGTACGGCTGATCAGCGCACCGTTCTCGTCGTGGTGGAAGCGGGCCACGGAGCCGTCGGGAGCCACGACGGCCGTCCGGTTGCCGCGTTCGTCGTTCTCCTGGCGCCAGGTGGCGCCGTCGGGTCCAGTCAGCTCCACGAGCAGGTTCAGGTCGTCGTACCGGGCGGTGGACCGGGTGCCGTCGGGGAAGTGCAGGATGGTGAGGTTGTCGTTGTCGTCGTACGTGAAGCGGGCGGTGTGCCCCAGCGGGTCGGTCCGTGCCAGCAGGTTGTCGTAGCCGTCCCACTCCCGCAGCACCGTGTTCCCGAGCGGGTCGGTCTCGGCGACGACCTGGCCGAGGGCGTTGATGCGGTGGGTGGTCACGGCGCCGGTGGAGTCCGCGAACCGCGTGATGCGCAGCTCCGGGTGGCGCGGGTCGGTCGTGTACGAGAACCGGGACGAGAGCATGCCGTCCGGTCCCGTAGTGCGTATGACGCGGCCAGCGGCGTCGTAGGCGTAGGAGTACGCCGCTCCGTGGCGGTCGGTCCACGAGGTGATGCGGCCCGCCGCGTCATAGGCGAAGACCAGAGGGGCGCTGTCGGCGTGGGACACGGTCCGCAGGTTCCCGGTGTCGTCGTAGCCGAAGACGTGGAGCGTCCGAGGCCCGTCGGGTGTGCGCAGAGCGTGCGAGGTGAGGCGTCCGGCGGGGTCGGTGGTGAACTCGACCTGGTATCCGCCATCGTGGGTGGCGGAGAGGGGGCGGCCGTCCGCCTCCCGGCGGAAGTGCACGGCGTTGCCGTTGCGGTCCGTGAGGGAGGTCAGCCAGTGGCACGCGCTGCCGTGGTACGGGTTGCCGGTGAAGGAGCGGGTGAGGCCGGAGTGGCCGTCGGAGATCGCGTACGTCACGTCGCCGAACTCGGTGCGCTCGACGAGGCGCAGCGCGAGCCGGGAGCGGGCCGCGGGAAGGACCTCGTCGCGCTCGTCACGGGGCAGGCGCGGGTAGAAGACCAGCGAGCCGTCCTCGCGGGCCCAGACGCTCCCGCCCGTGCCGTCCACGTCGATGTCGAGGCGCTCGTCGAGGGTGGAGGCCCAGCCGGGGCCGTAGCTGCGTCCGTAGTCGTAACCGGATATGTGGGTGCGGCGCAGGATCAGCGGCAGGACGCCCGGGAGGGCGAGGTCGGTGTGCGCGAGCACCATCTGACCACTGACCACGTCCACCGGGTCGGTGGCGCAGCGGCGCCCGTTGAGGGGTACACCCTTCCCGCGCGGATCGTCCTTGACGTCGCGTGTGGACCGCGGGTCCCGGGCGGAGGGCGGGCTGTCGCTGTCGCCGCCGGAGCCGCCTTTTCCGTTGCCCTTTGCACTCGCGTCGCCGGAGCCGGAGCCATTGCGTTTCAGGCGGTTGAAGTCGTCGTGGAGGGCCTGGTCGTTCTTCTTGTGGTCGGTGGAGATCTGCTTGACCGCTTTGGGAAGGGTGGTGCCGACGTGGTCGCCCATGGCCTTGGTGGCTTTGGTGAGGGCGGTGAGGGCCTTGTCGGCGACGGGGTCGATGGCCTGGGCGATGGAGTCGCGGCCCCGGGTGCGGCCGTGGTGGGACTTGGCCTTGGTGAGTTTGGAGGTGGTCTTGCCGTGGATGCCGGTGCTGACCGTGTTGAGGTGAGTGCCGGCGCGGTCGTGTTCGGAGTGCTCGATGTGCAGGTCGACCAGGCCGGTACCGCCCCCGCCTCCGCCCCCGCCTCCTCCGGCCGAGGCGAGGTGGAGGGATTCCTTGCCGGACTGGACGCCTTCCTTGAAGCCGTCCTTGCCCGCGTTCTTCGCCTGGTCGAGGTCCACGCCGTCCTGGAAGCCGAGGGCCATCGAGCCGAGTTGGACGACGAGGTCGGCGGCCATGCCCTCCAGGGCGGCGACGGCCGGCTCGGTCATGGCCGAGACGATGTAGCCGACGGCCTCCTCCATGCACTCCTTGATGAGGCGCTTGATGACCTCCTGGGTGGCGCGCATGGCACCCGCGCCGATCAGCATCGACAGGCCGCCGGTGACGGGTATGAGGGAGAGCGCGATGCCCGCTTCGGTGGCCAGGTAGCCGAGTTGGACCAGGGCGGCGGACTTCATGGCGACCACGGCGTCGGCGGCCAGGTCCATGGCGCCGGCGATGGTGCGGGCCGCGGAGGCGAGGTCCTTGAAGTGCTTGCCCTTGACCGTGTTCCAGTGCTTGTTCAGGGCCTCGATCGACTCGCCCTTGCTCGCGGAGAGCAGGCGTTCGACGTGGTTGTTCGCGAGCTGGCCGTCGTCCAGGAGGTCCTCGGCGAACTCCCGGAGCGAGTCCGCCATGTCCCGGTAGGCGTCCTCGTCCACGTTCGGCCAGGCCACACCGATCAGATCCAGCAGTGTGTCCGCCCAATCGGGCACCGTGACAGACACGCAACCCCCGCCCTCCGTAGCCGAATTCGCTCAAACAGTCGAACAGTCCTATCATGCGACCGGCCTGACGGGTAATCCGCATTCGCAAACCGCCGGGGTCGGGGTTGAGGCGGACGGCGCAGGCGCCGCGGGTGGGCCGGGGACACAGGGGGAGGTTGGACATGTCGTCGTCTGGCGGGTCTGCTTGATCAGTACGGCGGTGGCGCGGTCCAGGAGGGCGTTCAGCGTGGCGTGTTCGGCGGACCGTGACGATCCCCGAGGTGTTGGCCCTGTTCAAGGCCTCGCGGGTCGGTGGCCGGTACGAGCACTACCGAGTTCCCGCCGACCCCTGATGTCCTGCGTAAGCGCTCGCAGAGGGGTGCGGACGAGATCTGGGAGGGCCGTCCCAAGTGGCGCCATCCCGAGATCCTCCAAGCGGCTCAGAAGGGAGCGGAGTTCGAGAGGTGCGCCCTGGACATGAACGCGGCGAACTTGTCGACGTTCAAGTCTGGCTCCGATCGGCCAGCTCCGCGAGACCACCAGCGGCGTCCACGATCGGAAGAAGTCCGGCGTCCGCCTCATCACCTCGACAGCCCGGCCGGCCGTGAGGCCTTGGCCGGGCAGGGCGTCACAGCCCGCACGGTGCGTTCCTGGATGCGCGGGAAGGCCACCCCGTCCCCGGCGTCCAGGGAGCGGATTGACGCGGCGTACTGGTGGCGCCGGCGGGAGAACCTGATCCGCTCCCGCTGGCTGGTCCGCCACCCCGACAACAACGGCCGCGGCAGCCGCATGGAGATCTACCCCGTCGACCAGAGCCACGTCGACGCCAAGTACGCCCGCCCCCTCAGCGACCGCTCCATCACCGTCCGGTACATCTGGCCCGACCTGGTCAGCGCATGGGCCGCCCGGGACGAGGCGATGGTGGACGAGATCTGGGACGACGTCATCACCGACCTCGACTCCGACTATGCCGCCTACGCGTACGTCTCGTCCGTCGGCATCGGAGCCTGATCCCCTCTCCTGCCTCGGACTGCGCGTGCGCGGCGTGCGGTGTCGGAGGAGGGACTGCGCGGCGGGCGCTGGCATTGAGGTCAGGTCGGTCGAAGACGGCACCTACTTGGGCCAGGACGGCCTGCGCGGGCGGGGTCTGGTTGCCGCCGAGGTCTCCCGGCAGCAGGAGAACGCCGACTGGGAGGCCGCCCCCGCGACGGCAATCCCCGCCGCGAGAGCAGGGGGAGGCTGTCCTCAGTACCCTTCTAGTCGCTGTACGGCCCGCTGGGCGCCCCGCAGCGCGTTGCCGCCCCTCAGTGAGCCTGTTCCATATCCCGGTTTTCGAGGCGTCCGGGGCTCTAGCCTGTAGTGGTGTCCGAGGGTTCCGGGCGTCCCGGAGTGCGGGTGTGTGGAGGCTGCGGTGGCCGGTTGAGGCCAGCCGCGCGGCCGGACGCAGTGTTCTGCTCGACGGCGTGTCGTGCCAGGTCATGGCGGCGGGATCGTCGGTTGCGGCGCCGGGTGATGGCGGAGTTGAACGGGTCAGGGCGGGTGGCGTGTCCCGAGTGCGGGACGGTCTGGGTGGCCGGGGTGGATCGGCGTTCGGACGCTGTTTTCTGTTCGCGGCGGTGCGTCATGAGGGCCTGGCGGTCGCGGAACGAATCGTTCGGAGAACGGTCACAGTGACCTCTCCACGAACGCATCCGAATCGGACCTTCGATCAGATTCCGGCTCTTTCCAGTCATCCATTGTGATCTTCGGCAGGTGGGTTCGACTCTCGGTCACGCAGTGGGCCGCGTCTTGTCACGGCCGAGGGGCCGTGCCCCGGCCCGTTCAGGGTGGTGAGAACCATGCCCGAGAAGATCGAGAGTGCCGACAAGGTCGGCAGCGTCAGCGCCCACCGTTACGAGCAGATCGTCGCGGAGCTGCGCAAGATCGTGGAGGCCCAGACCCGGGGTCAGTTCGCGATCGGGGACTACGCCTTGGAGATCGAGCCCATGCGAGAGCAGGGCCCGCAGGACAGGGGCGAGGAGTTGTTCACGGTCAAGGACTCGCTGTTCCGCCTGTCCGACATCGTGTGATGGCTCGGGGTACTTCGCCTTACCGGAGCGGACAGCAGCGCAGAGCGGCGATCTTGGCCCGGTTGGCACACAGTGACCCCGAGCTCCCGCAGCAGGACACCACCCCGGACGAGTCTCCTTGCTCGTACCGGGGTGGTCTGCGAGGGGGGCAACGCCGGGCCTTCGAGCGTCTCCACCCAAACCCGCAGAGAGGGTGTTCGTGGGCCGGTGGTGTGGAGTGGTGGAGGCCGGTGCACGGGGTCGTGCTCATGTTGCCGAAGGCCGTCGCCTATAAGCACAACGGCCGGCGCGTGACCGTGGCGACCCGGGCCGACGTCCTCGTTGTCGATCTCGGAGAAGCAGATGGGTGGCGTCTGCTGCGCGATGTGTGGATCTCCGGTCAGGGTGTCGCCGAGGCCGTGCAGACGTGGGAACCGGGCTGGTCGCCGGTGACCTTCCGCCGTTGGGGCCGGGGCGGCTGGACGGCGACGCGGACACCGGAAGCCGTTCCTGGGTGGCGCATCCTGGCCTCCGTGCTCGGCAGTGAAACGCGCACGCGACACTGTGCATAGCGCAAACCGGTGAGGGAGATACTCCCTCACAAAAGACCGGGACTCCGTTTCCCCGTATGGCCCAAGGAGTTACGGGGTCTCCATCTGAGTTAACGCTATGCGCCGCAGGGTGCGCTTTTTGCGTGCCGATAACAGCCCTTGCGAAAAACCTTTGCCCCTTGCTAAAAGGCCCTTACCCGGTTTTGCGCAAAGCGCGAACAATGGCTTTATGAATCGTACGAAGAGTGCCGCCCGCGGCAGCCGCCTTCGGGACGCCCGCCTCAGGCGGGGTTGGACCGTGAAGGAGGCAGCGGAGCGGGCAGGGGTACCTCCCATGTCGGTCTACGGGGCCGAGTCCGGGAGGCGCCTGCCGACCGCGCTTAACCGCCTCGCCGAGGTGTACAGCATCACGAACAGCGCCGCGCCCGCGGAGATGCCAGCGCGGCCACCAGCAGCACAGGGCCGTCCTCGCATGACGGTCCCCGAGGCGCTGGCCACCGATGACGACGAATCAGAGGTCGTCACCGACTTCGCTACCGGCTACTTCGCCCGCCGGGACCAGGAGCAGCGGCACCGCGAGCGGGAGGCGTCGTACCTGGCACAGCAGGAGGAGCCGGAGCACGGCCCGCGGAAGGTGGCCCCCATCGGCTACCTCATCCCGGAACCACCTCCGCCACCTCCTCCTCCGCAGCCGCGACCGCAGGCGTACCAGCGACTCATCCAGCCGAGGTGACCATGAAGTGCTTCAACCCCTTGCGCCGGCCGCGGCACGCCCCTGCCGAGCCGATCACCGACCTCTCGACTCCTGAGGCCCGCGGCGACTACGCCGAGGCCCTGGCGGCCAAGGAGGCCGACTACCAGTCGAGGCTGGCGCTGGTGGACTTCTCCCGGCCGCCTTCCCCGCCGGTCGTCCGTCGCCGCGGTGACGGTGACCCGCCGCCGACTTTCGCCCTGGCGCGGAAGGCGGCGCGACCCGTACCGCCGCGGGCGTCGGGCCTGCCCGATCTGGTGGACTGACGATGCGACGTACGCGTACGCGAGGCGACCAGCGACGGACCATGCTGCGGGGCGGCCCTGTGTTCATCGACGCCGACCTCCCCGTAGAGGAACCGGAGCCGGAGCCCGTACAAGAAGTTGTGAGCCCCGTTCGGGTGCTGGCTGAGCAGACCCTCGCCAAGCCCCCGCCGAGCTGCCCCAGGGCCCCCTACCGCCCCGAGGGGCCGCCGTCCCGGATGGTCTCCCCGGTGCCGGTGCTCAACGGCTGCGGCACTCCCGTCGCTTGGACGGACGAGCAACCGTGGCGCGAGTGGGAGAGCCGTGTAGGGGCCGCGGCGTACGAGCTGCAACGCGAAGACGAGCGAGACCGGTTGCGCGAGGCCGCGGAGGGACGCGTGGCACAGCCCTGGACGGGCTACGAGGCACACGACCCGCTCGCTAAGACGAACGCCGTCGTCAACCACCTGCGGAACAGACTCACCGCCCAGCAGCGGGCCCAGCGCGGACTCGTCAGGCCCTGGAACAGGACCGCACCGCCGAAGAAGGCGGAAGAGGAACTACCCGAAGCCCAGTGCTCCTTCACCCCTGTCGGCTGGTGGGAGTAACCCGCCGGCCCCTGACTTTCCGTACCCACCGAAAGAGAGCCCCACCATGGCCCGAGCAAGCCTCGGCGATCCGCTCGTACGCGACGAGACCGCACAGACCCCCGTCCCGATTCCCACCCCCACGTGGTACTCCGCCAGTGCTGACGGCGCCGCGGTACAGCCCCCGCTGCGTCCGGTACGCAAGGGCGATCCGCTCCCGGGCGGGTACGCCGCCGAGCGGGAGATCCAACTGTTTTGGCGCATGCCGCCCGGAACCGTCGACGGGTCGATGGCGCCGGGCTCCAAGGGCGTGGATGTGGTCCAGGTTCGCGGCTATCTCGTTTTCGTGGGTTCGCTGCCGATGCCTTCCCCCGGGCCCGCACCCCCACCCCAACACCCCCCGCCCCGGCCCCCGTTCCCGCAGGCCAGTGCCGTCCTCCCCCGCCCGTTGTCGTAGGCTGCGCAAGCGTGACTACCGGAACCGGCGGCATACTCGCCCCACTTGAACCCCAGGACCCCCGCGAGAACGCCGGCTACCGGCTGCTCGCCCGGATCGGCGAAGGCGGCATGGGGACCGTCTACCTCTCGCACACGCGCGGCGGCCAGCCGGTGGCACTGAAGCTCATCCGCCGGGAGTTCGGGCAGGACCCCGACTTCCGGCGCCGTTTCGAGCAGGAAGTGCAGGCCGCCCGCCGGGTGCAGGGCTACCACCTCGTCCCGGTCCTCGACCACGACACCACCGGCGCCACGCCCTGGCTGGCATCGGTGTTCGTGCCGGGGCTGTCGCTGCACGACGCCGTGAGCACCTACGGTCCGCTCCCGCTGGACACCGTCTTCCAGCTGGTCGGCTGCACGGCGCGGGCGCTCGCCTCCATCCACGCGGCGGGGGTCGTGCACCGCGATCTGAAGCCCGCCAACCTCCTGCTCGGCGCGGCCGGTCCGTACGTCATCGACTTCGGGATCGCCCGGGCCGCCGACAGTACGCAGCTCACCCGGACCGGCGGGGTCATCGGCACCCCGCAGTACATGTCCCCCGAACACACGCTGGGCGCCGAGGTCACCACCGCGAGCGACCTGTTCGCGGTCGGGCTCATCGCGGCGGTCGCGGCCACCGGGCGGCACCCGTACGGGGAGGGCGGGGCCACCGCCCTCGGTGTGCGGATCGCCAACACCGACCGGCTGCCTCCGGACCTGAACGGCTACCCGGCGGAGCTGCGGCCGTTGCTGGAGCGCTGCCTGACGGCGGATCCGGCGGAGCGGATCGGTACGGACGAGCTCGCCGCGATGTGCGAACTGTTCGCCGGGCGACCGCTGAACGATTTCGACGGCTGGCTCCCGGAGCCGGTCGGGCTGGAGATCGCCCGACGGGTGCGGGCCGCGGAGAACCCGCCGGTGCCCACGGTCGCGGACGCGGGCGCGGGTACGGGCCGCGCGGGCGTTGGCGCGGGCGGATCGGGTACGGGCGGTACGGGCGCTGGTCCCGCCGGCGCCTTCGGCGGGGTGTACGGGGCGCCGACGGTGGGCGCGCCGCCCCGGCCCGCGGGTCCCCCGCCGGCCGCCGGCCACCCGACGCACCCCCCGGTGCCGGGCCCGGCGCCCGCGCCGGCCCCCGGACCGAAGCGGTTCCGGGGCGTGCTGATCGGGGCCGGCCTCGTACTGGCCGTCCTCGCGGGCGCCGGCGCGGTCCGGCTGCTCGACGGCGGCGGCGCCGCGAAGGACGACGCGAAGCAGGAGGGGCCGGTCGCGCCCGCCTCCTCCGACCAGGCGCAGGTCCAGGCCCCGGCTCCGGCCCCGGTCTCGTCCGGGCCCAAGACCGCGCCCTCGGCCTCCTCCTCGCCGAAGTCCGCGTACACGCCGGTCTTCCAGGACAAGCCCCTGACCCTGCGCGCGCCCTCCTCCAGCACCGGGACCCACGTCGACCTGGACGCCCCGCAGATCTTCCCGAAAGGAGCCATCGGCAAGACCCAGGGCATGGAGCTCACCTACCAGGACTGGGGCGACGCCGATCTGCGCTTCCTGACGGCCATGGGCAAGAGCACCGGCACCACGCCGGAGGAGTGCCGGGACGCCGTCGCCACCAACACCTTGGCCTCCAGGGTGGGCAAGGACGAGCTGAAGGCGGGCAAGACGCTCACGAAGGGGACGGTGCTGTGCACCGTCACCGGTGACAACAACCTGGCGATGCTCCGCATCACCGAGGTCGTGCTCGACACGAGCAAGGGGTCCATCGGCCCCATGCCGGACTACGTCACCGCACTCACCCTCTGGAAGATCGGCTGACGCCGTGGGCCGGGGCTCCCGGGGAAGCCCCGGCCCACGGACGTTGCCCTAGACGCCGGCGCCGGCCCCGGCCCGGCGCCGCGACGCGGCGAAGCCCAGCGCCACGTCGGCCGCCAGGAACACCAGCAGGCTGATCCCGAGCAGCGGTACGAACCAGCCCACGAGGGCCGTCGCGGCGGCCAGCGGCACTCCGCAATTTCCCGCAATCTCGTTGAGGACAGAGCCGTGACCTCCGTAGCGTCGAACGACACCGACGCGACGCACTCAGCACACGGAGGCGGTGCCCATGAGCGCACCCACACCCGCCGGCCTCCAACCGGAAGACCAGCCGCACGCCTTCGGCCAGCCCTCCGCGGCGCTGATCGCTCGCGCCGATCGCGGCTACGCCCGCTTCCTCGCCGTCCAGGCCCCGGCCGCCGACACCGGCGACCACGACCAGGACGACGACGCGGCGGGCGCCCGATGAGCAGCACGCACCTGGTCCTCCACGACCCCGAGGGGCACCTCGACACGGAACTCCCCCTCGACCGGGAGCTCCACAAGGCTCTGGTCAAGGCCGTGCTCGGATGTACCGGGAACCCCAGCCTTCCACCCGCGGACCTCCAACAGATCGCCCTGCTGCTCACCGGCACCGCCCGCGCCGTCGCCGCCGATGTCCGCCGCGCCGCCGACCTGCTGCCCGAAGACCACGCCGCCCGCGCCCTGGCCGACGTCGTCCTCGAGGAAGCGAGCCGCCGCCTGTCCGTCCCGCCGGACGGCACCGCCCGCTGCGCCCAGAACCGGGCCCGGCTCGTCCGCGCCCTGTACGAGCGCCTGGACCGCCTCGCGGGCGTCGCACCCCAGGCCGCCATGGCCCCCTGAGACCACCGCGCACCCGACCGGGACCGGATCCCTTCGGGTGCGCGGTGCACGGCACCACCCCTGGCCCAACCCGGGCCGGGGGAGCACCACTCGACACCGAGAGGGGCACCACCGTGAGCACCGCAACCACCGAACTGGGACGGTTCCTGACCATCACTGGCCAGCGCTTCCACACCGGCCAGTCCGCACCCGAGATGTTCTCCCCGGCCGTCGACAAGGCGTGGCACGAACTGCTCGGCACCCCCGCCTACGAGGCCCTGTGCCTGGAGACCGCCAGCCAGCCGATCCGTCACGTCGCGAACAACGGCCACGGCCCGATCGCCTGGGTCGCCGCCTACGAGGCCGCGTACGGGCCGCTGCCGAAGATCTGGTTCACCGACGCCGACGGCAACCTCGACCAGGGCGCCATCGCCCGCTACCGGGAGACCGGCACCGTGGTCGCGGAGTGGGACTGCGGCCCCGCCGGCGGCGGCGACGGCGACGACGTCGCGCACGACCAGCCGGAGACCGCCAGCCGGTGACCACCGGCCGCACCATCGCAGCGCCCCGGCCCACCGCCGGGGCGCTGCGCCTCGTTGAAGCCGCCACCACCCGGCCGAGATCCGTGGACATCAGCGGCTACGTACGCCAGATGACCGCCCACTGCCCCTACCTCCCCCCGTCGCTCCAGCGGGGCCTGACGACCTGGACGGTCTACCGCGCCGACGGCGACGCCGACGCCGTCCAGGCGGAGCTCTTCCACGCGGGCGCCCAGGCCGCGGAGTGGCTGCGGCCCTTGCTGAACCGGCCGCACGGCGCCCTGCGGTGCGAGAACATCGTCCTGCTGGGCGACGTACCCGGTACCCGGCACCGTGACCTGCTCGCCTGGCCGCACTGGGTGCTGAAACACCTCTACGGCCCGGTCGGGGTGATGTTCGGCAAGTTCTACGCGGGAGAAGGGGAAGTCACCGCGGCCGGCCACCGGATCCCGGCCGCCCCCGCCTCGTTCCTCCCCGTGAGGGCCGCCGTCCGTCGCCGCGACCCACGCTTCCTCGCCGCGACCCCCGACCTGGCCGCCGTGCTCGCCGCGGCCGACGACGACGGCCGCGACGTGTTCGAGCACATCCCCACCGACTGGACGGAGATCCGCACATGGGCCAGGCGCCTGATCCCCCCGGCAAAGCCGTCGCCCTCCTCACCGGCCACACCGGCGAACCCACCGCGATCCAGCTCCTGAGCGACCGGCGCGGCTCCCGGGCCTGGAAGATCCAGGGCCCCAGGGCGCCGTCGCGCTGAAGGCCAACAACCCCGACGGCGACAACGCCCGCGACAAGGCCGCCGAGATGGCCCAGGAGGACGACCACCTCCGCCACCTCACCGCCGCGAACGCCCTGAGCCCCGACTACCGGGTGCGCGCCGGCACCTGGGACGGCGGCCGGTGGCTGGCCGTCAACTGGATCGACGGTGTACCCCTGTGGCGCGCCCTCGCCCTCGCCCGCGGCCCGGAAGGAGACCGCGCCTCGGTCCGCCCCTGGCTCGCGGGCATCGCCCGCACCTGGACGGAGCACCTCGCCCTCATGCACGCCGCCGGATGGGCCCATGCCGACGTCCAGCCCACCAACACCCTCGTCACGCCCGGCGGCCACGCCGCAGTCATCGACTACGCCCTCGCCTGCGGCCCCGACGACGTCCACCGCCGCGTCCCGTACCGCGGCGCCCTCACCCACACCACCGCCCCCGAAGTCGCCACCGCCGTCCTCGCGACCCCGGCCGACACACACGTCCAGGCGCAGCCGGCCGCCGACATCTGGAGCCTGGGCGCTTCCCTGTTCTGGTGCTGGACCGGCCACCGCCCCGTCGCTTACGACGACGACCTCGACCGGCTGGACAAGCTCGCCGTCATCGCCAAGGGCACCACCACCACACTGCGCGACGTCCGGCCCTGGCCGTTCCCCGAATTCGAAGGCGCCATCACCGCCTGCCTCGCCCCCCGCCCCGCCGACCGCCCCACCGCGAAGGAGCTGACCGCCGCATGGTGACCCTGCGCGCCCTGACCCTCGACGACGCCCCCGCCCTCACCCGTATCTACAGCGGCGCCTCCATCCGGCACACCACCGGCAAGCCCCTCACCCTCGACCAGGCCCACGAGAAGGTCCGCGCAGCCCTGGCCCGAGCCGCCGAAACCCCGCGGGCCCAGTGGAGCTGGGGCATCGTCACCGAGGACGAGCTGATCGGCCTGATCGCGCTGCGGCGACGAACGGCGTCCATGGGCACCATCAGCTACATCCTCCGCGAAGACAGCTGGGGCCACGGCTACGCCACCCACGCCGCCAACCACGTGGTCTCCACCGCCTTCACCACCGCCGGCCTCAACCGCCTGGAGGTCATGCACCACCCCGACAACCCCGCCTCCGGACGAGTCCTGATCAAAGCCGGGTTCACCCATATCGGTACGTCTGACTGGCACACCGAAGACGGAACCACTGTGCCGTACGAGGCGTACGCGCTGCAGAAGATGTAGGGCAACCCAGCACTCTCGTTCTCGTCTCTGCAGGCACCCCTAGGCACCACCAGGAGGAACCAGTGTCATACCCGCATCTGCTCACCCCCGAGGAGAAGCTCGCCGACGTGAAGAAGCTGTTGAGTCTCCCGCGTATCGTCGTGATCTGCGGCTCCACCCGCTTTATGACCGAGATGAACGAGGCCGATCTGCAGGAGACCAAAGCCGGAAGGATCGTCGTCAAACCAGGCATCGACATGAAGTCGCCGCGCGCGCTCTGGTCCTCTCCTGCAGAGGCAGAGGCGCTGAAGGTTCGACTCGACGATCTGCACCGGGCGAAGATCCGGCTCGCTGATGAGGTGCTCGTTGTGAATGTGCGCCCGAGTTCCCCCGCACGCGGTGTCCGTGGGCACCTCCCCAGTGGCCCTGCGTTGTGCATCGATAGGTCCCTGTCACCTCTACGGGTGAAGAGTGAGGGAACCTCGTAATTTGTGAGCTTTCTTCTAGCAGCCTGAGATTCCCTACGTTTCGGGAAGTTGAGGGGGCGGGATGTCGCTCGCAGTCGTTGCACCAATCCGATCTCGACCGCTGCTGCAGTCACCGCAAGACGTCGCGGACTTCGAGCAGGACCTGCTGTCGGAGTTTGTGCTCGCACGGGCGGCGGCCGGACTCGCCGACGAGACGATCTCCGGCGACGTGGACGCCCTGATGGAGATCCGAGGATGGTTCGGCGGCCCGCTCTGGGAGCTGGTTCCCACCGACCTCGACCGCTTCTTCGGCGAGGACCAGCGCCGACTGGCCACGCTGACGAAGGTGCGCAAGGCGCAGGCGCTGGCCACGTACTTCGAGTTCCTGGAGGTGCGGCACCAGGCCGACATCCACGCTGCCACCGGAGTGCTGGTGCAGTGCCCGGTGGACGAGATCAACCGTCCCCGTGGCAATACCAACATGCGGGTGCGGATCCCGCCGCCGGCCGCGGACGTCGACCGGCTCTTCGCCGGCTGGCGCGACGACCTGCACGCGGCTCGGAAGTACGCGCCGACCGTCCGCAACTACACCGCATGTCGCCTGGCCAGCCTCATCGGCCCGCGGGTCTCGGAACTGTGTCTGCTCGAAGTTCACGACATCCGCTGGGACTTGGGCACCTTCGGCAAGGTACTGCTGCGCGGTAAGGGCAGTCGCGGCCAGAAGAAGGAGCGCCTGGTCCCGCTCATCAACGGCTCCCGCGAGCTCCTCGAATGGTGGCTCCAGGGACCGCGGTGGGAGTTCGACGACCAGCTCGATGAGCCAGGCGCACCACTGTTTCCGTCCGAGCGCCGCGACACCGGCGGGCGCTGCAAGCGCGTGAGCACCAGCGCGATCCGGGGCGGCATGGCGGAGGCAGTGCAGCATCACCTCCCCCGCTGGACCGGCCGTGCCACCCCGCACGCGTTGCGGCACTTCGCCGCGTCGGATCTGTACGCGCAGGGGATGAACGTCGTCGCCGTCCAGGAGCTGCTCGGCCATCGCTGGATCAACACCACGATGATCTACGTCCACGTCAACAAGACCCACATCGAGGATGCCTGGATTTCCGCCGGACAGCGGTGGACGTCCCGGTTCACCGGTTAGCCCTGGACAGGAGCCCTTATGAAGTGGAACCTGCGGCTGGCCGCCGCGCAACGCGACATCTGGAAGTCATCGCAGCTGCAGGCGATGCTCGCCGACGCCGGCCTGGTGATCAGCGCCGGGAAGATGTCCAACCTGTGGTCCGGGCAGCCGGTCACGATCCGCCTGGACGACCTCGACATCATCTGCGAGGTCCTTGGCTGCGAACCCAACGACCTCATGGTCCGAGAACCGGAGAAGGCCCGCGCTCAGCGACCTGCGAGCACTCCCGCCCGTGCGGCGGTCGCGGGCGAGCGCCCTAGGCTCGAACGCAGGGTCGGCCGGACGGAACCACCGCTGTGAGCCACCTGCGTCCCCGATCGTGCAAGCAGTGCGGCGAGAAGATCGCGGAGTACGGCCGGGCCCGCTGCTTCAGCTGCCTGCATCCCAACCTTCCGCCTCCAAACTGCAAGGCCTGCGGCAGCGACGCCCACTACGCCGGCGGCTTCTGCCGCCGATGCCATCCCCGCGTGCCGTCCCCGGACAGCTGCAGCGACTGCCTTGCCTGGGGCCTCTGGCGCCGCCACGGCCGCTGCGCGGCCTGCACCTCCCTACGCAACCGCGGCCACCAGACCGGCACCTGCGCGACTTGCCGCCGCACCGTGCCGCTCTTCAAACAGGGGATGTGCCGACTGTGCCGCTGCCAAGCTCTCGCAGTTCCGCGCACATGGCAGCGCCCGGACTGGTCCACCGCGGCCAACACCGGGCAGCAGCTGTTCCTCGCCGATCTGGTCCGGCGGGTGCACCTTGCCGCCGCCGCTCGACCGCAAGGATACGGAGCCCCCGCGGCGCACCAGCAGCCCGACATCGCCTTCTGGGCGACACCCCGGTGGCGCCAGGAGCCGCTGTTCATCGCAGCTCGGGACATGTCGCGCGTCACCGTGACCGACGTCACGCCGATCGATTCAGCCTTCACCGCCTACGTCGCCACACAGGCCGATGCCAGCGCCGAGACCCAAGGCTGGTCACCAGCCTTGCGCGAGCGCGTCCAGAAGAGCCTGTACCTACTGACCGCTGTGCACGGTCCGCACGAGACGATCAAGGCCAGCACCGTTGCCTCGCTGCCGCGTCAGCAAAACCGACGTGCCGTCATCCGGGTCACCGAAGTCCTTGCCCACCTCGCTCTCCTCGACGACGACCGCATCGACCCCCTCGACGCGTGGATCCACCGCCGACTGGCCAGCGTGCACCCGGAGATCCGCGAAGAAGCCCTCGTGTGGATCCGCATCGTCCGTCACGGCGGACCTCGCCGCCGTCCCCGCTCGACTACCACGGTCCGAAACCAGGCCAACTCCGCGATCCCGTTCCTTCTTGCCTGCTCGCAGCGCTACCGCACCCTCCGCCAGGTCAGCCGTGCCGACGTCACCGAGTGGCTCGCCCAATGCGCGGCACCGCACACCGAAGCCGTCGCGCTGCGCGACATGTTCAAGACCCTCAAGAGCGAACGGCTGTTGTTCGCCAACCCCGCACGCGGCGTGAGCCTGGGATCCCGGCCCAGCTCGGTGCCCATGCCGCTGAGCCCCGAAACGATCCAGCGTCTGACCGCAGCCGCCGAAACCAACCCCGCCCTGAAGCTGCTGATCGCCCTCGTCGGCATCCATGCGCTCTACCCGCACCAGGCCCGAGCGCTGCCCCTGACCGCCATCGACTTCACCCGCGGCTGGCTCACGCTCGGCGACATCGATCACCCTCTCGACGCCTTCACCCAGCAGGCCGCCGTCGACTACATCCACCTCCGGCACCAGCGCTGGCCACATACCCGCAACCCTCACCTGTTCATCAGCTCGCAGACCGCGCACACCCGCGCCCCGGTCACGACCGGCTGGATGCAGCCTCTGCTGCGCGGCCTCCCGGTCACCGCCCAGCAACTTCGCGAGGACCGGATCCTCGAAGAGGCCGCCGTCACCGGCGCTGACCCGCAGCACTTATGCGCGGTGTTCAACATCACTCCGGAGACCGGACTCCGCTACACCCGCTTCTTCCACCCCGACCCCACGGACAGCGCCGACGCATCCGGCTGGGTAACTGGATAGGTCTGTGGGGTGGTGGTGATGAGCGATCCCGACGCCGCGGACCAGCGCGACCCGCGCGGGACAGGGGAGGATTCCAGAACGGACTTCGTTCAGGGGTGGACCAGCAGGCCCACCGTGCCGAACGCGTAGGAGGAGCCGTAGTGCTCGTCGCCCCGGAAGGTAGCGACGTAGCCATTGGTCAGCGTGCCGGCGCTGGCCGTGCCCAGGCGGAGGGGGCCGGTGCATGCGGCCTCGCCCTCGGCGTTGGTGACGCCCCGGCAGATCTCGCTGCCGTCGGGCGTGGTGAACTCCACGCGCTTGCCGACCAGGGGCTTGCCTGTCTCCGCGTCGTACAGAAAGGCCCTGGCGCCGATGGACGGCGGGAAGAGGTTGGCGTTCGCGTTCTCGGCGGAAATCCGTGTCGCGTGCGGTTCGCGGGGGCCGGGCTGACCGTGGGCCGAGGCAGCTTGCGAGCAGGCCAGGACTGCAGTGGCGGCAAGGACCGTGGCGCCGAACCAGGATCGTACGGACATGCAGTCTCCATTCAAGAGGTGTGATCCGGAAGCAGAATGATCTGCTCCCCATACGGGTCGACTAACGGTGTGGCGGAGCGGAGGTTATGGGGTGATCGGCCTGCGAAGCCTGGCATGCGCCAATGCCAACTGGACAACCGCGACGGCGCTGCAGATCGAGGCGTACCTCGTCGGGCCCACGGCCGCGCCGAAAACGCGGAGCGTCGTCGGCACGTCCGGACCGCCGGGCTGACGACGGCGCTCAGCCGTTCAGCGCCCAGCCCGCACTCACTTCTGGGAACCCAGTAATGGCACCGGACCCGCGACGGCCGCGACATTTGCCCCGCCTGCTGGATGAAAGAACGACGATGATCGCCAACCGACACGCGACTCGCGCCCAGGTTCGGGGCGCCGAGTGCTCAGTATTCGCGAACTCAGGCGCTTTCGTCGGCGACTACATCGGAGACAGCACCCCAGCCGAAATCGCCTACGCCCGGTCGCTGGGTAAGCCCGTGCGGTTCACGCACCCCGAAGTCGACTCCGACGCCTGACCACCCACCCCCACACCCTCCGCATGCACCTCGCTGCGCGGTCTGGTCGCATTCCTGGCGAGCGAATCGGTCGAGTGCCTTGAGTACATGGGCGCGTGTTGTGTCGCTGCCCAGATGGCCTGCGTTGCCGACGATGGTCAGCTCGGCATCGGGCCAGGCGCGGGCGAGTTCCCATGCGGTGTCGAGCGGGCCGGCCAGGTCGAGTCTGCCGTGGACCAGCACGCCCGGGATGCCGGCCAGCCGGTGTGCGTCGCGCAGGAGTGTGCCTTCTTCCAGCCAGGCGCCGTGGGAGAAGTAGTGGGAGCAGATGCGGACCAGGGCCAGTTGCGCGGTCGGCGGGCGGTCGCCGTAGGGGTTGGAGGTGCCGTTCGTTTCCCCGGACAGGACTGCGTCCTCCCAGGCGCACCAGTCGGCTGTGGCCTTCTCTCGTACTGCGGGGTCGGGATGTTCCATCAGGCGGGCGTAGGCCGCGACGATGTCACCGTCACGCGGTGTGCCGCCAGCTCCCGCTAGGAAGCGTTCCCACTGCTCGGGGAAGAACCGGCTCGCCCCGCGGTAGAGCCAGTCGATCTCGGAGCGCCGGGTGGTGGTGACGGCGGGGATGACGATCTGCGACACCCGCTCCGGGTACGTCTCGGCGTAGGCCAGGATCAGGGTGGAGCCCCACGAGCCGCCGTACAGCAGCCAGCGGTCGATACCCAGGTGCTCCCGCAGCCGCTCCATGTCGGCGATCAGGTGCTGGGTGGTGTTGTGCCGCATGTCGGTCGTGGGTTCGCTCGCGTTGGGGGTGCTGCGGCCACAGCCGCGCTGGTCGAACAGGACGACCCGGTAGCGGTCCGGGTCGAAGTACTGGCGTGCCCCGGTCCCGCATCCTGATCCTGGACCGCCGTGGACGACGAGTGCGGGCTTGCCGTCCGGGTTGCCGCAGACCTCCCAGTACACGAGGTTGCCGTCGCCGACGTCGAGCATCCCCTTCTCGTACGGCTCGACCGGTGGGTACAGCTCGCTCATTTTTCGGATCTCCTGGCAGCTAAATGTGGACAAGGCCTTGTGGTAGACAACACGGCCGAGGTGACTCCGGCACCTGCACGATCGGCGGGGCTGGGCTCTCGGCCAGTGCCTACTGACACGCCTCATGTGGCTGACCACTGACAGCTCGTGCCGCTAGCCACTGACGTTCTGGTGTCGTCCGTCAGAGGAACGGGCCGCAGCCCCGGCAATCCATATCCCCAAGATCCACAGGGACGCCCCTGTCATGAACGGCTCAGGAACAGGTACTGGCGAAGTGTCGGCGTCGGAGGGCTGACGCTTCGAAGGGGGGGTAGCTGGTTCTGGTCGTGATGGAAGACGGGTTTGCTGACAGCCAGCAGAGGCGGTGCGGCCGCTGGTTCATCCGGTGCGGCAGGCGGGCCGACTGCGGGCTCGACCGTGGGCCGGGCCGCGGGGGGAGGTTCGGCAGGGGCCCGGCCGCGGCCGGGGCTTGGGGGCGCTCCTCTCCGGACGCCGTGGCGGGCTGGCGGGGTTGTTACGGACGAGGGCCAGACGATCCTGTTCTTCAAAGTCTTCCTCCGCGGTTCCAGGCCAGGAAGGGACCGAGGCCGGGACGAGCTGATCGAGCGGGCCGGCGGAAATGCATCGTCGTCGGTGTCCAAGCGCACCACCCCCGTGGTGGCGGGCGAGAAGGCCGGCTCCAAGCGAACCAAGGCCGAAGAACCGGGCATCCGCATCCTCGGCCCCGAGGAATTCGCCGTCCTCGTCGCCGACCTCCTCCCCACCACCTAGCTTGGTTGTCGGTGCGGTCGCGCATGCTAGGAGTTCGCCCGGCGTGAAGGAGGACCGTGACTCGGGGTATCGGTATGCGGCAGAGAACGGGATGGAGAAAGGGGCAAGTAGCTGCTGGGGAGACTTCCTGATGAAGCAGCACACCTCGTGCGGTCGCCGACGAGCTCGGTGTGATTGAGCGGTCGGTGGCAGCCCGTCGACCTGGACAGGGTGTTCCTCTCGCCCCGCCCTCCCAAAAAGGCAACTGAACGAAAACACCCACCTCGGCCGATAAAGTCGCAGCTCAGAAAGTGTCGACCCCGCGCCCGCGGGGATGGTCCGACGAACACCTCCGCCGCGCCCGGGGCGACGAGGTGTCGACCCCGCGCCCGCAGGGATGGTCCGGCGCTACAGATGACCACGGATGCGCTGCGTGGGTCGACCCCGCGCCTGCGGGGATGGTCCGCCGACCTTCCACGTTTGCCGTTGGAGCTCGGCATCCGCTGCACCGCGTTTGCGTGTTGCGGCCCAGTCGGCTTCGAGGCGGGACCGGAAGCGGGTTCCGGAGTAGGCCGTGGGGACCGCGTCAATGGGCTCGGTCATCGTGGGGCTCCTTGTCCTTCGGTGGGAGATGAGCCAGAGCACGGCGGAGCAGGGTCGGACGAGCCGGGGAACTGGCGCTTGGTCGGGATGCGCCAGTTTGCCACCCTGGCACGCGGCAGGTGAGCGGGACGGACGTTGTCGGCCTCGGTGCGAGACCGGCTCAAGGTCTTCGGGCTGGCACGGCTAAGGGACGGCCGGGGCGGTGTGGCGTCGGCCACGGACAAACCCACCCGTCAAGGGGATGGTCAAGGAGGAATCGGGCACTGGTCGTCGTTGACGGTCAGACCGCGGACAAGGGGTGCTTCCTCACGGTGACCCCGGCCCGTACGCACATCCGCGTACGGGCCGGACGCTCACCTACCCGGCCCGCAGGCCGGGAGAAACCGAGGACACCGTGCCCGCCGACCTCACACCCGACCCCGCTCGCGAGCACCAGGCCGCCCGTGACCGCCGGCCTTCCGATGACGTCGACCAGGTGCAGGCCCCCTCCACGGGCCCCTCCATCGCCCCCTCCACGGCCACTTCGCCCGCCGGAGACGTATCCGCAGGTCAGCCCCGCAAGTCAAGGGGCCGCGACGCGTTCGACAACCCTCCTAGGTCGACACAGGTCTGGAAGCCGACCGGAGTGCGACGCAAGGAAGTGCTGAAGGCTCTGGGGATCTTCCAGCGGGCTACCGCCGATCAGCTCTGGCGGATGCTGCGCCCCTCCGATAGGCATGACCGGATGACCAGGGACACCCTGAACGCGTTGAAGGGCTCGGGCCTGGTCCGGGTGGAGACGCGACTGGAGTCCGGACACCAGCTGTGGGTGCTCACCGAGAAGGGCCACAAGGAAGCCAAGCTGCTGCTGCCGAAAAACGTACGGATGTCCGCGCTGCGCAAGCTGGAGTTCGACGACGAAGGCCGGCCGGTGGAAGCCGACGGGTACGACGAACACGCCGCCGCCGTCACCTCGACCGCCGCCGTGCTCACCGGGGCCGGGTACGGCACCCCGCTGTCCTGGCAGACGGAGATCGCTTATCGCCTGCCGTACGGGTACACCCAGTACGCCGACCTGACGATGCGCGCCCCGGACGCCGGGGTGCCCGCGATGCTCCTGGAGGTCGATCGCGTCACCGAGCCCGTCGATGACCTGGTCGACAAGCTGCGTCGGTACAGCGACTGGTTCGAGCTCCTGGCGCCGAAGGCCGACGCGAACAAGGAGCGGGCGGCACGGGGCGCGGCGGTGCATGACTTCCGGCTGTGGTCGCGGATCTACCCGCCGACCGGCCGCGAGGGGTACGTGCCGGTGGCGTCCGTGTTCACCGGGAAGACGGCGGCACAGCGGGAGAGCCGGATGCGGCGGCTGGAGCAGGCCGCCCGCACGTATTTCGCCGGCGCTTCGTACCCAGGCCGTAGCGCGGGTATCACGGCCGTCGACTACCACCGGGCGGTGCCCGTGGTCGTCGCCGAGCTGGAGCGGATCACCGCCGACCCGGCCGGGGCCGCTGGTGCGGTGTGGAGGCGGCTCGGGCGCGAGGAGTGGCAGACCCTGCCCGAGGCCCTGGACAACCCTGACGGCGACCGCCTGTACGCCGCGCAGTGGAAGGAGGCCCGCGACCGGCGGGCGGAGCGGGAGGCGGCGGAGCGGGAGGCGAAGCGGCCGGTGTGCGCGCGGTGCGGGGCGAAGTTCTCCGACGAACGCTGGCAGCAGGTGCGGCAGTCCTCGTGGCCCGGGAAATGGGACGACCTGTGCGGGGAGTGTGCGAAGGAGTCCGTCGCCCGCGCGGAGGCCGAGCGGGCGGCGCAGCGCCTGGCCGAGGACGTCGCGGCGACGGCGGCTGAACCGGAGACATTGAGGGTCCGGGGTCTGTTCAGGCGTCGCGGGTAGCTGCGCGACCTCGGGGAGTCTGGGCAAGCCGCCCTTTCGAGGACGGCTTGCCCAGCAGGAGACGGCTGGGCTCAGGAGCCGAGCGCGGGAGGGTTGCTGTGGTGGCGCAGCCGGAGCCACAAGGGGTGTTCGGCGAGGGCGTCGAGCAGGATCGCGGCCACCGACCGGTCGACGGTCCGGGTGCGCTTGACCTCGTCGATCACGAAGGGCGTTTCCCAAGCCCATAGTTCGCGGGCGGCCGTGTTCATCCGCCGGCCGACGATGCCCAGAGCCGTGAGGGCCGGCTTGCCGGTCAGCTCCGGGGAGATGTACTCCGCGATGACTTGGCCCCGGACACCGGGCGGGCCCGGCTGCGCGCACACCCGCCACACCACGTCCAGCTCCTCCACCGTGTGCAGCGACCTCACCCAGGCCCGCAGCATCTCCTCCGTCCAGGCCGCGCGCACGGTAGGGATCGCGTCCTCGTACGAATCGGTCTCGGTGTCGATCGTGAACCTCAACGCCCACCCCCAAGCTCAGCGTCTTGTGCCCGGACGCTACCCGGCGCGCACCGCCGCAACGGGGCGTTCTGGGGGAGTGGGCAAGCCCAAGGGGACTCTGGGCAAGCCGCCTCGGCCGGTGGCTTGCCCACCCCGGCCGGAGCACGCCGGGCGGGGCGGCGTCGGTCACGGCCCCGCCGCGCAGTTGCCCGGTGAGGCCGCGGCTGACCGATGGCCGGTGATCGGTCGGCGGGGGAGTTGCATGGATCGGTCACGGGGCCTGACGTGCGGTTTGACCGATGGACCGAGGAGATCGGTCACGCCCGCCCGGGTTACCGATCTGTCCGGCGGGCAAGCCCAAGGGGACCCTGGGTAAGCCACCCCCCGGACGGGGTGGCTTGCCCACCCCGGGCGGGGTGGGTAAGCCACCCCCCGGACGGCGGCTTGCCCACCCCGCCCGGGGTGGGCTGAGCTGGCCAAGCCGCGCCGGACAGCAAGGCCCGACCGGAGGAGGACACGGTGCGCGGTTTCGAGACGGGCCAGACGGTCGTACGGCGTGATGTGCACCGGTCGGGCCGGGTGTGGAGCGAGCAGGCACTGCGGGTCGTCTGCGACACCGGCGAGGCGCTGGTGACCGCCTGCGCGCCCGGAGCGCAGGCCCGGTGGCCCGCCCTGTATGCGCAGGCCCGCGCGGAGGGGGACCGGTCGGTGCGCACGGCGGCGTTCGATGCGATGGCGGACGGCCGGTGGGAGCTCGCGGGCGCGGTGTGGCAGGAGACCGACCTGCTGCTGTGGAAGCCGCCCACGGCCTGGTTCAGCATCAACGCTTTCTTCGTGCCCGACGGGGACGGGCGCCGGCTGCGGAACTGGTACGTCAACTTCGAGCACCCCACCCGCCGCACCGCGGCTGGGTTCGACACCCTCGACCTCACCGTGGACCTGGTGGTCACGCCCGACCTCGCCAGCTGGGAGTGGAAGGACGAGGACGAGTACGCGCACGTGCGCCGTCTCGGGATCGTCTCCGACACCGAGCACCGGGCCGTCGAAGCCGCCCGCGGTGAAGTCCTGGCGATGCTCGCCGAACTCTCCGGGGTTTTCGCGCAGGCGGAGCGGTGGGCGGCTTGGAGGTGGGAGCCGGCCTGGCCCACGCCGTGCCTACCCCGGCCTACGGCAGCCGCGGAGAGGGTTGCACCGGAAGGGGGCTGAACGGTTGCCTGGAGGGTTGCTTTCAGCGGGGGACCGCAGGTGTGACCGGGAGTGGGAGCCCGGCAAATCGGACACTGCCCATTGTTCCTGGTCAGCCCCACTGGGCAAGCCTGTCCGCGCCGATGACACCTCTAATTCGTTAGCAATTAGAGGTCCTGGATCTCTGGTGGGCCCGGGGCGGCGTGTTCAGCCCGGGGCAGGACGTGTGTGGTCCGGTCGGTGCCGTGGTGACCCCTACGACACCTCCGACCGTGCGAGGTCTGCAGAAAGACCGGTGGCGCTGGGTGCCGGCCGGTCCTCGCACGTTCTGCCCCCACGGGCCCGTCGGGTTCGGGAACCTTGACGGATGAGCTGCCGCACGGTGACGCGTTACTCCTCACGAGCTTCGAGCTCTGGACACGGCGTGCGCCCGTGCGGTCCGGCGGTGCCGCGCACGGCTGATGAGGTGGCGGACCTTGGAGTCCTGGAATTAGTGCGCCGTGCGGCCCGTGTGCTCGCCGTCAACAACAGCACCGGCGAAGGGGCGGGGAATGGACGTGTTCTGCGGGATCGACTGGGCGGAGGGACACCACGACGTCGCGATCATCGACAACACCGGCAAGCAGCTGGCCAAGTGCCGCATCGACGACGACCTGGACGGCTACCAGCTCCTGCTCGACCTCCTGGCCGAGCATGGCGACAGCGCCGAGACGCCGATCCCGATCGCGATCGAGACCAGTCGCGGCCTGCTGGTCGCCACCCTGAGGACCGGCACCCGGCAGGTGTTTGCGGTCAACCCCATGGCAGCATCCCGCTACCGCGACCGCCACGGCGTGAGCCGCAAGAAGTCCGACCCCGGCGACGCCCTGGTCCTGGCGAACATCATCCGCACCGACATGCACATGCACCGACCGCTGCCCGCGGACAGCGACCTCGCCCAGGCCATCGGCGTCCTCGCCCGCGCCCACCAGGACGCGATCTGGAACCGGCAGCAGCTCGCCAACCAGCTCCGCTCGCTGCTGCGCGAGTACTACCCCGCGGCGATCGAAGCCTGGCGGGACAAGGCCGGCGCACTGACCCGGCCGGATGCCCGGAAGGTCCTCGGGGCGGCTCCCACCCCCACCCAGGCCGCCGAGCTGCCCGCGTGGAAGCTCCGGCTGATGCTGACCAACGCCGGCCGCAAACGCGGTATCACCGAGGACGCCGAACGGCTCCACACGCTCTTCCGGCAGCCCGCCGGCCGTCAGCCCGCCGCGGTCGAGGAGGCCATGGGCCTCCAGGCCAAGGCCCTGCTCACGCAGCTCAATGCCGCCTGCAAGGCCGTCGACGAGCTCGCCAAGGCGGTGGAGCGGACCTTCCGCACCCACCCCGACGCGCCGATCATGCTGAGCTTCCCCGGCGTCGGTCCCGGCGTCGGCGCCCGGCTCTTGGCCGAGATCGGTGACGACCGCACCCAGTTCGCCACCGCCGGCGGACTGAAGGCATACGCGGGCGCGGCCCCCATCACGCGGGCCTCCGGCAAACGCAAATACGTCGGCCGCAGGTTCGTGAAAAACAACCGGCTCAACCACGCCGGCTACCTGTGGGCTTTCGCCACCCTCAGCCACTCACCCGGCGCCAACGCCCACTACCGGCGCCGACGCGAGGCCGGAGACTGGCATGCCCAAGCCCTGCGGCACCTGTTCAACCGCATGCTCGGCCAACTCCACCACTGCCTCCAGAACCGGGTGACCTTCGACGCATCCATCGCGTTTCCTCCTCCCACCGCAGCTGGCTGATCACTGAGGGCTCGGCTCATGACAGGCTGTCCTCCTGAGCACTGAGGGGGAGCCATGGCAGAAGTCGGCGGATGGATCTGGGAACGCAACCTGCGGTCGTTCCTGGAGTTGCTGTCGCACTACGTGGGCTACGGCTTCGACGCCACCGACTGGGAGACGGTGGCACTGGCGATCGAGGCGACCGACGACGAGCGGACCGACGGCTGGTACTCGTACCCCTTGGTCGGCGAGCACCGCGAGGTCGAGATTCGGCTTGCCCGCGCGGTCGGCGGCGATGAGGTCAGGCTGGCCGTGAATGGGGCTCTGACGCCCGAACTGGAAGTCCGAGCGGACACCTTGCTGGCCGCTTTTGCAGCTGGCTGACCAAGGTCAACTTGACCCGTTAGCCGCATGAGGTGTCTTTCCTACGCGATAGCCGAAGGGAAGAGGCCATGTCCCAGCCCGGGGCGGCCGGAGAGCGCCTTGCCCGCCGTCACCGCCGGGCGGAAAGATCGGCACGACACTGACGTCACGACCGAGGGGGAAGTACACGGTGAGCAACAAGCTGCTGGCGCCGGACGGATGGCTCGTGCTGGGGCTGCCCTGGCCGGAGCAGACCCAGGACGGCTGGGGCGAGTGCGCGGTGGCCATCGCCCCGACGATGATCCCCCGCGACCTCGTCAGCAAGAGCGCCGGCATCGCGCTCGACCTCGCGACGGGCCTGGCCCGCGACCCGAAGGACGGGCCCGGCAAAGCGGTTTTCTTTTCCGACGTCACCCTCTGGCTCGACAAGCAGGGCAAGGACTGGGCCGACTTCGGCGCCGACTACGAAACCGTCATCGACGAACTCGTGGGGGCACCGGTCCCCCAGCTCTACATGACGCTCGTGCAGAAGGCCCACGCCATCCTGTGCGACGCTAGCCGCGACGGGGTGCGCCTGTACTACCCGGGCGGCGACGTCGAACACGTCACCCCGCAGGTCCGCGCCGACGTCCACGCCGCCATCACCACCAGCCTGGAACGGGACTGGCCGCCCTACATCCAGGGCCTCATCGACCGCGGCGCCTTCCAGACCCGCTAGCCGGGCCGCACACGCGACGGGCCCGGCCTCCATCCAGGGCGGGCCCGCCGGCCATCGCGGCCCTCGCTGTCGGTGGCGGCTGGGAGGCTGGTCGGATGAACGCTGATGACGAGCAGCTGCTGCGCGGCCGGGTGTACGGCCACGATCACGACGACCCCAACCCGGGCCCGCTGCCGCACCACACGTACGCCGTCCTGGTCGGCGGGCCGTTGGACGGACTGCTGCTTGACATCACGGGCTGGCGGCCGGAGGAGATCGAGGACGGCGTCGCCCTGATGACCGAGTTGGGGCGGTGGCCCGGCGGCCGGGCGCTGTACGACCCATTTCGTCGGTGATGTCACCGGGGCGGAGTGCGCTCATCCCCCCACCGTGGACGACTGCCCCCGCTGAAGGCCACATCTCCAGAGCGCAGACCTGGGACGTGCGGCGGCGATAGCGCCAGCTGCAGCGGCTGCTGGAGATGACGGGGGCGCTGGGGCTGTTCACGATGCGCGACGGCCAGACACCGACAGCCGCCTCCTGAGACGGAGACTGGCCTTCAGGCCGGGGTCAGTCGTCATGGGCCTGTGCCGTGGATGCCCGGGGCCGCGCGGGGGTCAGGTGTGGATGCGGCTGTTGGGGCCCTCTTGGTCGTCGGCGGTGTCGTCGTTGAACCAGTAGTCGCCGGCGGCGAGGTAGCGGAAGGAGTGGGTGCTGTCCTTGGGGAGTTCGACGGTGACGGCCCGGTTGCCGTCCTTGCGCGGGGTGAGGGCGTGAACGCCGGGGCGCCAGCCGTTGAAGTCGCCGACCACGCTGACCTCGGCCGCGGGGGTGTCGGCGGGCAGGACGAAGGTGACCTTGGCGGAGTTCTTGCGCAGGGCGCGTTCCAGCACGGCAGGGCTCCAGACGAGGGTGAGGCGGCTCAACGGACCCATGCTCGACGGCGGGCATGAGCTGGGCCCGCTGACGTCGCCGTACCAGTCGCCGGGTCACCCACCCGCCACACCCGGCACGACCCAGGCACCCCCGCGTGTGACAGTCCAGATGGGAAGACTGAATCACGGGTTGTCCCACGCAAGCAGGGCCCGGCCGCCCGGTAGCCACACCGGTCGGGCCCTGCGCCACACAGCCCAGACACACAGACGACCCTGCGCGGGGCCTGCGCCTTCACGTCGGCCTTGGTCGCCAGCGCCTCAACAGTCTGGCCGAGCTCCTCGTGGGTGTGCTCGACCTGCTCGCGCAGCTCTTCGGAGGTAGGCGCACATCCATCGCCCTGGGGCTGATCGTATCTTCGGGGCAATACCCCGCCGCTCCCGTTGCAGGCCGACTTACTGCAGTAGTTTCAGGGCTGCAGTCGCCAGTCTTTGGGCAGTGAGGTGTTGTTCGTCGCCCGGCAGGATGAGATGGCTGATGGTCATGCGGACGATGACGTCCGCGGCCATTTGCAGAGACTCTGTGTGCTGTTGTGGGTATCGCGTGGCCAGCCAGCCCTGGACGAGGGTTTGACCGGCGTCGAAGATCGGGTCCGCTCGGGCGGTGAGGTAGGGCAGGAGGCTGTCGGAGCCCTTTCGGGCGGCTGTGATGACGGCTTTTATGAGGGGCTGATTGTCGGCCTCCTGAAGTACGTACAGGATGGCCGCCCGGAGGCAGGCATGGGAATCGGGCGCGCCGGGATAGAGGGTGTCGGCCACACCCGCCAGAAACTGCTGGGTTTCACGGACTACCAGCGCACGGCCCAGGCCGGCGCGGTTGCCGAACTCCTTGTACACCGAGGGGCGCGACACTTCGGCACGGGCGGCGACGGCCGAGAGGCTGACCTGGTCCCAGCCGGCTTCGCAGGTGAGGTCGCGAGCGGCGTCCAATACGCGCTGCCTCATCTGTTTGCGCCAGGCGACGCGCGGGGGGTCGGGTACCGACCCACCTGTGAGTGCCGCCGCTTCGATCCGGTGCCTTGCCGCCGCCATAGTGGCCAGTCTGTCAGGGGCCGAAGCCCGTCCGGCGAGCCGGGCTCGTGAGTGCGGGTCCGGCGGGCGCGCGGTGGTGCCGACCCTTGGAGAGGAGTCGGGGCCGGCACCACGTCTTGGCGCCCCAAGTGATCCGAAGGGATCAGGAGCGCTTGCGTCGCGCCGCGAAGAGGAGGCCGCCGCCGATGGCGAGGACCACTGCCGCGATGCCCAGCGGCAGGGCAGGGTTGGAGCCGCCTGTCTCTGCGAGCGGACCGCTTGCGCTTTGCGGCTTCAGCCCGGAGCCGCCATCGGTGCCGTCGCCGGCTTGCACGCCCGGTGAGGCGGCGGGGTCACTTCCGGCGGACTGACCGCTTCCGGCGGGGGCGTCCCCTTGCCGGCCGGGGGAGGAGGCGTCGGAAGCATTTCCCGGGCTACTGCTGTTCTTGGCGCCGAAGCCGTAGGCGCCCCGGTCGGGCGTGCCAACGGCCCGGCGGGCTCCGGTGAAGTCGGTGGTGACGGCGGCGAACGGCGTACCCGAGCCGGCGGCGGGGGAGCCCTCGCTCAGCCGGAAGTCCGCGTCGGCTCCGGTGCCCGTCTTGGCGAACTTCGGATCGGCGATGACATCGTTCGGGCCCTGGACCTCGGGGGCCTTGCCGCCGAAGTAGATGTTGTAGTCGTAGGTGACGTCCACGTTGCGGGACTTGCTGTTCGTCGCTTGCCCCGGCCGGCCGTACGCGATGTTGTTATGCAGCCGCACGTCGGTACTGTCGTGCGCGAAGATGTTGGCGTAGCTGTCCATGCGGGTGCTGCGCCCGTTGGCGTAGGCCGTGTTGTGGACGATGTCGACGTGCTGGCTCTTGTAGGAGTGGATGCCGGAGCCGCCGTTGTCGTAGGAGAGGTTGTTGGCGACCAGTACGCGTCCGTTGTAGGCGGGGTGATCGGCGTCGCCCTTGAGGGTGTCGATGATGATGCCGTTGCCGTCGGAGTAGCAGCCGCACTTCTCCCATTTGATCTTGGTCTCGTTGTCGTGGACGCGATTGCCGGTGATGCGGATCTTGTACGTCCCGGCGTCGCCGCCCCCGACGTCGCGTGGGGTGAGGACGGAGATGCCGCTGGTTGCGTACACCGCGTACCAGGAGGTCCCATGCACGTGGTTGCCGGAGATGGTCACGTGGTCGGAGTCGATGGCCGATATGCCGCCGCCGGCGCAACCGTGCACCTCATTACCGGCCACCTCGACGTGGTGCGACAGCGCACCCGTGGCCCGGTCCTGTTCCAGGGAGATGCAGTTGGTGTTGTAGGT
The DNA here is from genome assembly GCF_016755875.1 of Streptomyces spororaveus. NCBI lineage: Bacteria > Bacillati > Actinomycetota > Actinomycetes > Kitasatosporales > Streptomycetaceae > Streptomyces > Streptomyces spororaveus. The sequence goes on along the minus strand of NZ_BNED01000003.1, from coordinate 29,767 downwards.
GGGGTCGCCCTTCTTCGATTCTCGTTCGGCTCCGGCCAGGGTGAGGGCTCCGTTGTTGCCCTTGACCTCTAGGTTTTTGATGGAGATGTAGGAGGCGCCGGAGACGCTGATGCCGTTCCACGCCTTCACCGGGTGGATCACCGGATGGTGGCCGGGATGAGCGGTGAAGGTAATGGGGGCTCCGGGGAGGCCGGAGCGCTTGATGGTCAGCACGTTCGACCCCGCCGAGCGCTCGGAGTACGTGCCGTTCATGATCGAGACGGTGTCGCCCGGCTCGACGCTGTCCGCGGCCTTCTGGAGGGTTCGGAAGGGAGCTTGGGTGGACGTGCCCGAGTTGCTGTCGTTGCCGCTGGGGCTGACGAAGTACGTGCGCGCTGCGGCGTGCGCAGTACCGGCTCCCATGGTGGCGAGGCCGAGCGGGGCGGATGAAGCGAGCAGTGCTGCGGTCAGGGCGAGGGTGCTCGTGCGTTTCACTGTTGCCTGGTCTCCCAGTTTGTCCTGGTGAAGCGGCTGGTGCCCTCCGTGGGCCGTGGCCGCGAGCAGAGAGCACGCAAAGGGAGGCGTTTCGTCCGTATCGCCGCGCTGGGGCACGGCGCCGGGCGGTGAAGCCGGGGGGCGTTGCGCTCCGAAGTCCGCTGTGAGGGGGGTGAGTTACTCGAGTGACAGTTCCAGACTCGAAAATTGAACGCAACCCCGGACTATGTGTAAACGTTCTGACAGTACGTCATGTCATTGCTCTGTCTGGCTGACGCTGCGGAGGACCGCAGGGTGCCCGGCCTGCCCTCTGCCAGGGGTGCCGGGCCCGGCTTGTGGAGTCACAGCAGAGGCCGGCTCACCCGGGAGCCTGACTCAGCAGGGCTCTCTGGCCGCACCCACGCGCCCTACATGCCCTGTTCGGGGGAGGCTTCCGGTAGGCCACGGAGAGCCGGTAGGGAGGCCATCCCCGAGTGGTTCTGACTCCGCCCTTCGAGCCGATGCTCGCCCAGGCCGCCGAGTACGTTCCGGGCTCCGGCGTCCTGGCGAGCGGCTTCGCGGCGGAGCAGAAGTTCGACGGCCACCGCGCAATTCTCTTCACCCCCGCGACTTCGGGCGGCCGGCTGCTCCTGCAGACCCGGCGCGGTTCCCTGGTCCAGGACCGATTCCCCGATCTGGTCGCGGCCGCTGGGCAGCTGCCGGAGGGTCTGGTCCTCGATGGCGAGCTCGTCGTCTGGGACACGGCAGCCGGCCGGCCCGCAGTGCTGCGCGCAGCGGGGAGAACGGGTCCGGGGCGCGGCCGGTGGACGCTTGGCGCTGGCGTAGGGCAGGGACGGCGCTAGAGCGTGTCTCTTTGATGGGTTGGTCAGTTGATCGGATGTGTCTGTCCGATTAGTGATCACTGATGCGATGTGGGGCCGGATCGAGCCGCTGATGCCGGCCGATCCGGTCCGCGGCCGGCGGTGGGCCGACCACCGCCGCACCCTTGAGGCCATCGCTTGGAAGTACCGCACGAGCTCGCCCTGGCGGGACCTGCCCGACGAGCTCGGGTCGTTCCAGACCGCTCACAAACGACTGCTCAGATGGGCCGTCGACGGCACCTGGGAGAAAATCCTCGCCTCCGTCCTGGCAGCGGCGGACGCCGACGACGACATCGACTGGACCGTGTCAGTGGACTCCACGGTCGTCCGGGCCCACCAGCACGCGGCCGGCGCACGCAAAAGGGGGCGGCCCGCTCCGGCGAGCCCTCCGATCACGCGCTCGGACGCTCACGCGGCGGGCTGAGCACCAAGGTTCACCTGGCCGCGGACGGTGGGGCACGGCCGCTGGCATTCACCGTCACCGCAGGCCAGGCCGGTGACGCACCCGCCTTCGAGACGGTGACGGCCCGCATCCGGGTGCCCCGCACAGGCACGGGCAGGCCGCGGACCCGCCCCTTCGTCGTTCTGGCCGACCGGGCCTACTCCTCCCGAGCCATCCGCAGCCACCTGCGACGCCGGGGCATCCGCGCGGTCATCCCGCAGCCGTCCGACCAGATCGGCCACCGCCTGCGGCGAGGCCACCGAGGCGGCCGCCCGCCTGGCTTTGACCGAGAGGTCTACAAGCAGCGGAACACGGTCGAACGCTGCATCAACCGGCTCAAGCAGTGGCGCGGCCTGGCCACACGAACCGACAAGCTCGCCATCGCCTACCAGGCCGCACTCCACCTCGCCGGCATCCTCATCTGGACCCGACGCTGACCAAAGAGACAGAACCTAGTCGTAGGCGCCGGACGAGTGCGCTGCCGGGGCGGCGCATGATCGGTTCTTCGGTGAACGTGTTCCGCCGCCGGAGTGAGGCGTCCTCCACCCGGTCGAATCGGCGGGGGGCGGCCCTGTATCACCGGGGCCATGATCATGGCCCGCTGGTCTCGCCGGGCGGGAAGCGGCGTTCACGGTCCGGCAGGGCAGTCACGAGGGTATTTAAGCCCTTTACTTGGCTATTTACCGTCATAAACCGCTCCAGCTTGATCACCCTTCGTAGCGTCATATGTGGGTCCGGGTCACGCGCGTCCCGGGGCCTGCCGATCTGAGAGGACTGTCATGGAGTCTGGGGCAACGACCGCGGAAGAGCGGTTGGAGCGGTTGCAGGGTCTGCTGTCGGGTTCGCGAAGCGATTCGCGGACGGCACGGAATCTGGCGCGGGTGCCGAAGGCGAACGTGTTGTTCGGGGTGCTGCTGCATGGTGCGGACCGGTTGCGGCAGGGCGAGGAACTCACCGATCTGGAGCACGTGCTGTTGGGCGTGCTGCGGGAGTCGCTGGGGGATGAGGAGGTCGGGGAGTGGGGCCGCGTCTACCGCGAGTCGGTGTCGGCTCGCGGGGCGGCGCTGACGGGGGTGCCCGGGGTCATCACGGGCCGTTCGGTCTCCGAGGGGTACGGCTTCGCGGACTTGGCCGAGGACATGCCGGCGGTGACGGCGGAGTGGTCGGCGCAGTCGAACTGGTCGGCGGTCGCCCCCGAGTCGCTGGCGGCGGGGGAGGCTTTCGACAGCCCGGAGTTCACCGAGGGGATGCGCGAGTGGGGATGGGCTGTGACCGTCCCCGCCGATCTGACCGCGCAGAGCGCCGGCGACGAGCCGCAGGAGCCGCAGGAAAACGATGAGCGGGCGGGCCTGTACCGCGTCAGGCTGGACTACGAGAACTTCCACGTGCACCGCGAGGTGGGTGACGGGTGGCCGGGCACCAGGGACGAGATCCGCTGGATCTCCGGAGGCCAGAGCGACACCAGGCAGCACGCCGTGCCGTACCTGTCGCAGGAGTTCGGCGGTCACCAGACGGACAGGGGGCAGACACCGGCGTTCACCGGCCATCGGACGGCTTTCCATGGTGATGCTCGGCTCGGGCTGGTCCTGAGCGTCGCGTGCTGGGAGTGGGACACCGGCGACGGCAACGACGACAGCTTCCGGGAAGTCATGAACCGGCTGAACGAGAATCTGCTCTTCAACCTCATCTGGGATGCCATCGGCACGTTGTCGCCCGACCTCATCGGATACCTGATGGACCTCACGTCCATGGCGATCACCATCACCAACCTGATCGCGAGGAATGACCTCTCCGCGGCCCGCTCGCTCTACCTCGACCAGAAGGCCCTGGCCGCGCTCTCCCACACCGGCAGCGCGCAGTGGCACTTCGCCGGTGACGGCCACCACGAACTGAAGGTGAGGTTCACCGGAGACAAGATCCCCTTCCCCGCCAACGACCTGCAGTGCGTCATCCGCACCGACACCACGTGGAGCGCGCCGACCACCCTGCCCTTCCAGGGTCTGAGCGGCCCCACCCTGGCCGTCCACGACAACAAGCTGTACCTCTTCTACATCCGCACCAACGACCAGGCCGTCATGTGGGCCAGCATGGACACCAGCGGCAACTGGACCACCCCCGCCCGGGTCTCCACCGACCGCAGCTGGCACGCCCCCGGCGTGACCTCGGCCAACGGAAGGCTGTACTACGCCGTCACCGGGATGGACAACAAGGTCTACACCCGGACCTTCGCCTCCGGAACCTGGCGCGGCCACGACGTCAGGCCCGGCTCCGCGCTGCACAGCCCCGCCCTGGCCGCCCTCGGGGGGCAGCCCTGGATGGTCGTCTGCGGTCTCGACGACCGCCTCTATCTCGCCCGGCACAACGGCACCGCCTGGAATGCATGGTCCGAGGACAACCTCGACTGGAGGGTGGACACCCACGTCGCCCTGGCCCCGCACGGCAACCAGCTGTGTCGGATCGCCACCGGCAAGGACCAACGGATCTACACCAGCGTCAGCACCAACAGCGGCTGGGTGAACGGCGGCATCGCCTCCCCCAACTGGCGCGCCTCCCACGCTCCCGCCCTCGCGGCCAACACCGCCGCCAACACACTGGCGATCCTCATGCGCGGCACGGACGGCGCACTCTGGGCGGGTGAGTTCAGCGGTTCCTGGCACAGCGCCCACAGGGTCCCCGGGGCCGCGGCCAAGGAAGCAGCCGCCGCCGCGTACTTCAACAACAAGCTCTACGTGATGTACGTGGACAGGCCGGGGCCCGGGCTGGCGATCTGAACGAAGGCGCGCCGGATCGGGACGGCCCGCCCGCGGCGCTTGGACTGGTCCAGCAGCATCCGTATGGTGGCGTCCCGAGATACGGGCTTGTGCCGCTGGAGCACGGAGAGTTCGGTGGTCACGGGCACCACTATGGAGGCCGTAGTGCCGACGCTGTGACCCGATTACACGGGTCGCGGCCCCGTGCGTGAACCGCTCAGACGGCGAAGAATGATCTCCTGTGAACGATACGACCCCAGTAGGAAACATCCCCAGAAACGTCGCCGCAGGCCGGTGCCATTATGTGTGCCCGAATCCATAACATTTCAGAAGTTGATCTATGGCTGTCTGGGACCGGTCTCTTGACCGATTTCGGATGTGACTCCGTGCTCGACGGCTGAGGCGCCTCCGAACACTGTGCCGGTACGAGGGGCTTGCGAGGACGTGGACGCGCCGCCGGGCCGGCCTGGTGCTTGCCGCGGCCATCCGCCGGTCGCTGCGTCGCGCCCTGTCGGCGAGGTCCGTGCTGCACGCTCATGGGGGACGGAGCACGCTCTCCTCCGGCCCCGCAGACACCGAGCCCCCTGTAGGCAGGACATGACCCCTTCGCACACCACCGACGAGCAGCTTCTCGCTGCCCTCACGGCCCTGGGCATCGACGTCCCCGACGACCTGGGCCACAGCAGCCACGACCCCGAACTGCGCACGGCCGCTCTGTGGGCCCTGCTCTGGCGCTCCGCAGGCGTCGGCTACGAGGAATCCGTTGCCGGCCCCGGCCACGCACGCGCCTACTTCACCGGCCCCTGGGAGTGGCCCCTGGCCGAGGACCAGGTCCGGCGTGCCTGGTTCGAACTCGGCTTCGCCGGTGACCGGCTGGACTCCCTCACCATGACGGTGCCGCCCTGGTCGGTCGGACTTCCCCACGAGGACGCTCCCGACGACCCCACCGTCGCGACCGACGGATGGGCGTACGCCGCGAGCACCGCTGTCGGCCTCGCACAGGCTCTTCTCGGTCCACTTCGGTGGATGTCGTCCCAGCGTGCCCCGGCCGCCATCTCCCAGGCCGACTGCATGCTACGTCGCCTCCAGGCCACCCTCGAGGAACTCGGTGACGCCACCGCACACCCCCGGTGCGAGAACTGCGACGGCCTCCAACACACGACTGCCACTGTCCCCGAGTGCCTCGACTGTTCAGTCTCCGAATCAGCCACCAAGACGGAGGGTGCCGAGTAGACGGCGGCAACCCACGACAGAGATGCTCCGCGCCGGTTGCCCCCAGGCAACCGCAGCGTGCATGCCGTACTTCCGGTTGCCCATAGGAAACCGGGCCGACGAGCCCCAGGTGCCGACTCACCTGAACGAGCTCGGCGGCCTGCACATCGGTGCCGAGGGCCGTTCGTCGTTCGGCCGCCACTGGCAACGTCTGCTGAGTGAGCGTGGTTCATTCTTGACCTACGGTCGACAGGCATGGTGGCGTAGGGCACCGTGACAGGACCTCGCATGACCCGCCCGACCGTCGAGGTGCTGCGCCTGCTGCTGTCGGCGCCGCCGCACGAGCCGCTGTGGGCCACGGGAATCGGCGAGCAGACCGGCCTGGACTCCGCCGCATCCGCTTCCACGACCTCCGCCACTCGACCGCCACCCTGCTCCTGGAACGCGTCGACCTCGTCGTGATCAAGGAACTCCTCGGCCACGCCCACATAGGCGTCACCGCCGGCGTCTACGCCCACGTCCGACTCGGCCTCCAACGCCAAGCCATCGACAGTCTGACGGGTGCTCTCAACGCAGCCCCTGGCACTGCCTTCGAGCCGCCCGCCGCACCAACTGTCCGCTGACGTTGCCGTCAGCGTTGCCGTCAAGCGGCCAGATGCCCTCCCGAAGGGTCCGGGAGGGCATCTGGTTGTTTATTGCTCGACCCCCTTCACAAGACGCCTGGCAGTATGCCGTGTCCGTTGATTAGCCCAATCGGCCGTGGACAATCCCCGAAGTAGGACCAATTGGTCTCCTGGGATAGCCCTCTCAGACATCCAGCAGACTGCACGCTCTGCCCAGTGACTGCTCCGACTTCTGATCGCCATTGCCAGCACGTCATCGACTGGGACCAGGCTCTCAAGCCCGTCCGGTGACAGCTTGAACCGTTCAGCAGCAGACGCCAAGCCTGCTCGCAGCGACGACTCATCTGCGTCCAGAATCGTCACCCAAGACGAGGGAAGACCTTCCGCCGAGGATTCGACTACACCATCGAGTCGGCCTAGCGTCCACACTCCCTTCCTGTCGAGCCCCAGCCAAATGCCGGTCTCGCTGATTTTCGTCAGCGGCAGCCACATGACGGCGCCGGCTTCATTCGCGTGGGCAGAGAAGATCCAGCAGGTCTCAGGCACGGCTGAGAGCTCTGCCATCAAATCATTTTCCGTCACGACACCTGCCTTAAGAACTGGATGCACCAGGAACGTCATCCTGCTCACCAATGCATGCTCGGAGTGTGGCTCACGGTTATACCGTGTTGGCCCATGAAGTCCTGGAATGCCTTCCTTGCCGAATCGTCCCAGTTCATTCCGTAGTGTCCGGACCATTGATTGGTCTGAAGTTCTCCATCGGGACCTCGACGGAGCCGACCTCCCACCATCGTTGACTTGTCCGCGCCAATAGCACTCCCAAGGAAATCGTGCCCACCAACGCCTTGGTCTGCACCGGTCGCAAAGCGTCCCGTGGTCGGATCGAAGACGAAGTCCCTCTCACCCTTCGGGTTGAAGTTCTTCACCGCGCCGACAGATTTCACCCGGTCGCTGACCTCAAGCACTCCCCTAGCCGGACCACTTCCATCAATAACGTTGCAGTTGTGAACGAGGACCGGGGTGGCGCCTGCGAGCACATAGTACGTGTGAAGGTCGGCGACGGTGAGGTTGAAGGTCTGATTGAACGCTTCGTAGGCGTGGGTCGCGGCGATCGCTACGGAAGGCCCGCCGTCTGTACGTAGGGTTTCGCCAGGCTTGAGGTCCTCGGCATTCTTCCAGGCCTGGTCGGATTCCGACCAGAACGGGTGGTGACCTGTCGTGGTGATGGACTTGACTCCATCGGGCGTCTGTACGGTCAGGTCGACATAGGTCTTGTCGTCCTCCGTGTAGATGGTCGCGGTGATGGCCTTCTTCGAGGTCTCGCCGGTCTCGGGGTCGGTTGCGAGGACTTCATCACCTCCCACCAGGTCTTCGATGGGCCTGCTGGTTCCGTCGGCGAGCAGCACATGCGTTCCAGCGACAAAGCTGTTACCGCACGGCTTCCCCGCCGCCCCGTTCACCTTCTTAGTTGCCCCTGCGCGCGAAAGCATCCCCCCGGCAAACATTTCACCCATCACCTGGGCGTTGGGCTTTTCATATATGTCCGAGGAGATCAGTTCACCAGTCGCCAGGGACTCCAACCAGTCGTTACATTTTATGAATTCACAGTAGTTACGGTTGAAGTAGTCGATCTCCTCTTGGGGTGCGCCGAACATCCACATCTTGAAAGAGATCTGCTTCGTAATAGAACCGCCATTCGGGTCATACTTGTTCATCATTCGGTCAAATTCTTTACCCGAAGTGCTTTTGGAATTGCGTATGTAGCCTTTCTTCCCGGAAAGCAGCTTATAGCGAGTTCGCTCAAACGTGTTCCGCGTATTCTGTCGAATATCGTTCCGTCGGTCCTGTCTCGCCTGTGCAACCTCCACAACATTCTGGGATGCAGCCTGGAACCCCGGGTCGCTGTTGTCTCCCTCGAAGTACTTGAGGCCGTCCGGGTCCAGGTTGGTGATGGGGTTGCCGTTGGCGTACGTGTACCCGTTCATCTGGAGCGGGTCGGTGATGTCGATGACCGGGTCGACCGTGATGAAGCGGCCGGTGCTGGCCTCGTATTCGCGGGCGCCGATGTGGGTCAGGCCCGTGGTGTTGTCGTTCTTGCCGGTGCCGAGGAAAGTGCGGTCGCCGGGCCAACTGGAGGGCTGGCCACCCCGCGGGTTGCCGTACGGGTCGGATTTGCGCCGGGTGACCGGCTGGCCGGCCTTTTGGTCGACGCTGATGGTCGCCGTGTTGTGGTGGTCGGTGAGCAGGTGCGACAGGGTGTGGCCGGTGGTCTTGCCGTTGGTGCGGCGGACCGTGGTCGGGGCGCTGGGGCTGTTGTAGTAGCGGACGGCGTCGATGGCCTTGCCGGCCTTGTCGACGGTGATCTCGGTTTCACCGAGGTAGAGGGTGCGGGCGCTTCCGGTTTCCTGGACGACCCGGTTGCCGGACGCGTCGTAGAGGTAGCTGGTGAGGTTGCCGAAGCTCCACTGCTGCGCCGCCGTGACGGCCGGGCCGGCACACGTGAAGGTGTGCAGGTCGTTGCCCTCGGCGTCATTGTCGCTGGGGACGGTGAGGCACTGGTTGGTGCCGGTGATAAGGGCCTTGTCCGTCTCCCGGTAGGTGAACTTCTGACTCGCCTCGCCCGGCTTGCAGGCCTTCAGGACGGCCTTGCCGTTTTCGGAGGTGAGGCATTTGCCGAGAGCGCGGACGGTGTCGCCGGTGATGCGCCACTGCTGGGGCTTGCTCTCGTTGCAGGAGAGCAGCTGGACGGGGGTGCCGTCAGTGGTGTTGCCGTCCTGGACGTCGAGGCACTTGCCGGAAAGGCCCGTGACCGCGACGGAGCCGATGCCGGGGCTGGTGGCCGAGAGGAGCTTGCTGCGGTGGTCCCAGTTCAGGGTTTGGGTGTCACCGTCGATGGTGCGGGTCTTGGCGCTGCCCGCCGCGCTGTAGGTGTAGGTGGACAGGGAGTCGACCGAGGAACCAGGCGTCCTGGTGGTCTTGTTGACCTTGGTCAGGGCGTGGGGCTGCTTCTTCGGGTTCGGCAGGGCGCCGCCCCTGATCTCCACGCCGTACGTGTACGTCGTCTCGTCGTCGAGGGCGCTGTTGGTGGGGTCGCGATCGGTCAGCCTGGTGCGGTTGCCTATGGCGTCGAACTGGTAGTCCTGCCAGTAGGCGTCACCCGGCGTACCCGATCCCACTTCCGTGCGCGCCGGGCCCGCGGGACCGGTGGGGCAGCCTTCCGTCTTGCCCGTCCAAGCTCGGACGAGCTGTCCCATGGCGTCGTAGGTGTAGCACTGACGGTCGACGAGGGTCGGGGACTGCGGGGTGATGCCGGGGTAGGTGTCGGTGATGGAGGTCGGGTTGCCGACCGAGTCGTAGGTGTAGCTGAGGGAGGAGAGGAGATTCGAGCCGGACGCGGAGTCACGTGTCTCCTTGTGGCTGGTCGCCGAGGCGACCCGTCCGGTGTGGGGGTCGTAGGTGTTCGTGGTCCACACGCGGTTCGGTGCGTTGCCGGAGGCGGTACGCAGGATCTCGCCGTAGGGGCTGTAGACCGTTTCCGCGGTGTACCAGGACAGCCCGGACACGGTCTGCACCATGCCGTCGGCGTTGTAGCGGGTGATCAGCTTCTCGGAGGCGAGACCACCGATCGTGGCCGGGAGGGTCGTCGACTGGACCTTGCCCGTGGGGGTGTACGTGGTGCTGTAGGCGTAACTGCCGGCCAGACCCTTCGTGGCGGGCAGGTCCGGGATGGTGATCCTCGATCCGGTCGGCCGGTACTCGCTGTCGTAGCCGGTGACCTCGGTCTTGTACGAGCCGGCGCCCCATTTGCGGGTGGAGGCGACGGGCTGGCCCTTGCCGCCCGGGAGGGTGTCGTAGGTCCAGGTGGCGATGGGGTCGGTGGTTTCGGAGTCGTCGCGCAGTGCGGTCTTGCGGCCGAGTACGTCGTACGACGTGTACTGGGTGACGTTGTCGACGTTGGTTGTCGAGACCTGCTGGTCGAGGTTGTTGTAGGTGAACGTCGACCTGCCCGTGTCGGGGTCCTGCGACGAGGTCATCCGTCCGCGGGCGTCGTGGGTGTAGGTCCAGTTGTTGCCGGCCGTGTCGGTGACCTTGGCGAGTTTGCCGCGAACGTCGTAGGCGTAGCCGGTCCTGGTCGACGTGCTGAGGTCGGTGGCGGTGTAGTGCTCGATCTCGGAGGTGCGGCCGAGGGCGTCGGTCCATGTCTTGACGGCGCGGCTGCCGGGCAGCGGCGCCGACCCGGTGGGCGACATCCCGCTCCGGGTCAGGGTCCAGTCGCCGCCGTACTGAGTGATGGTGGACCGGCGGGCTTCGCCCTTCTCCAGGCTGGTGACGCGCACGGCGCGACCGAGGCCGTCGTAGGCGGTCTGGGCAGAGCTGGGTACCTCGGTGACCGACTTGGGGACGTACAGCTCCGTGCTCACCTTGCCTTCGGCGAGGTAGCCGCTGTTGGTCTGGCTGACGGTTCCGTTCGCACTGTGCAGGGTGTCCGTGATCAGCCGTGCGCCGCCCGGGCCCTCGCTCTGGCTCTGGCGCGGTCGCAGCAACCCGTCGTAGATCGCGACGGAAGTGCTGTAGGTGCCGTTGTCCTTGAGGGTGCGGGAGATGACGGCCGGCGTCTTGAGTTCCGCGATCTGGTATTCGAAGGTGTAGGCCGCCGGGTCGGTGGGCTTCTGCGAAGGCGTCCGGACCTCCGTGCTCCGGCCCAGCTCGTCGTACACCGTGGTGACTTTGCGGCCGTTCGCGTCGGTCGATTCCAGGACGCTGCCGCGGGCCGGGTCCACCTTGGTGGTCACGGTGTGCCCGAGGGCGTTGGTCGCCGTGATGGAGAACGGCGGTCCGGTCGGAGGGCTGAAGGTGATCCCCGACGGGTTGCCTGCGGCGTCGTACGTCTTGACGGCGCGGCCGAGGGCGTCGTACTCGGTGCGGCCGGACGTCGTCCAGCCGGTGCCGGCCGCGTCAGTGCTGTCGACCTGGTACGGGAGACCCTTGGTGGGCGCGGTGCCGAAGGCATTGATCGCGTCGTAGGAGATGCGGGTGGCACTGAGGCGAGTGCCGGCCTCGACGCCACCGCCGGAGCAGTCACCCGTCGTCTCAACCTTCTCGGACTGCAGACCGATCAGGTTGCTTGCGCCGTTGTGGACGTACTTGAGCCTGGTGCAGGACTGCTTGACGGTGGTCCACCCGGTGCCCTTGTTCTCCAGGACATCCGTTTGCGTCGTCTTGAGGAGACCGTATGCCTCCTTCCCCTCGTAGGTGCTGAGGGTGCGCTCCATACGGGACTTGCCACCACTGACGGACTCGATGTCATCGGTCCGGGCGATTCCCGTCTGGTACGCAACCAGATCGCTGGTATCGAGCCTCTTGCGCCTGGCTGTCTCCATGCTCCGCGGCCAGGTCAGCTTGCGACTCTCGACGCTGCCGCCGGCCTTGCCGTAGGTGATGGTCTCGGCGACCTGACCCTGGTACTGGGGCAGGTCCTCGCCGAGCTCTTCCGTGCCGGTGGAATCCTTGACGGTGACCTTGGCGGTATCGGTGGACAGACCTCGGAAGTACCGTTTGCGGGTCTGGCTCTGCTCGGTCGCGTTGGCCTTGCCCGTGTTCTCGGTCGCACCTGTCGTGGTGAGGACGCCGGCGTAGCCGCGCCACTGACTGTAGGTACGCCGATCGGGCTTGGTGAACTCGTCGTCGTCCTTGGCCCAGGCGGCGTCCTCGTACGTGTAGCTGGTCCTGACGTCGGGGCGCTGTGCCACCCGGTCCTTCTCGACCACGCTGTCCACGACGTACTTGTTGAACAGTTCGATCGGGGGGATCTTGTCCGGGTCCAGTCCTGTGTCCGCGGACCAGTGCACGGGGAAGCAGCGCGTGGTGTTCTTCGCCAGATCGGGGACGCTCGTCCCCTTCGCGCACGGGGCCGAGTACTTGACCTCGATCTCGCCACCGGTCTCGGTGAGGATGGTCTCCACGCGGAGCCTGTCGAAGTCCGGTGCGGCGTCAGGCTTCCCGTTTTTGTCGGCCTTCAGGACACGGTTGGGCATGTCCACTGCGTTGGCCTTGAAGGAGACCGGGGGAAGCGAGATGCCGAGGGTGCTGTTCTTGGCGCCGTAGGCCGTCCGCGTGATGGACTCCAGCCACAGCGGGGGGCTCGTATCGGTGCGGTGTTTGGGTAACGACTGCTTGAGGGCCCACTGGTCGACCTTGGTGAGCGCCGTGGAGCCCTCGGTCCGCTGTCCGTAGGTGGTGACCCGGTCCAGGCGCATGCGCGACCAGAACGTGGGGGAGAAGGTTTCGCAGACTGCCGCGTCCATCTTGCAGTTCAGGGAGGCGGGGGTGTCGTACCATCCGATGCCGTTCTTGGAGCCGAACAGGGACTCGGCGCAGGAGGTGTTCTTCTCCTCGAAGCACCGCTGCTCCACCCCGAACTCGACTCGGCCTGCGGGGGCGCCGGCGAGGTTGTCGGCGCGGAGTCCGTAGAGGATGCGGGTCGGGTATCCGCCGCGGATGTATCCGACCTTGGCGCGGTCCTTCTCGTTGACCTTCTCGTTCCTGGCGTAGCGGTTTTCTTCCTTCGCCCAGTCGATGACCATGGCGTTTCCGTGGATGTCCTCGACGTAGTCGAGGTTCCAGCGCCAGGCCTGGGTGCAGGAGGAATTCGCGTAGGCCGCCTGATAGCAGGGCTCGCCAGGGTGGTTGCCGAAGACCGGGACGGTGAAGACGGAGTCGGTGACGGTCTTGGGTGACGTGCCGTCCCCGTGGGTGCCGACGTTGTGGCGCCCGTAGTGGTAGCGCATGCCGTCACGCGTGGTGACGACCCAGTACTCGCCGTCCTTCGCGCCGTTGCTGCTGCCGGTCTTGAGCTCGACCTTGGAGCCGTCGTCGGTGACGGGGACCCAGGCACCGCTCGTTGCGTCGTGGACGAGTTCGGTCGTCGACCCGTTGAGGGACAGGACGACGTTGTCGCCGGCCCAGCACAGGTCGCCCTTCTTCTTGTCCGTGGCGTTGTCGTTGTTCGGCCTGCCGCTTGACGAAGCCTTCAGGTCGTCGGAGCAGGAGCGGTATCGGCGTTCGACGAACCCCGGGTTGTAGTCCCAGCCGTCACCGAGCCAGGACGCCTGACCATTCGTCACGGACGTCCTGCCGTCCACGACCTGCGAGGAGTACGAGAACGCGATGGACGGGGTGGGGCCCGCCGGCGCCGGGGGCACCGTCAGCGGGTAGGTCCAGGAGAAACCGCCCCCACTGCCGCCCGCGGTCCATTTGCCCGACGGGGAGAGGGAGGTGGCCTTGTACGAACCGCCCGCGCCCGCCGCCCCGTCGGAGGCGACGACTGCCATGGCGCCTGCGGCGGCGCCGATGCTCATGGTCTGCATGCCCTGAACGGGGGTCGCAGCCGGGGCGAGGGTCGCGATGACCTTTTTGCCGCCGGCGTCGTTCGAGCTCGGAACGTCTACGGAGACAGAACATTCGGGCAGTTCAGGATGGTCGAGGAAGCACGCGGGATACTGCCGCAGCTTCAGGCGCGAGGCCCACTCGGTGCCGTACAGGTCCTGGAACTTCGAGTAGTCCAGAGCGATGTCGACCGGGTTCACGGCGTCGACCGGCGGCGTGATCTTGATGATGGCGCCGTCCACGCCGGCGGCTTCGGTCTTCGCGCGGCTTTCGACGGCCGCAGACCACGTACCCGTCGGGGCGGTACCCGTCCCCGGGACCTTGCCGATGCTGACCGGGAGCGAGCCGACCTGGACGAAGTCGGCGGCAGGCGTAGGAGCCAGCGGGATACTGGCCGAGGCTTCCGCGGGCGGAGCCACTGCGGTCGGGGTGTAGTCCTCGAGCGGCTTCGGAGGATCACCCGCCCATCGACCGAGCGCGTCCATGGCGGCCTGGTCGGGCCTGACCTTGAGGTCCTTCTGGAGGCCGGGCAGCTCAACACCGCTGCGGTCGCCCGGTGGTGCCGCCCAGGCCTGGGCGGGTAGAAGAGTTGCGACCAGCACCACGGAGAGTGTGATGCCGGCGCGCCCGGCAAGGCGCGCGCGTCGTGCGCGCGCCTTTCTGATTCCGGGCAGGCGGAAATTGTTCGCCGAAAACGGCGACATTTGAACCCCCCACGCTCTGCCGCCACGGCAATGGCACATGGCAGGCAGGAAACTGACAATGAGCCACCGATTCTGTGGCCAGCGGATCAGGAAATCTACAGTTCCGCTATTCGGTGTGGGCTTTGTCACTGCGCCGGGTGTATACCCCGGGTTAATCGACGCAAATCGACCGCTAACGGCACGCCTGGTAGGCGGCGCGAGGGGTGAAGATGTCGGAGAGATGGTTCATGCTCGGCTCGCACGCCCTACGCCTGAAATGCATTGGCAGAGTGAGCTATTCAGCTGTTTCAGGCCAATGGCGTAAATCATTTAGTGAGTGCCGAGGGCTGCCATGCCGGGTGCCCGAGGGGGGAGAAGTACGTCTTGTCTATCAGTGATTCCGCGGGCCAAAGTCCGCCAAAAGGGGCTGGATCAGCAGAAGCCCCCGCACCCGCACGCCGGTGGTACAGGCGCCGGAGCGCCCTGGGGGGTCTGGCCGTGATGCTGGCCACCGCTGTCGCGGTGCCCGTCGGTGTGCACGTGATCGACGACGGGAAAGCGCACAGCCGACCCGACAAGGACGCTCGGGTCGACGAACCGCAAGCGCGGCGACTGGCCCAGAAGAGCGGCGAAGAGGTCGAGGTCACTGCCGCGCGCAGCGCCAACACCACGACATGGGCACAGCCTGACGGATCGTTCCGCAAGCAGATCCACAGTGCGGCCTTCCGTGCCAACGTGGACGGGCAGTGGAAGCCCATCGACACCGCTCTGGAGCGGGTGGAGGGCGGCTACGCGGCCAAGGCCGTCAACGGCCGCATCTTCTTCAGCGGGGGGTCGAAAGAGCAGGCAGGCGGCGACGGGCGCGCTGCGCGTGGCGTGAACCGGGTGGCTCTGCGGCAGGATGCACCGGGCGAAGCGTGGACCGAGCTGGTCCGCCTGAACACCGATGGCCACGACATGACCGTCAGCTGGCCCGGTGTCCTGCCCGCGCCCGTCATCGACGGCCCGCGCGCACTGTACGAGAACGTCCGCCCCGGGATCGACCTGGTGATGACCGCGCAGGACGGCGGCTACTCGCACCTGCTGGTCGTCAAGGACAAGCAGGCTGCGGCCGACCCACTCCTGGGACAACTGAAGTACCGTCTGGCCAGCCCCGACATGACGTTCCACCTGGATGACGAGTCGGACTCGCTGAGCGCCCGTGACGCCAAGGGCGAGGAGGTCGCGGGCTCGCCGACCCCGATGATGTGGGACTCCAGCGGCAAGGTCGCCACCACCGATAACCAGCCGGCGTGGAAGCCGACCGCCGTCGCCAAGCAGCACCCGACGCTGGCCCTGGCCGGCCTGGCCGGTGCGGAAGGCGCTCGCCTGAAGCCCGTAGCGGCGGCGCTTGCCGACAACGCCCTGTCCCTCACCCCGGACAATGCGCTGCTCAACGCTCCGGAAACGATATATCCCGTCTTCATCGACCCCTCGTTCAAGGGGCACAAGCACGCCTGGACCCTGCTTTACAAGACAGCAGAGAACTCGAGCTTCTACAACGGGCAGAACTACAACGCGAGCGGCACGAACGAAGCCCGCGTCGGATACGAGTCCTCGAGCGGCGGTACCTCCCGTTCCATTTTCAACTTCGACTTCGGCAGTCAGCTCCACGGCTCCGATATCATTTCGGCCAGCGTCCGGGCGTTGCAGACCTATTCGTGGTCCTGTGACAGCAAACAGATGCTCATCTTCTCGACCCCGTACATCACGTCGTCGAGTACCTGGAGGAACACCGACAATGCAGCCCACTGGGGCAGAGTGGTCGCCTCGGAGTACGCGGGATACGGCTACAACAGCTCGTGTCCCGACAACTGGATCGCACCCGACATCAAGGGCCTCGTCGCCGAAGCCGCCACCAGCGGCTGGGGGGCGCTGTCCCTGGGGTTCGCCGCCCCGAACGAGTCGGACGCGTACTTCTGGAAGAAGTTCATCGCCAACGGCGAGACCGCTCCGTACATCGAGGTCATCTACAACTCGCGCCCGGACACCCCGATCGCGGCGAACATGCAGACCTTCCCCGGTGGCCCGTGCCTGACCAGCTGGCCCGGGACCGGCATCGGCAAGACCAACCTCACCTTCCAGGTGAAGGGCACCGACCGCGACGGCAACCTCGACACAGTCCAGATCGAGGTGTGGAACGCCGCCGGTGGACCGCCGGTCTTCGACCAGCGGCTTGCACCCAACAGCGACGGCGTCGTCACCGCTGAGGTGCCCTGGGACGCCTTCACCGACGGCCAGACCTACTACTGGCTCTCCCGCGCCACGGACAAGGACGGCTCCTGGTCAGGCAGCGGGCCACACGAATCCGGCAGCGGGGCCTGGTGCACCTTCACCGTCAGCCACACCGTCCCGCCCAACCCTGCCGTCTCCTCCACTGCCTTCCCGCCGCAAGGCGACGACTTCAACGAGTGGAGCACGGAGTCTGTCGGCACGACGGGCCAAAGCTTCACCATCAAAGGCAACGGCGCCAAGGCGGAAGACATCCGCGAGTACCAGTGGAGCCTGAACCGGCCCCTCTTCGACCAGAAGGCCGTGCCGAACCCTGGTGGTGACGAGGTCTCCGTCCCGCTCCAGGTGGACACCTCCGGTCCGAACGTCCTCTACGTCCGCACCGTCGGCAAGTCCGGCAACATCTCCGCCCAAAGCACCTACGGCTTCCTCGTCAGGCCGAGGCCCGGCCAGGACACGCCCGGCGACGTCACCGGAGACGGCCACCCTGACCTCCTGGCCATCGACAACGACGGCAACCTGCGCACCTACGCGGGAGACAGCGTCGGTGACACCGACGCCTACATCCCCGGCGCGGTCGAGAACGGCAAACCCGTGGCCCCCGGCTACTGGAAGGATCCGGCCACCGGCCAGTCCGCGCTCATCGGTCACGCCACCGACTGGTACCCCGGAGACGGCATCACGGACCTCATCGCACGGATGCCCGACGGCAAGCTCTACATCTACCCAGGCACCGGCACCGGCCAGTTCGACGTCGGCCGCCGCATGCAGATGCAACTGCCCCTCAGCGCCCCCGATCCGTCCGTCTTCCGGCAGCTCGTCGTCACCGAGGACATCGACGGCGACGGCCTGGGCGACCTGTTCGCCCTGGACACCGACGGCTTCTGGGCGTTCTCCGGCTACACCGGATCCAGTTTCGCCTCCTACAAGAAGATGGCCACCGGCTGGGCGGGCCGCGACATCGTAGGCGTCCGCGACGTCTCCGGGGACAAGGTCCCGGACCTGATCTTCAGGGACAACACCAACGCCAACCGCGGGCTGGCCCTACGCAAGGGCAAGCCGGGCGTCAACGGCGGCGTCGACCTCACGTCCCTGGAGTCCAAGGCGAACGCCGAAGGCGGCGAGGACTACACCTACGCCACCACCGGCTGGGGCAGGGTCGCCTACCCCAAGGTCCTCGGCACCCCCGACGCCAACGGTGACGGCATCCCCGATATCTGGGCCGTCGGAACCAACGAGAACCAGTGGCTCTTCCAAGGCGGAACCAGCACCGTCGGCGCCCCCATCGGCCGTGACGAGGACGGCTGGAACACCTTCCTGACCATCGGATAGTCGGGACGAACAGCCCGCAACCGCGAGCGCTCTGCCAGGAGATCACTCCTGGCAGAGCGCAGCCGACTTCGGCGTTCTCGACAGCGTCGCACCACATCGACCACATGGTCTGGGCCGATCACGCCCCGTCCGCGGCAGCGGTGCCCGCATCGGCTCGGCTGCCGCGACCTACAAGTGCGCGAGCAGCACGAAGGACATCGACGACAGCAGCTATGACGGGCCGTGGCCGGACAACTGGAAGATCACGGTGAAGACGTGTGCGGCGCGGTCCGGGGGCACCGTGTACGCGTACGCCGAAGTGCGCTGGGACGGGCCCGGTTTCTACCCCGTGGACGACACGACGATCTTCGACGGGGCCAAGCTGCGCGTGCAGATCAAACAGTCCCGCGAGGGAACCGACCTCGTGGTGGTCGAGAGGGACTTCCCCGGCCTCGAGGCGCGGCTGGAGGACAGCACGTCGAGCGGGTCGCGCTCCGGCACCTACCGGACCGCGACCATCAGCCACCGGGCCGGCCAGTCCGCCCTCGGCGACTCGGCGCTTCTCCTGGACTGGCAGGGTGACGGACACGGCTACCGACGCCACGACTACACGGGCTCACCGACCGTCTGACCTGATCAGTCGCCGGAGGCGGGCGCGTCGTTCCGGCCGTGCGCGAGGATCGGCAGGAGCGTCTCGGCGGCGTCGCACGCGGTGCAGGCGACGGTGCCGGGCCGTGCGAGCACGTCGAGTGCCTGCGTGGTGCCCAGCGGGTGCGCCCGGCCCGTTGCGCTCGGGCAGCCTTGGGTGTGGACGGTGGCGGGCCGGCCGTGGGTGCGGCCGTCGAGCAGCCACGCCCACCGGCCCGGCACCGAGGTACGGGTCCGCGGGTGGGCGGGGATGCCGCCCAGGTCGACCCCGGGCAGCGGGCACAGCTGTGCGGCGGTGACCCACGTGCTGTACTCGGCCGGCTCGACGCCGCCACCCACGGCGGCCTGCCACAGGGTCACGCTGATGCGGTACATACACAGTCCGGTGTCGAGTTGCTCGCGTTCGTAGAGTCGTACCCGCTCGATGGCCTGTCCGTCGGGGAGGGTTCGGTCACGGTCAGGGGTGGGCGTACTGCTCCTGCCGGGCCGCTCGGCAGGTTGTGCAGAGAGGGTTCTCTGGGAGAGACGGTGTGGCGCGAGGCAGACGAAGGTGGGTTTGTGCAGCTCAGCGCGCGGACCGCCAAACCTAGTCGCTGCAACAGGTGTGGTGCCATCGCCGGTTCGAGTGACTCGAAGAACGGTGGGGCGGGTGCGGGGCGGGCACGACGGCGTGGGGTGCCGCGACCGGCCCCCGTCCCGGCCGCGGCTCCGCCGCTTCGAGGAGCCGTCGGTGGCTGCCGCAGCGGCGATGGTGAGGGAGGCCAGCACCCGCGAACGGATCGGCCGCCACCACGGCCGTGGCGCGGCGTCGTGCTGCTGGAGCGGCGCAGCAGCCTGGTGGTCTGAACCGATCCGGGAATTCCGGTTCCCGGCCGGCGGGCTCCGGGTGCAGGATTCCGCCATGGCCGTGGCCACGGCCATGGCTCGGAAAACCGTTGGCTGTCGGTGTTCCCTGCTGGAACGATTCTGGGATGACCGACCACCGTGACGCCGTCCTCCGCCTGTGGGGTCGCCAGCTCTACGAGCGTCAGGGCGAGCCACTCGCCTGGGCGGAGGCGGTCCTGGAGGCCACCGGTCGCCCGCCGCCCGCCGTCACCGCGGCGATGTCCGGCCGACTCGACGCCTTCGCTGATTCCCCATCGGACCCCGCATGGCTGCTGTTCCGCACGGTCGCCAAGCTGGCCGCGAACCTGCGGGGCGACGGCCACTACGACGCGGACCTCGGCACCCGAATCGGCCCACTGGCCCTGCAGCTGGGCGAGCTCGAACCACCACTCGCCGGCCCGCTCGGCGACGCACTCGGCCACCCGCCGGACGGGCCGACATCCCTCGTCACCGTCCACGCAGCCGATTTGAGCAGGAACCGCACGATCCGGCTGCGCGCGATCGACGCCCTGCTGGAGTGGGCCGAACTCGGCCATCCGCAGGCACGGGCGGCCCTGTCCGAGGTCGCCTCCGACCACCGGACGCAGGATGTCACCGTCTGGACCAAGGCACTCAACCGGATCACCCTGTTCGGTGACGCGAGCGTCGAACCGGGCCTACTGCGCGCGCTCGCCGACACCGGGCACCGCGGGGTGCGGTGGTCGGCCCTCGCCTGTGCCGAACTCGGCTTCCACCGGGCCGTTCCGCTGATCACCGCCCTGCTGGAGCATCCCGATCCGATGGTCCGCGAGGGTGCCTGCGAGGCGCTCGGCCTCCTTGAGGAACACGCCGCCGTGCCCGGACTGACAGCCCGGCTGAACGACGAGACCAACTGGATACGCAGCAGAGCCGCCCTGGCGCTCAGCCAAATCGGCGGCGACCGAGCACTCGCTGCGCTCTGGCAGGCCATGATGGAACGCCGGAACCCGAAGGCCAGCCATCTCGCCTCAGCGATCGCCGCCTTCGGCCCGCCGGTGGTGGACGACCTGATCGCCCTCACCACCGATCCCGACCCGGACCTCCGAGCACTGGCCTGCCGCGCTCTCGGCTCCACCGCCGACGACCGGGCCCTGCCAGCACTGGAACGCCTCGCCGCCCACGACCTCGCCAGAACCACCCTCGGCGGCCTCGTGGCAACCGCCGCCAAGCAGGGACTGCGGACCGCGCACCGCATTCGCGCGCGCACCGCATCGACCTGAGCTCGACGCTCGTCTCGACTGACGTTCACCGTGTGGAGATGCGTCAGCTCTTCTGATTGAGGGCGCGGGCCAGGTCGCGGTTGGCTGCTCGGGCGGCTTCAAGTTCGGCGTGACGCTCCTCAAGCGCGCGCGTCAGCTCAACGTTGCTCTGTTCAAGCCTGGTGATCCGACTGTTCAGCTCGGCGACGTCGGCGGGTGGCCCGAGGCCGGAGGCCCGCCAGATCTCTTCGCCGAGCGCCTTCGACAGGCGTTCTTCGAGCTGCTGGACGCGGGCGGCCAAGCGGGCGCTGCGAGCACCTGCGTTGGCGAGATCGGCTTGAAGCGATGCCGAAGTGGCGGTTGGCCCAGTCCCGGACGGCGTGGCCGGTTCGTGCGCCGCAGTGTGGAGCGCGTCGAGGAGGTCGCGATGGCGGTACAGGAAGGTGCGGTCGACACGGGCGGTGCGGGCGATGGCTGAGGCGGTCAGTGGGCTTCCCTCGCGCTGCGCGGTGGTGATCGCGCTCGTCACGCGGGTACGGCGGCGTTCGGTGTCGGCCTGGCGGCCGTCGTTCATGGGTGTGGTCACGACGGGTGGGTCCTTGGGGGTCGGACGTCGGGCAGGGGCTGGCCGACGCGGGGCATGCCGAGGTGGACGGTGCGCGAGCGGCGCACGAGGGTGACGGCCTGTTCGATCTGCGCGCGGTCCACGGCGGTGAGCTGGTCGAGGTCGGAGCTGACGCGGTCGATGAGCTGGCGGACCCGGCTGATCTCCTCCTGCGAGGGCATGGCCCGGGGTACGTGTCCATTCGTCGGCTTCGAAAGCGGACATCAGGCGTTCCCGGCTTCGCAGCAGGTCGGCGAGGTGGGCTTGGAGGTCGGGGAGGTAGGAGACGTCGGTGGAGAAGTGCTCGCACCCCAGGCAGCGGAACCGCAGCGGGCACGCGTGGCCGCCGGCGGCGACGTTGGAGGGTTCGCGGCAGACCCCGTACGGGGTGGCGACCTCCCCGATGGCGCGGCGGACGTGCTCGGAGTCGAGCAGGCTCTGGGCCGCGCGCCAGACTCGGTTGCCGTGCCGGTCGAACTGGAGGGCCGTGACCCGGTCGACGGCTTCCCGACGGCGTTCCGCGCCGACCCGGTAGTAGCCCTGGGTGGTGGAGATGAGCCGGTGGTCCATCAGCTCCTTGAGGACGTCGGGGTGCACTCCGGCGTCGGCGTGCCGCTGGGCGTAGCAGTGCCGGTAGGGGAAGACGCGGGTCTTGTCGAACGGCACCAGGTGGGTCACGGGGGGCCGACCTCGGTGGTGATGACCGGGAGGAGTGTCCTTACGAAGCGATCTCTGTTCGCTCATCCCAATGAGTGGCCGTGTCGTCGCGGGGCACTGGGAGGCCAATCAGTCAAAGCCACAACCACGGCATGAGCGCTCCAAAGCCACACCCAGGCCCCTGGGTCTCCCGATCGTACGAAGGACCGGAATCAACCCGCCAACACGGTAAGGAGCACTACATGTGTCGGATGAGCACTGGTTTTGCCGGTCTGTGCATTTGAAGTGGTCACCCCTCTCGTATCCGCTGTCCGGGGCTGTCGTAAGCTCCGCGCGGTTGATCGACTACGCATGCAGACAGTCGAACCTGCGACCGGGAAGGGCACGAGGCCTCTACGGGACCGGGAGGCGAGTGGGAACCGGGATGAGGTCGTAAGGGGTATGGGGAATATACGGGCACGGGGCGCAGCGGCAGCGGCCGCTCTGGTCCTGTCGGGGGCCGTGGGTTGTGGTCCGGCCGCGACTGCCGGAAGCAGCGGGGGGACGGCGCCCTCCGAGGTGAGCACCGTGGTTCACGACGGCGCCACCACCGAGGAGGACCGCCGTACGGTCGATGCCCACTGGGCTGGTGGTGGCATGGCCGAGGTGGCCCGCGCGGACGCCAAGGACAATCTGGTCCAGCCGGCCTGGACCGGCGGTGGCTCGATAGCACGTACGGTCGGCAGGCTGTACGCATCGTCGGGTGTGGGCGGCGGCTCCGGTGCCTGCACGGCGACCGTCGTCGGGGTCCGTACCGTGATCACCGCCGGGCACTGTGTCAGGACATCGACCAAGGGATCGCCTGCACGAGCCGCCGCCTGGGACCGGAATCTCTACTTCGTGCCGGGGTATCAGGGCGGGTCGGGGCCTCATGGCGGCTTCACGGTGCGCCGGGTGCGGATGGCCGAGGACTGGGAGACGGACGGACGGGACGTCGCCATGCTGGAGATGAACCCCGGCGCCGACGGGCGGAACATCTCGGATGTGGTCGGGGCCCAGCCGATCTCGTTCAACGCGGCACCGGGCGCGGCCGGGCATTTCTTCGGCTACCCGTACACGGACCGGGTCCTGCACTGCTCGGGCGTCACTGCCTGGGTAGCTGGCACAGCCCTGGTGCGCATTCCCTGCCACATGGGGGTGGGGTCGAGCGGCGGTCCGTACCTCTCGGGCGACCCGGCGGTCGGCAGCGTCGTCGCGGTGAACATCAGCGGCGACGCAAGCGTCAGCTACGGAACGGCACTCGGCGCCTTCGCACAGGGCCTCTACCAACAGTCCGAGCACGGCTGACGAACTCGTGCGCAATCTTCGCAGGTCAGGGCTGCGGGGATTGAGCACAAGAGTTGGCGAATCCCGCCAACCATCGCGCACGGTCACATCCCGGCGAATTTGATCACGCGCGGGTGGTCGTCTCCGGCTGGTCTGTCGGACCCTGGAAGGGGGACGCGCACGCCGTGAGGGAGGCCGTGGTGATGCTCAGGCCGCCGGTGGAGCCGATGCTGGCGCAGGCCGCGGAGGCCGTGCCGGGCCCGGCAGCTGTGCGGGCCGGGGGGCGTACGAGCAGAAGCTGGACGGTCACCGGGCGCTGCTGTTCACCGCGTCCGGGCCGGGCGGCACGGTGGTGGTGCAGACCCGCCGCGGGCCGAAGAATCGGCCAAGGCCGGCTGAGCTCCGCAGACCAATCTCAAGGTCCGCCGCCCTCACAGGCGGCGGGCTGCCGGCTCAGCGGGCGGAGCTGCCCCATTGTCCCTCGAGGCCACCGCTCTGCTCCAGGTCAGCCACGAACTGATCGTGCACTCTCAGCTCGGGCCCCCTGCCCGGACTTGTCAGAACGATTGTCTTCGCCTCGCCAAGCGCCGTGGGACCTGCCCCAAGCAGCTTGCGCGTGATCACCACCGCATCGAGCACCTCGACACGACGCTCACTCAGCAGCCGCTGCACTGCGGCCATCCCGCCGTCACCCTCCAACAGCGGCCGGCACTCGTTGACGAGCACCTCCAGCCTGGCCGTCCTCTCCGGATGCAGCCCACTGATCGCCATCACGCCGTCCCTTCCCCTCGCGAGCCCAGACTCCCCCTCGATCATCCCCGACGCAGCGACTTGCGATCACCCGCATGAGCAGGACGAGCCGCGAAGACCAGAGTGACGTCATTTGCCGTGAACATCGGCGGGCACGCGGACAGCAGACTGCCTCCCAGACTGCTGGACAAACGCTGCCCCTTGAAGGGTTCTGGCACACATTCCGTGAGGGCGATCAGCGGCGTTCTGCCACGGTGATGTCGCGTCATCTGGGACCGCGGTGCGGTGTGATGACCTCATAGAGCCTTCGTCAGCTTGAAGTCGCAGGTCAAAGGGCTGGTGTGACCAGTTCTCGGGGTGCTCACCCTGGTCGTGGGCGGCAGTCTGAGGCGTAGATCGTTTGTCAGCGGTTGACTTCGAGGTTCGTCAGGACGAGCAGAGCGCGCAGGAGGTGGGTGGCGCGGGTGGGGTCGTTGCGAAGTTTGGTGAGAGTCCGCCAGTTCTTGGGGTGAGCGAAACCATGTTCGACCGGGGCGACCAATGAGCCCGGGATGCCCTCTCATTGGGTAACAGTCCGTACTCAGGGGGAGTAATGAATCATCGCTCAGGCCGTGTACTCGGTATGACTGCCGCCGCGTTAATCGGCCTGGTCGGTTGCGGCAGTGGCAAGCCTTTCGACGGCTCTGCGCCCGAGTCCCGCTCGTCTGCCGTACCTGAGTACGTTGCCGCTTACCGTGCCGGATACACCGCGGGCAAGGCTGTCTACGACTCCTCGGGCAAGGGGGCGGCCGTGCGCGAGACGGTATGGGGCGGCTGTACGCGCCGGGCCCTGCAGGCCGGCAGCGCCGCCGAGGTGGATCGTGGCTCCTGGGTGCAGGGCTGCCTCAACGGCGTCGCCAACGCGCCTGAGCAGTTGCCCACCGGCCCCGTGACCAAGCGGACCACGGATGCGGAAATGCTGGAGCGGTTCCACATCTGGGCTCGCGCCAAGGGTGGAGCGCAGCAATTCGACCACGCCCGCATGCTGGCCATAGTCCAACTGACCGCACACGACTATGACGTTGAGTTGAGCACGGACTACTCAGCAGGGTCCGGAAGGCCTGGATCTGAATCGCTTGCCCAGAGTTTCGTCGAGTGGTGGGACGGCGATCACGGCCGGGACGGTACCGCCAGGAACGTTCTGGTCCTTGGGGCGGATGGAAAGAGGCTGACTGCACAGCGCATCTGAGGAGCGGCGACGGCCCCGTAGTGCCGGCTCTTCGGAAGTGCCGAAGAGCCGGTTCCTGCGGCCCGTGCCCGCTGACCCGCCCCGTCCCCACCCGAGGGAGTCGTTGCTGATGACGTCCGGATACCCGCCGCTGCCCGAGCCGTTCGCCGAAGCCCTCGGGGAGGCCGCGCACACCGCGGCGATGGCCTACCGCCTGGTGCTGGCCATCTCCGACGCGGTCCGCCGCGCTGCCCAGAAACGCCTGACCGGCCGGGAGGAGGAACTCGGCGAGGACGCCGGGAAGATGGCGCCGGGCTGGTCGGCCGACCGGCTGCGCGGCCGCCTCGGCGACGACGTCCTGGACGTGCTGATGCAGGACACGGACTGGCCGCGGATGGCCCGCCGGCTGGTGGGCCTGCAGCAGGCCGGTGTCGACCTCGGGGTGTTCCTGCCGCAGATGGGCCGGATGACCGCCGGGGTCCACCAGGCCGTCACGGCGAACGCCGCGCGCATCAAGGCCGAAGGCACCGACTGCTGGGCCGACCTCCTCAAGACGACGATGCCCGAGGGTCTGGTTCGCGACGCGATCCTCTCCTCCCCGGCCTGGCCCGACATCGCCGCCGCGATGGGTCGCCTCGACGCCGCGGGGATCGATGTCGCCCGGATCCTCACCGACGCCCACCGCGCCGGGGCCGGCGTCGACCAGGCCGTCGCCGCGGTCACCGCGGCCGCCGCCGACACCCCCACCCCCACGACGGCTCCGGCCTCGGCTCCGGCCGCCCCTACCGCGGCCCCGGCGGCGGCCGCTTCGGCTCCCGCGCCCGCAGCCGGCGCCCGCGTACCGGCGGATGACCCGTGGGCACCGCCCACCCGACCGATCCCCGCTCCCGCAGCGCCCGCTCCTGCTTCCGGAGTGTCCGTTCCTGCTCGCGGGGCCGCGGTCGGCGCCGCGAGGGACGTGCTGGCCGAACGCATGGGCGCGGCCGGTGACCCGTGGGCTGCGCCCGCCCGACCGATTTCCGCTCCGGCACCTGCGCGCTCCTGCGGGCGCGCCCGCGCCCGTGCCTGCGAGTGCGGATGCGAAGCGGGTATGGGGCCCGTTGACCGAGGGCCTGGCCGTGCCCCGGGACCTCGACCTCGGCAACCGGTCCCGCGCTCTGAAACAGCTCAAGGTGCAGTCGGCCGCGCACTCCCAGATGGTCGCGATGATCAAGCAGGTCCTGCCGGAGCGCGAAGCCGGCCTCCTGATCGGCTCACGCCCCTGGCCGCTGCTCGCCGCCCGCATGCAGCAGCTCGGCGAACACCACGGCACCGACACCGTCGCCCAGCACCTGAACCGTCTCACCACCGGTACCTCCTGGCAGGAGGCCACCGGCAGCGCCCTGGTCGGCCGCCTCGTCGACGCCACCTCATGTCCCTGACCACCCCACCCGGCGCACCGGCCCCCGCCCGGCCCCGGGCCTCCGCGGCCGCCGCCCGCTCCCGCTCCACCACCACCCCGGCCGCCGCGGCCCCCGGCCGGCCGGCCCCGGCGGAGGCCGCGGTCCCCGCCCACCGGCACCAGGCCGGGCGGAGGTCCTGCCCGGGGTCACCGTCCTCGGGATGGAGGTCGGGAAGTGGCTGGTCCGGCAGCGGAGACGAACATGTCGGTTCCGGTTGGTCGTTGAGGTCAGGCGGCATTCCGGTGATCGGGGTTCGCGTTCTGTGTTGCTGACTGCCTCTCCCGGTACCGTCGGGCATTGTCGGCGATGAGTCGCGCCAGGCCACGCTGCAGAGCGGGCCGGATGAGCTCAATGGCCGCGCCGAGGGTCAGGCAGCCGCCGGCAAGCATTCCCCAGAAGGCCAGGTCTCCGAGGCCCTCCGTTTCAGGATCCCCGTAGTACCGAGTCCCCCCGAGGAACCCGCAGACAACGATTGCGGCGCCTAGGAGCAGGAGCCACCACCACAAACCTCGGCGACTTCGCTCCTTGCGCTGCCTGTCTACCATCCCGATCAGCCCCTCGTTCGATGATCCACTCATAGATCCCCGGGACACTACCTGGCCGCCCCTGTCCCGCAGACCGGCCGTATCACCAACCCTTCACCCCGGCTCGGGCAAGACCAGCGACTCCGCCCTCGCTTCCGGCCTGCTCCAAGCCCTGGGCAAACCGGCCCGCCTCCCGGAGATCACGCTCGCCGCCCTGCGCCGGGCGCGCGCCGACGAACCGGACTTCCCGCCCCCGATGCAGCGAGTCAGCACGCACCTCTACCGCGTCGGCGACCTCAAGAAGTGGGCGCGCAACCTGCCCCGCGCCGCCCCCGGCACCACCAGCCTCGACTGATCCACCAGGCAGAGCGGCAGGGCGGCAGTCCGACCGCTTCGTCGACCGTAGGAACTTGGCGGTATGCGGTATGCGGTAGCTGGCTGCGGCTGCGGAGAGACCGGGCGATTAGGGCAGACCGAAAATCCGCGTCGCTTGTCGGACCTGGTTGCCAGACTGGTCGGATGAACGAGGGATCATCAGCCCAGTGGCTGGCGCGGGCGCAGCAGATCGATGACCGGATCGAGGAACTCCGTCCCGAGGCCGATCGTCACGTGGTCGGTCAGCACGTGATTTCCCAAGTGCTTCTCAAGCGCTTCGCCACTCCGTTCGGCAGTAACGGGCTTAAGCTTTTGCCCTTCAACCTTGACCACCCCAATCGTGTGCACAAGAAGGCGAGCCCGCGCGAGTGCGGCAAGGTCAAGCACTTCGCACGCTTCGCTTCTGCCTCTCTGGAACAGGTATGGGGCAGGCTTGAGACACGAATACCCGACGCCGCAGCCGCAGTGGATCGGGGCGACGTCTTCCAACACGAACAGTATGTGCAGACCCTCAAGGACCTCATCGCCCTGCACCTGGTCCGTTCGCTGAACTACCGCGATGTCCACGAGCGCATCTTCACCAAGATCTACACCGAGCAGCGCACTGCCCTGCTGACCGACCAATCCGACCTGCTGCGTCTCGCGGTACTGCAGCGCAGCGGACTCCACCTCGCTGGACCGCAGGGCTTGGTCGCAGCGGCGGACGAGATCCTGCGCCCACACTTGGCGAACTTCGAGAACGGCGCGGACTTCCGGGCGCGGATCGAGGACACCTTCGCCAAGGCGAAGGAGATGATCAGCGGCGCCGGGCTGGAGATTCTGGTGCCCGCCGTCGGCGAGTTTCTCCTTGGCGACATCCCGGCTCTGGCGATCCGGCAGAGTGGAAGCAGAACCGTCTTCAACGTTGCGATCGGCGACTCCACCGCCATCGTGTTGCCCTTCGGCCCCAAACATCTCCTGGTCGGCAGAGCGCCCCGCAACGGTATGGGCATCGCTACGGAAGAGGCGGTCGGCTTCCTCAACCGGCTTCAGATCGAAGCAGCGCAGCAGCGCGTCTACATCCGACCCAACAGCGGCCAAGAGGCCTTCGTTCGCAGCTACCTCAAACAGGGCGGCCGGAGTGCCAGGAGATAAAGGCTGACCCCGGGCTGGTCACACCACGGGCCCCGGGGTCGACGATGCCGTGTCCGATGGCGGTTGCTGCTCCGCTGAGGAGATGGACGCCAGCCTCGTCCCGAAGGCGCGCAAGGCCAGCAGCGGCCGCCGGTACACCGGCGCCGCGTACGAGCAGCCTGTGCATCTGCGTCAGCCCCCGCCGGGGCCAAGGCCAAGGACTGAGCTGACCCCCGCGGGTGCTGGGGACCTTGACCCCCGCTCCGTCGGTGTCCGCCGACGCGAGCGGGTATCGCTGTGGCTTGCCGCCGTTCGGGTGGACGCGGCCCTCACCTCCCTGACCACCCTGCCCGCCGCACCGGCAGTTTCCCGGCCTCGGGTCCTTCCGACAGCGGCCGGGTCCCGCTCACCCACCACTCCCGCGGCCCGCGGCTCCCGGTCAGCTGGCTCCGGCCGTGGGTGGCTGCGGTCCCGTCCACCGGGAGCAGGACCGCATCGACCTCTACGCCGAGCTCGCCGGCCCCGTACGCGGCTATCCGACCCAGCCGTAGCCGCGCCAGTCCTTGGCGGATACGGGCGCGCGACGGACCTGAACTCACCCTGGACGATGCCGTCACTGCCTACGCGCGACTGGGTGCCCGGGCAGGGCGAGTACTGACATGTCTCGGACGGTAAGCGGTCGAGAAAACCTTGTTGCCGGAACGGCCCTCTGCCCAGGTCGGAGCCGATCCAGGACGACCAGCCCCGGAACGGTCCCGGGCCGAACCAGCCGCACCGCAACCGGTGGTCGGGCGGATGAGTCCTCGGCGGCATGAGCACCCAGCCCCCGGCCGCAGGTTCCAGCCCAAGTGCCACGACAACGGCGCCCAGCGTCCCGGGAGAGCGCGAAGTCGCTGCTCGTGGGTCTATTGGTGAGGCGATCACTGGTGATGGGAACCAGCAGATGTGATCCGGCCCCACCGCCAGGCCGTTACCGGGCGCGGCTGCTACCGCCCTCGGCGACCTCCAGGACCGTTGCCGCCGCCACG